>CP064970.1:686925-1030387 GCA_016699305.1 Alphaproteobacteria bacterium
TTTTCGTCCTTGTCGTAATCGCCATCTTCCAAGCGCGGGATCAGGGCGTCGATTCGAACATAGAGTTCGGACGAATCGTCGGACGGGCCAGAGATGATCAACGGCGTGCGCGCCTCGTCGATCAAGATCGAGTCCACCTCGTCCACGATGGCGAAGTTGAAAGGACGCTGCACCATGTCGGATAGCGCGAATTTCATATTGTCGCGCAGATAATCGAAACCGAATTCGTTATTGGTGCCATAGGTAATATCGCAAGCATAGGCGTCGCGGCGTTCCTCGTCCGACAGCTCGTGCAAGATGCAGCCCACAGACAGGCCCAGAAACCGGTAAATCTGCCCCATCCAGGCGCTATCGCGCCGGGCCAGATAGTCATTGACCGTGACCACATGCACGCCCTTGCCCGTCAGGGCGTTCAGATAGACGGGCAACGTGGCGACCAGAGTTTTGCCTTCACCGGTGCGCATCTCGGCGATCCGGCCTTGATGCAGCACCATGCCGCCCATCAGCTGCACGTCGAACGGACGTTGGCCCAATGTACGCTTGGCCGCCTCGCGCACGGTGGCGAAGGCCTCGGGCAACAGATCGTCCAAAAGCTCGCCATCGGTCAGGCGCTGACGGAACTTCACCGTCTGCTGACGCAAGGCATCGTCGCTCAAAGCCGCGAATTCAGCCTCGAGCGCGTTGATCCGGGCCAGATGGGAAGCAAGCGAACGCACGACTCGTTGGTTCGACGAGCCAAACAACTTTCGCGCAAGAGCGGACAGCATGAAGGAATCCTTGGGATAGTCGTGAACGCTTTACGTTTATGGCTTTCTGGCCTTGGGGACAAGAAAAACCGCAAACTGGTCATGGAAAAACTTACCACCCCATGATTTCAGCGGGGAGACGCAAAGAATGGACAACACAATCCCCGAGAGATAGAGTCGGTGCTTAAGGATACTGCACAACTGTTACAGAGATAAAAAGTGTGTGCGCTGAAACCGCCCCCCCCCACGCTGGGTATCTGAGCATGGCCCTGAATCAGGCATAGCCATTGGGCCGATCCTGTTCGTGGTGGCGATTCTGGCTGTCATCGCCTCTGCCATTGCCGCGGGGTCGGGTGGATTTAATAGCGATACTTCGGCAATCAGCGCCAAGGCATATGCCACAGCCATTCTTGAATATGCAGCTAGCGTTAAGATGGGCGTGGATAGGGTATTGGGAAAGGGTTGCACCGATACGCAGGTCAGCTTTGAAAACCCTTTTGTCAGTGGCTATGAAAATCCAAATGCCCCATCCGATAAATCCTGTCATGTCTTTGATGTGAATGGCGGCGGGATGAATTGGGTGACGCCTCCGGCAGGAGCATTAAATCAGGCAAATTTCGATGCCTCAAATTCGTCTATCAAGTCCCCTTTTGGAAATAACCTTTTTACAACGATTTGTGTTGCTAATACAGGTACTGGTGGATACGGCACTAATGGCGCAACTAATCCGTGTTATTACATTGATTCAGCAACAAGCTCGGACCTAACAATGATTTTGCCATGGGTTTCAAAAGATATTTGTTTACAGATTAATGGCCTTGTTGGATTCAAAAATATCGACGCAACAACACCACCAAAACACGGTAGTTATAAACTATACTTCACTTTCTTTTCAGGTAGTTACTCAGGCAATTACGGATCTATTGGTGGTTTGCCAATAGATACGACTTGGGGAAACCCAGATAATAATGGAATGGTACAGGGGTGTATGTCTGCTACCACTCAGTGGCAGGATGGCACAGTACCAGGCGGAGGCTATTTCTATTTCCGCGTCTTGATTGCCAGATAGGGTGTTCGTCGCCTCTGCCAGCTTCCTCGTTATCCTTCCGGACCGTCTTTTGACTTTTCCGTTTCACGGGGCATGGATGCCACCAGCCTATTGAAGATACGGTTCATGTTGGCTTCTGCCTTCTGACATATACAGAAGCAGGGTTTCTATATCTTCTTCGCTCCCTTCCCTTTCTGCTCGGCTGCGCCTAGAGTCCTTGCCGGTGACTCACTTTTGGGTAGGCGCGCAAAACATGATCGGGGTTATGACAGCCGTGAACGTCTTGGAAACGGAAGATGAAGGCCTCGCGGCGGGTGTGCGGGCTTTGGAGCAGGAAGCTCTGGCGCTGAAGGCTTTGGCCGAAAGCTTGGATGAAAACTTCGTGCAAGCGGTGGCAATATTGGGCGCGGCCAAAGGGCGCGTCGTGGTCACCGGCATGGGCAAGAACGGGCATATCGGCAATAAGATCGCCGCGACTCTGGCTTCGACCGGCACACCTTCCTATTTCGTGCATCCGGGCGAGGCCAGCCACGGCGATCTGGGCATGGTGACGCGGGACGACGTGGTTCTGGCGTTGTCCAATTCCGGCGAGACGGTCGAGCTTACAGACTTTGTGACCTATTGCCGCCGTTTTTCCATTCCTTTGGTGGCGATCACCGCCCGGCGGGAGTCCATGCTGGCGCGGGCCGCCGACGTGCTTTTGTTGCTGCCGCCCGTGGCCGAGGCATGCCCCTTGGGCCTGGCCCCCACCACTTCGACCACCATGACTTTGGCTCTGGGCGACGCCTTGGCCATCGCCTTGATCGAAAAGCGACACTTCACCGCCACCGATTTTCGCAAATTCCATCCCGGCGGAGCCTTGGGCAAGCGGTTGATGACCGTGCGCGACCTGATGCATGGCGAACCCAGCATCCCGCTGGCCACCCCCGAAACCCCGATGAGCGAAGCCCTGTTGACCATGAGCGCCAAGGGCTTTGGCTGCGTGGGCGTGGTGGATGCCGATGGCAAGCTGATCGGCATCATCACCGATGGCGATTTACGTCGCCACATGAACGACTCCTTACTGACGCGCCATGTGGGCGAGGTAATGACCCCCCATCCGCGCAGCGTCTTGCCGTCCCTGCTGGCGGCCGAGGCTGTGGGGCGCATGAATGACTGGCGCGTGACCAACTTATTCGTGGTCGAAGAGGATCGCCCCGTGGGCGTGCTGCATCTGCATGACTGTCTTCGCGCCGGAATCGTCTGACCTGCGGGCACGAGCCAACGGCTCGGCCTCCCCCGAACAGGACCAGGACGACCTGGATCTTGATGTCGGTCCGCGCGAACTGGGCCGACACAGCCTTGGCTATAGCCGCTTTGTGGGAATGGCCAAGATTCTTCTGGCGGCGGCGGCGGCAGGGTTGATGATCGCCCTGTTTCTATGGCCGGCGGATGAACCGCCTCCGCCCATGCCCAGCGGCGTGACGGTGCAACAAGGCCAAATGGTGCGTCCCCGTTATAGCGGGGTGGACGAAAAGAACCGCGACTACTACATCTCGGCCGACGCCGCCTTGCAGCCCAAGGCCGATGCCGAGGCTATCCAGCTAAATCGTCCCGAAGGCGATATCGCCATTGATGGCGGTTGGCTGTCGCTGCGCGCCAAGAATGGCCGCTATGAGCGTACCGGCAACATGGTCAGCTTGAATGAAGGCTTCGAGATTTTCCACGATGCGGGCTATCGCCTGACGGGACAAGATATCCGCGTGGACCTGACCAAGGCCGAAGCGTCCAGCCAAAGCCCCGTTGACCTTTTCGGTCCCACGGGCGAGGTTCATGCTCAAGGCGGCTTGCTGATGCAAAACAGCGGCGCGATAGTCATCTTCAAAGGTCCCGCCCGCGCCGTATTGCGCGGCGAAGCTCGATAGACAGGATAGGCGCATGACGGTGCGGAACATGATGATGACTTCACGAAAAGATTTGGCCTGCGGTCTGCTATGGGTGGCCCTGGCATGGACGCCAGGCGCAGCGTCCTTGGCCCAAGCGGCTCCTGCTGCCCCGAAGGCCGCCGATGCGCAGCCAGCTGGCGCATCGTCCTTACCGGGCACGGGAAGCGACAAACCGATCGAAGTAACCGCCGACGAATCCCTGGAATGGCGGCGCGAAGAAGGCATGTATGTGGCCAAGGGCCGCGCGCGGGCGGTGCAAGGCGATGTGGCGGTGACCGCCGATCTGCTGACCGCATCGATGAAAAACAAAGCGGGGCAAAAGCAGGATCGTATCGTGCTGCTCACGGGAACCGGCCATGTGGCGGTCGAAAGCGGACGTTACAAGGCGACCGGCAGCGAGGGCAGCTTTGACGCCGAAACCGGCATGGGCGTCTTGACCGGCGAAGGCCTGCAGATGACATCCGATGATATGACCGTCACGGCACGCGATGCCTTGGAATACTGGCAGAATACGCGTTTGGCCGTGGCGCGCGGCAATGCCGAGATGATCCGCGCCGACGGCACGCATATCAAGGCCGATGAGCTTGTCGCCCAAATGCGCGACTCCTCGGCAAAACCCGCCACGGGCAATGGTGCGATGGATGTTCAGCAGGTGGATGCGCGGGGGCATGTGCATATCTCTATGCCTCAGGGCATGGCACAATGCGATCGCGCCAGCTTTGACCCCGTGCGCAATCTCACTCAGCTGTTCGGACATGTCCGAGTTGTACGCGGCACCACGGTTCTGATCGGGGACGTGGTGGAAATGAATATGGCCACCGGTGTCAGTCGCCTGGTCAGTAAGAGTGGCGAGCGCGTACGCGCCTTCCTGGTCCCGGGCGGCCCATCATCGGGCAGCAAAACGGACGCTTCGGCGGGGATCGACGGCCTTCTGGCCCCCATACCCGGCCAAAAGCGCCCTAAAGACGCCCCACGGCCATGACAAAGCGGTGGATGGTGCCTGTGCATATGGTTTCTCTTGCAGCCTCAATTGTTGTATGACGGTCTGCGAGCATATGGCTAAGGTTCTATGATGACGACTTCCGAATCTCCCAAAGGCGCTCAAGGATTACGCGCCGAGCATCTGGGCAAGACCTATCGTAAGCGGCCTGTGCTGCAAGATGTCAGTGTGCGTCTGGATCGCGGCGAGATCGTCGGCCTGCTGGGGCCCAACGGCGCCGGCAAAACGACATGCTTTTACATGCTGACCGGTCTTATCCCCGCCGATTACGGCACGATCACCATGGACGGGCATGATGTGACCGCCCTGCCCATGTATCGGCGCGCTCGGCTGGGCTTGGGCTATCTGCCACAGGAAGCCTCCGTCTTTCGTGGGCTTTCGGTCGAGAACAACATCCGCGCCGTCCTAGAAACCGTGGAACGCCGCCGCGACGTGCGCGAGGCCATGCTTGACGACCTATTGGCTGAATTTTCACTGGAGCATCTGCGCCGCGCCCCTGCTTTGGCTCTGTCGGGCGGAGAAAGGCGGCGGGTGGAAATCGCCCGCGCCTTGGCCACGCGTCCGCATTTCCTGTTGCTCGATGAACCCTTGGCCGGAATCGACCCGATCGCCCTTGGCGATCTGCGCGACCTGATCCGCCATTTGCGCGACCGGGGCCTTGGCGTTCTCATCACCGACCACAATGTGCGCGAGACGCTGGATATCGTGGATCGGGCCTATATTTTGCACGATGGGCGCGTCCTGATGGAAGGAAAGCCCGAACAAATTGTTGGAAATCAGGATGTTAGGCGCGTTTACTTAGGCGAAAGGTTCGCTTGGTAGCGTCGCTATATGGCGATCGAACCACGTCTGGAACTGCGCCAGGGAGCCTCCCTGGTTTTGACACCGCAATTGCAACAGGCCATCAGTCTGCTGCAAATGTCGAATGTCGAATTGTCGTCTTGGCTTCAGACCGAGATGGCGCAAAATCCTTTTCTGGAAACCGCCGCGCCAGACCCTGACTCGTTGGGTGATGCCGGCGCAGACGAAGCTCCCCAAGCGCCAGCCCTGACCGTGCAAGCACGCGACCGCAGTAATCGCCAATCCTCGGGTTCCGATGGCCATTCCTTACTGGATCAATTGCCTGGCAGACCCGAAAACCTGCGCGAGCATCTATGGGCGCAGATCGAAGTGGATATCCCCGCCGGCCCCGAACGTCTGGTGGCGTTAAGCCTGATGGAGAATCTGGACGAGTCCGGTTATCTGACCGCCGACCTTCCCAGCCTGGCCCAAAGCCTGGGCTGTCCGATCGAGAAGATCGAAGCCGTCCTAGAAAGAGTGCAAGGCTTCGACCCGCCCGGCATCTTCGCCCGTTCGCTGAAGGAATGCCTGAGTTTGCAGCTGAAGGATCAAGGCCGCTTCAGCTTGCCCATGCAAAAGCTTTTGGATCATCTGGATCTTTTGGCGCGGCGCGAAATGGACAAACTGTCACGCGCCTGCGGCGTCGATGCCGCGCAAATCTCGGCCATGGTCGCCGAATTGCGTCTGCTGGACCCCAAGCCAGCTTTGGTCTTCAACGCGCCGACGGCCGATGTCATACAGCCCGATGTGCTGATGCGACCAGCTCCCGCCAATGAAGGCCGAGCCTGGCGCGTTGAGCTGAATCCGGAAACCCTGCCTCGTGTTCTGGTCAATGAGCAATATTTCGCAACGGTACGCGCACAGACCCGGCAAGGCGAAGCGCGATCCTATATGACCGAACGCTTCCAGGCCGCCAATTGGCTGGTGCGCGCCCTGCACCAACGCGCCACCACTTTGTTGAACGTGGCTTCCGAAATCGTCCGTCAGCAAGAGGCGTTCTTTGTGCATGGCGTGCATTGCCTGCGCCCCATGATGCTGCGCGACATCGCCAAAGTGGTCGAAGTGCATGAATCCACAGTCAGTCGCGTGGTCGCCAATAAATTCATGTCCACGCCGCGCGGCACCTTTGCGCTGAAATCGTTTTTCTCGAACGCCCTGAGCGCCTCGGATGGCCAAGCCGACCATTCGGTGACCTCGGTACGCCATCGCATTCGCGAACTCATTAATACCGAAACAACGACCCATATCCTTTCCGACGAAGGCTTATGCCTGCGCCTACGCGAAGAAGGCGTGGATATCGCCCGGCGCACCGTCGCTAAATACAGGGAGTCCATGCACATCCCCCCCGCATGCCAGCGTCGCCGCGACAGTCGTTTACATGCTTCGTGAGCAAGGGCGGCCGCGACATAATGCCACGACCATCTCGCCTCGCATGGAATAACTTGCCAGTGAACTATTTCGGCTTAGACTGGTCGGGATGAAGCAGAGTCCACCCATTCAACGCATCACTGAGAAATTGCGCGGCATGGGCATACGCCCCACGCGCCAGCGCGTGGCGTTGGCAAGCCTCTTGTTTGCCGACCGTGACCGACATGTGACGGCCGAGATTCTGCACGGTGAGGCTGTGAAACAGCGCATAAATGTATCCCTTGCAACCGTCTACAACACGTTGAATCAATTCACACGGCACGGCATATTGCGTGAAGTGCATTTGGATTCGGACGTTTGTTGGTTTGATACCAACACATCGCCACACCACCATTTCATCTTTGATAGTTCGGGCAAGGTTTGCGACATTGATCCAGACAGCCTTCGCATTGAAGGTATGCCCGCCTTACCGGAAGGCCACCACATTCATCATATCGAGTTGGTTATCCATCTGGCCTCTACCGAAGAGTTGCCTCGCCCATAAATCTATCTCCGACTATCCCCCGACATGCCCGTCACGGTGAACTGCGGCAATTGGTCGCCTTGGTCTCGCACATCGAGCCCTATACTCAAAACCTTGTTAAGATGCGGGGCGCGGAAAGCTTGCATATATTTAGAATTGTTCTAAATATGTAGGTATCGAGTTCCCATGCATCCGAGCCTGGCAACTATGATCTTCACCGTTGTGGGGCTAGGCAACCGATCGGTCCATCACGGTGAAACCCTTTCATCACTCACACTCCTGGGGAGACACGTCATGAGCAGCTTAAAAGGCAGCAAAACCGAACAGAATCTGAAAGACGCCTTCTCCGGCGAAAGCCAGGCGAACCGTCGTTACCTGTATTTCGCTCAAAAGGCCGATGTGGAAGGCTATAACGATGTGGCCGCCGTGTTCCGTTCGACCGCCGAGGGCGAAACCGGCCACGCGCATGGCCATCTGAAATACCTGGAAGAGGTAGGCGACCCAGCCACGGGCGAGCCGATTGGCGACACAAACGCCAACCTCAAGGCCTCCATCGCAGGCGAAACGCATGAATACACCGACATGTATCCAGGCATGGCACGCACCGCGCGTGATGAGGGCTTCGAGGAAATCGCCGAATGGTTCGAGATCCTGGCGCGGGCCGAGAAGTCCCATGCTGGTCGTTTCCAGAAAGCCTTGGACAGCATTGCTGGTTAAAACGAAAAGAGTATCATGGCGCACTGGCCGGGGCGGTTATCCGTCCCGGCCAGTGCCAGCCGATTGAGGAACTTGATTATGCGTGAAGGTGGTTTGGAAGCTCCCCGGCGTCATCCCGTGGCCTGGAAAGAAGACGACTTCTGGGACGAGGCCAAATTGGATGCCGAACTGCGCCGTGTCTATGACATCTGCCACGGATGCCGTCGTTGCTTTAACTTGTGCGAATCTTTTCCGCGCCTATTCGATTTGATCGACGCCACAGCCAGCGGCGAAATGGAGGATGTGTCCAGCCAGGACTTCCCCTCGATCGAAAAGGCATGCACCTTGTGCGATATGTGCTATCAGGCCACCTGTCCTTATGTGCCGCCGCATGAATTCAATCTGGATTTTCCGCATCTGATGCTGCGCGCCCGCGCCGTGCGACGCAAGAAAGAGGGCAGTCCTTGGGCCGAGGTTCAACTGACCCAAACAGACCGCAACGGCGCGATGGCGCGGCTGGCACCGGAAATAGCCAATTGGTTGACCGATACCCGCAATCAACCCGCCCGCGTCGCCTTGGAGAAAGTGGCGCAGGTGGATCGCCGCGCTGCATTGCCCCAATATCACGGAAAAACCCTGGTCATGCAGGCACGGGAAAACCCACCCGTTGTCAACGCCAAGGCCCCCGCCTATGGCAAGCGCAAGGCCGTGGTCTATGCTACTTGTTTCAGTAATTACAATAACCCGGCTATCGGCATGGCGGCTCTAGCCGTGCTGGCCCATTGCGGGGTCGAGACCGAGGTGGTGTATCCGCGCTGCTGCGGCATGCCACAACTGGAGCAGGGCGACCTGGGCGGCGTGAATAAGCATGCCGCTACGGTGGCCGAGGCGCTTTCTCCATGGATCGACAAGGGATATGACGTGATCGCCCTGGTGCCCAGTTGTGCCCTAATGCTGAAAAGCGAATGGCCCCTCTTGGTTCCCACCGATGCTCCGCACCGCGCCTTAGTGCAAAAACTGGCCACGGCCAGTTACGACATCAGCGAATATGTGATCAGCCTCGCCAAGCGCGAAGGCGTACCCGATCAGCTCAAAGTTTTAGAAGGCGGGATCACGTTACATATTGCCTGCCACGCGCGCGCACAGAATATCGGCCTTAAAGCGGCCGAGATGTTGCGCCTTATCCCCGGCCAGGCTGTCAAGGTCATCGAACGTTGCTCGGGACATGGCGGATCGTGGGGCGTGCTGAAGGAGAATTTCGATTCCGCGCTCAAGGTCGGCAAGCCTGTGATGCGGCAAGCCGCTCAGGAAAAGAGCGCCTATCTGGCCTCGGAATGCCCCCTGGCGGGCGCGCATATCGCCCAAGGCATGGAGCTGATGGCACAGCAGGTGGTCGTTAGCCAAAGCGGCGCGTTATGCGACCCCGCCGCCGTCACGCCTCAATCGCGGCACCCCATCGAACTTATGGCCTTGGCCTATGGACTCGAAAACACCTAACCCATCGCCGCCAGGCGATGTCCTGTTCGAGCTGACGCGCATCGGCGATATCGTCAAGGTCACCGCCGTGGACGTACACACCGGCACCGAGGTCAGCTTGCAAGGCCCCACCAGTGCTGGCGAGATTCTCTTGCGCCAACGCGCTTTGCAAAAACTGCGCTATGTGATGCAAAAGCGTAAAGGGGATTGATAGCAAGGCGGCAGGTAATACCCCGCCGCCTTGCTATAGATAAATGTCTAGATTATGTGGGGCCGTACGCATCTCGGTACGAACCCGTACATACGGGCTTCAGGCGAATTCGACGAACAACCTGGAGGCAGGGGGCGGCTTGGCCTAGTGTTCGCTTTCTTGATGCTTGGCTTAGTCGGTCGCTTCTCATACATCCTTAGAATGACAATGTTCTCTTTCCCGTCGCCTGTTGGCTTTTCTGTCGTCATGTTGATCTCCCCGACCGCTTTTGAAGGCGGTCTTTTCTGTGCTGTCCGACCCAGCTTGGGAAAAGCCGGTGTGGGCCGATCACCGCAGACGCCGACAAAACGCCCCATAACCCGGAACGCCCTGTCAGCGGGGCCTGAGAAAACCGATTTGGTGTTGTCGTGAAGACGGATTCGCCGCCCAAGACTTCACACGCGCATCGCCCCAAACCCTCTGGGAACCGCAGCATGTGTCTTGTTGGCTGCGGCGCTTTAGCTTTTCGTGACGCGGTGCAAGCTGCCCCATCAAATCCCGCGAGCCGTTCAGGCGGCCAACCATGAGGGAAGGCTAACCCCAGCTTAAAATAACGTCAATGCGGCATTTGATTGCATGATCAAGGCTAATGTTCATGTGTCTCAGGCTCAGACGATGATGCCACCATCCGCTTTTCCATCTCGCCCCTAAAATGCCGGATCAGGCCTTGCACCGGCCAACCGGCGGCATCGCCATGGGCGCAGATGGTGTGGCCTTCGATCTGGCGGGTGATCGCCAAAAGATCGTCGATGTCATGTGGTACCGCCTGTCCCGAGGCTATTTTTTCCATGCGCCGCCATACCCAGCCCGTGCCCTCGCGACAGGGCGTGCATTGGCCGCAGGATTCATGCATGTAAAAACGCGATAAACGCGCGATGGCGCGCACGATATCCGTGCTGCGATCCATCACGATCACGCCTGCCGTGCCCAGCCCCGATTGAGCGGCACGCAAGGAATCGAAATCCATCAAGACCGTCTCGCACACCTCTTTGGGAATAAGAGGCGTGGATGACCCGCCCGGGATCACGGCCAACAGATTGTCCCACCCGCCGCGCACACCGCCCGCGTGACGCTCGATCAGCTCACGCAGCGGAATGCCCATTTCCTCTTCCACCGTGCAGGGCTTTTCCACATGGCCCGAGATGCAAAACAGCTTGGTGCCGGTGTTTTTGGGCCGACCCAGCGCGGCAAACCACGCTCCGCCCTTGCGCAGAATATCGGGCACGCAGGAGATACTTTCCACATTGTTGATGGTGGTTGGGCAGGCATACAGCCCCGCTTGGGCCGGAAAGGGCGGCTTGTTGCGCGGCAATCCGCGCTTGCCCTCCAGGCTTTCCAACAAAGCGGATTCTTCGCCGCAGATATAGGCCCCCGCGCCACGATGCACATGGCATTCCAGGTTCCAACCCGAACCGCAGGCATTGCGGCCCAGCAAACCCGCCGCATTGGCCTCGTCGATCGCATCGGCCAGAATCCGCGCCTCACGCGCGAATTCGCCACGCACATAGATATAGGCGCGATGCGCGCCGATGGCGAAGGCGGCCAATAGCACGCCCTCAAGCAGCATGTGCGGATCATGGCGCAGAATATCGCGGTCCTTGCAGGTGCCCGGCTCGCTCTCATCCGCGTTGACGACCAAATAATGCGGCAGATTGTCGTCTTTGGGCATAAAGGACCACTTCATACCGGTGGAGAATCCCGCCCCGCCGCGACCGCGCAGACCGCTATCGATCATCTCCTTGATGATCGCCTCGCGCCCCTTGGCCAACAGAGCTTTAGTGTCCGCCCAGCGGCCACGGCGGCGCGCCGCGTCCAGATTCCAGCCTTGCTCTCCGTGCAGATTGGTGAAGATGCGATCGGCGTCTTGCAGCATGGTCCTAATCCGCCTTGTCGTTTTGAAGACGTTCGATCAAGGCCTCGGTCTTCGCTTCGTCCAAGTCTTCGTGATAATCCTCGTTCACCTGAATCACGGGCGCGTTCACGCAGGCTCCCAGACATTCGACCTCGGACAAGGTGAACTGCCCATCGGGCGTGGTTTGGCCCGGTTCGATGCCCAATTTGCGGCGGCACACATGCATCACGCCTTCGGAGCCGCGCAGCCAGCATGGTGTGGTGGTGCATACCTGCAGATGCCAGCGCCCCACGGGCCGCGTATTGAGCATGGAATAGAAGCTGGCGACCTCATGCACCCGCATACGCGGCATCGCCAGATAATCCGCCACATAGTCCAAGGCCGCAGGTGGCAGCCAGTGATGATTCTGTTCTTGGGCCAATTGCAGCAGGGGTAAGACCGCGCTGGCCTGGTGTCCCGCCGGATAGCGCGCCACGATCTGCCCAGCCTTGTCCAGGTTCTCGGGCGTAAAGGAAAAGCCTGACGTTTCAGAGCCAGACAACGGCAAAGCGGCAGCGGAACCGGACACGGCAACCCTCATTCAATCGATGACCCAGCTTGCCCCAAGGGGCCAGATGGCGCAACCATGGGGGAGAGTTTTAACACATCTTCAATATGCTGGTCGAAACCGATGGAGCGCTGCAAAGGAATCGACATGTCCAAATTCGGCTTGATGGCCGTTCTTTTCGGAGCGGTCTTTGTGGGTCTAGCGCTATGGCAGGGCCAGGAAACACAAGATTTTCTGGCTGTCAGCGTGCGCGTACCGGGAAAGGTGATCCAAATGGAGGCAAGCCATGGCTCGGACTCCACCACCTATCGCCCCATTTTTGAATACACCACCAAAGACGGCCAGACGCTGACCCATCGCTCGGAGATGAGCAGCAATCCGCCCACTTATCATAGAGGCGAAGAAGTTGAGGTTCTGTATGATCCCGCCTACCCCGAAAAGGCAAAGATCAATGGATTTTTCAGCCTATGGGGATTGCCAGTAATCTTGGGCGCGTTCGGTTGCGTGCCGCTTTTGATCGGTCTTTTTATGGGCATGGCTCATGCCGCGCGGCAACAGCTCCGCGCCAGGCTAGAACGTTTTGGAAACAAGCTGCACTGCAAAGTGACCGATGTCAGCCAGAACACCTCATTTCATGTCAATGGCCGCTCTCCCTGGCGCATCACGGCGCTGGGACAAGTATCGGCCCAACCGATGGAATTCCACAGTCACAATTTATGGAAGGGTCGCCCTGTTCAAACCGAGGCCGCAGGCCATGTCGATGTCCTGTACGATCCCGCCGATCCCAAAAAATATGTGATGCTGGTGGCCGAGGACGATTAACGCGAGCGACGATGCTATCGTAACTAATTCATAAATAATAGATATGCATTTAGATTCATCGACATCATGCAACTGTACTCTTCAATCATTTTTCAGTTTTGTATCCGAGAATGATCCCGTCTAACAGAACACCGCCGGGGAGAGGACAACATGGATGCTCGTCATTATCTAGGAATGATCGCGGGCTTAGTCTTCATGGGTGTCGCTGGCTGGATGGGCTGGCAGAGTTTCGAATTTGTCGCGAGCAGCACATCGGCCGAAGGTGAGGTCGTCAAGATTCAAGAAAGTGTCAGTTCCAGGAGGCGCTATCGCCCTGTCGTCGAATTCACAACCGAAGACGGGCGGACAATTCGTTTTGTGGGATCTGGCTCGGTCCCTGCTATGTACGAAAAGGGAGAAACCGTCAGTGTTCTGTATAATCCCGACCACCCAGAGGGTGCCAAGATCGATTCTCTCCTCGATTTATGGGGAGGGCCGCTGGTCTTGGGTTTCTTCGGCAGCATCCCTTTTCTAGCTTTATTGAACACGCGCGCGGCAGATAACCGTCGCCGCCAATTGGTCAATGATATGGGGCACACGGGAACGCGCTTGCGCTGCAAAGTCATCAGCGTCAAGCAAGACCGTTCGATCAAAGAAGACGGATCATACCCCTGGCGCGTGATCGCCCAGGGCGATCCCACAGGCCACGGCGCACTCATGGAATTCCGCAGCCAAGACCTATGGAACGGTCGCCCCATCGGCGTGGAGTCGGTGGGCTATATTGACGTCCTCATCAACCCCACGAATCCCCAAGACTATGTGATGCTGGTGCCCGGATACGATAAGACCTGAGTTTGCTTTTATCCGTGGGCGGTGCGCCAAACTTCCCCCCGCTTTTTTGTGGCGCATGTATATTCGTTTCGTAAGATTAAATATCTTGATCCTTATTGTGAGGCGGACATATGGCTACATATCAACAATTTGCCGATGGCGAAGAAATGACCATCCTGGACAACGGCATGCATGTGATGACGAAAACCGACCGTACTGATCCAGTAGTGGCTATGAAGGTCCAGGTTGTGAATACGGGTATGTATTATGAAGATCACCGGGGTGCTCGAGAGACTGAGATGAGTCATATTCTAGAGCATGTCGTCGCTAAGGGTTCGATTCGTCATGGAGTGTTTGCGCCTTATTCAGATCTAATTGATGAACTGAGCTACACGGCTATTGGTTCTAACGCGACCACGAATAACCATTCGACAAATTATGCCCTAGATAAAAATACGAATCCCATACAAGTCCTAAAGGAATATGAAGGGCAAGAAGACTGGAGGATAATTTTAGAAGCAAATCTAGATATGTGTTTCTATCCAAACTTTGAAAACAATATTGTGGAAGCAGAGTATCTGGCAGTCAAGAATGAAACGAGTGGGTATGCCTATAGAGAAGAACAAGACAAAAATGCGCTCAAATATCGAGAATTAACGAGAGCGTTTTATCCAGAAATTAGAAATTATCGTCTATCTGATACAGAAAGACTAAATGCGTTGCTGTCGCGCCCGGTGACGGCAGAGCGACTGGAGGAATTCTGGCTCCAACACTATCATCCGTCGGCTATTCGCGTGTCTGTCTGTGGAGATATCACGCACCAGGAAGTGGTGGATGTCTGTTCGCACGCTGCATATAACAGAAGAAATGAGCCTTTGGCCCAGCGAGGCTTTGGACGCCTGCTGCAGCAAGACGCCGATATTCGTATTCCAGATCCAATGGCTGAGATATGCAGTTTCTCACTGGTATTTGGCGACAACGAAGCAAGCGGTTCCCTTGAGAATTCTCCGCGTGGCGACCAAATAAAAATGCTATATGAAAAAATATTTTCTCATGAGTTGTTGCTTGAATTGCGGCATAATCGCAGACTTGTTTATGGTTGCTCTGTGAATCATGCTATTTTGTTCAGCGATAACCAAAACTTCATGGCCATTGAGACGAGTTGTTTGCCACAAGACGTGCTTGGTATGACCAAAGGCATTCTGAGCGTTAGTGAAAGGCTTCTAGAAAAACCAACAATTGTGGAAGAAATTCTTGAGAAAATAATAAGAACTGAGAAGAAACAAGATTGCATGGATGCAAGACTTTTTCCCAAAGGATATGCGAAGAGAAATATAGATGCTTTGGAAGTGTATGGAACGATCATGCCACCTTCATGCACGCGGGAGATAAGATATTCTATTACGCCGCCTGAGATCATGTCCTACCACGCGCAGCGTTTATGCGCTTCGGCCATGGGTATCTTGACATATGGCAATACAGAACATGCGCCGCCATTTGAGCAAGTGAAAGACGCGCTATCGAGTTTGGGGCGTTCTTATTCGCCATCTTCATCTTGCACGCGACCTGGTGGCATCAGACAAAGGGGCGAAGACTTCCGGACTGGTCCATCACCTGCAAAGTGATATCGGCAAAGTGACGCCGATCCCCGGATACGACAAGACCTGAGTTTGCTTTTATCCGTGGGCGGTGCATGATGGTTCCGGTTTATTCGGAGGTCCGTTCATGTCCGCGCCTTGATATCGTCTATGTAGGCTCGGATTCGTGCGGACCGATCAAGCTATGCTTTCCTACCCACCGCCCAATGCGCCCAGATGGATGATGTGATGGCCCTATATCGGTGCTGTGCCATTATGAACTGCACTGGCACTTGCCCCAAGAACCTCAACCCCAGCCGTGCCATTTCCGGAATTAAAAAGCGTTTGGCGGCGGAGTAACCCGCGCCTAGGATGTTGCCACCTGTTCCTTCACGCAGCTTCTAGGAGAACGTGCGATGGTCAATACCTTCAAGAGCAAGGCCTTTGTCCTGTCGGCGCTGAGCGCCTTCGCCATCTGGTCGATCATCGACTTTCTGGTGCATGGCGTGTTGCTGATGCCCAGCTATCAGGCGACCGCGCATCTATGGCGACCGATGGAGGAGATGAAGCAGGCGATGATGCATCTGTCGGTGCTGCTGTCGGCCTTGGCCTTTGTCGCGCTTTATGCCGCCGTAGTTTCCAGCAAGACGCTGCGTAGCGGCCTGAATTTTGGCGCGCTCTTTGGTTTGTCCGTGGGAATCAGCATGGGGCTTGGCACCTATAGCTATATGGACATTCCCTTTCCCATGGCCATGACCTGGATGTGCGCCGAGATCGTGCGCTGCGTATCCGCAGGTGCGGCTATGGGCCTGATTTATAAGGCCGTAGGTAAAAAAGCCTAAGCTTCACGCCATCATTCTCAAGAGGTGTCTCCATGCCCCTAGCCAATCCTGTCATCGTCATTCCCGGCATCACGGCCACCTATCTGCGCGACGAATACACCGTGCCGCCGGAGGTGGTTTGGTCGGTGACGGGCAAGGAGTTCGAGCGTTCGACGCTGCACCCCGACGATCGACGCTATGAGGTCAAGGAACCGGCCCGCGTCCGCGCCGATCAAGTATTCGAGGTGGCCTATCGTGAATTGATCGAAGAGCTGCGGCACAATCTATCGCCCAGTGCCGATAAGCCCGTGCCGGTCTATCCCTTTGGCTATGACTGGCGCAAACCCTTGGCGCAGATCGAGGCCGATCTGGCCGATTTCGTGGAAGAGGTGATCGCCCGTACCAAGCTGATGCGGCATTACGATCAAGACGGCTATGCCAAAGCGCCCAAGGTCAATCTGGTCGGCCATTCGATGGGCGGCTTGATTGTTGCCGGATACATGCAGCGCACGGGCGCGGCGTGCAAAGTAGGTAAAGTGGCCAGCCTGGCCTCGCCCTTGCGCGGCTCGCTGGAAGCCGTGCTGCGCGTGGCCACCGGCACGGCCAATATGGGCGGGGGCGATGCCTCGTCACGCGAACGCGAAGCGGCGCGTCTGACTCCGGCTCTATATCACCTGTTGCCCAGTTTCCCCGGCGCGTTCGACTTTGCCCCCGGTCTGCCGTCTTCGATCTATGACCGCAGGGCTTGGCAGCCGGGCATCGTCTCTACTTTGACCGAGTTCGTGCGTCTGCATGGCCTAAGGCCCGCGCAGGCGGATGTTCAAGCGACCCAATTGCTGGATTCCATGCTCGACGAAGCGCGGCGTCACCGCGAAAGGTTAGAATCCTTCACGTTGCCCTCGGCGGGGCTGAGTGTGGACGACTGGCTATGCGTGGTCGGCGCGAACAGCACGACGCGCGTTCACCTGACCATCGGCGTCAACGGCCAGGGCCAGCCCGAATTTAACTTGAAGAACAACGACCGCCGCAACAATTGGGACAACGCCGATCCCGCTCGACGCGTCGAGACCGGCGATGGCACGGTGCCGTATATGGGGGCTTTGTCCTCGTTCATTCCCCTGGACAAGATCGTATGCGTCACGCCGGACGATTACGGCTATTGGGAAGTGCAAGACCGCTTGCTCTCCGCAGCTTCGGGATTCCACGGAATCTTGCCCAATATGGACATGCTGCACCGCCTGATCGTCTGTCACTTCACCAGCGGCGTGGCCGGGCCACGCGGTAATATCTGGGGCCGCCGCGCACCCAACCTATCCCCCAGCATCGCCTGGAACCCACCGATAAAGGGACTAAAGGAAGCGAAGTAAAGGACGCGGTCCTATCGCCGCTCGAACAGCTTTTCGATATCCGCCAGGCATAGGGTGATATGCGTGGGGCGGCCATGATTGCATTGGCCACTATGGGGGGTTTGTTCCATGTCGCGCAGTAAGGCGTCCATTTGTGCCAGGTTCAAACGGGTGCCGGCGCGGATCGCGCCGTGACAGGCGATGGTGGCGCATCGATGCTCGATGCCTTCGCGCACCGCAAAACCCTCGCCATGCTCCAAGATTTCCTCGGCCAGATCACGCAGCAAAGCGGCTATTTCGATGCGGCCTTGCAGCAAAGCGGGAATGGCGCGCACCAGCACCGCCGCATCGCCAAAGCGTTCAACCTCAAAGCCCCAAGAGGTCAGCTCGGGCAGATGCGCGCTTAAGGCCTCGGCGGCGCGTATGTCCAGCTCCACCACTTCGGGAGTCAGCAACCCCTGACTGGCTAAAGCGCCGTTTTGAATGGCGGCCTTCAAGCGTTCGTGCAGCAAGCGTTCATGCGCGGCGTGTTGATCCACCAGGATCATGCCATCTGGAGTCTCGGCCACGATATAGGCCCGGTGCAACTGGGCGCGGGGAATTCCGAGCGGGCCGGTTTCATCCCAATTCTGTGCCTGCTCGACAGGCGCGGGAAAATCGCCGGGCAAGGGTTCCGCCGCCTGCATGGCCAAAGCCAAACTGCCCTGAGCCAGCGCCGCCCCCGGACGCGCATCGCCCATGCCTGCATATCCACGTCCGGCATAAGAGGAAGCGTATCGCGCACCGCCGCCTATATGGGGCGATGGAGCCTGGAACGAGGGTTGAAACGCCGACAAAGCCTCGGTGCTTAAATGCCCGGAAGTGCGATGCGATTCCTGGGCCAGCCGCGCGCGCAATCCCCCCACGATCAACGAACGCACGGCTTCGGTGTCACGAAAGCGCACCTCGGTCTTGGCGGGATGCACGTTCACATCCACTTCGCGCGGCGGCACATCAAGGAATAAAGCCACCATCGGGAAACGGCCATGCGGGATCAGATCGCCATATCCCGCCCGCACCGTGCCCAACAGAGAACGGTCGCGCAAAGGCCGCCCATTGACGAACAGATATTGATGCCGCGCCGTCGCTTGGTTGGCCGTGGGCAAGGAAATCGTGCCTTCAAGACGCAAAGAGCCACGCTCGGCGTTCACGGACAAGGCCGACTCGCCGATGCTTTCGCCCAGCACCGCGCGCAGACGGGCCAGGCTGCCCGGCGCGGAATCGGAATCCGCGCAAGCCTCGACGCGCCAGGGCCGGCGGCCATCTTCGTTCAATGTGAAGGCGACTTGCGGCCAGGCCAAAGCCAGACGCTCGACCACTTCCATGATCGCGCCATATTCGGTGCCGTCCGAGCGCAAGAATTTAAGCCGCGCAGGCGTAGCGCAAAACAGATCGCGCACCTCGATCCGCGTGCCATGATGCGGCAGGCTGGCAGGCACAGGAACGCCCAGACGGCCACAATCCACCGCCAAGCTCCATGCCTGCGAGGCCCCGCGCGCCAAGCTTGTGACCACCATGCGACTGACCGAAGCGATGGAGGGCAAAGCCTCGCCGCGAAAGCCGAAACTGTGGATATCGAACAAATCATCGTCGGGAAGCTTGGATGTCGCGTGACGCTCCAGCGCCAGGGCCAATTCGTCCCGCTCCATGCCGTCGCCGTCATCTTGTATGATGATCAATGCCTTGCCAGACTGCCGCAAGGTGATCTCGATCCGCCGCGCGCCCGCATCAATCGCGTTCTCCGCCAGCTCCTTGACGACCGAGGCGGGACGTTCGACCACTTCGCCGGCGGCGATGCGGTTGATCAGATGTTCGGGCAGGCGGCGGATCGTCATGGCGGTGGGTGGCTAGCCAAATGTCTTGTTGTTGCATCCCCAATTGGCCCCGGGGACGTCGGTGATATTCACATAGACGCGCTTGGGATGGATGCCCAAGGCCTCGCCCAATGTCTCACACAGGCCCTTGGTCAGGGCAAGGGCCTGTTCCGTGCTGGGCTTACCGATCGAGCGCAGATCGACGAAGGCGGTCGGCCCGGCCTCACCCGCCATGGTCATGGTGCCTGATACGAAAGATGTCATCATGACGCCGGGGGGCTTGCCCAATATCTCAGACACATTCTCTGCAAGCGTCAGTAAAAGCTTTTCCTGGGCCGCGCGCGGGGTTTCGACAGAGGTACACAAGCTCAGATAAGGCATGAATTCACCTCCTTAATGTCGTGGACCGTCCCGCCAGGGTTAATGCCGCAAAGCATCCTGGGGAGGAACGATCTTACACGAAATCGCCCCTAAAAGAAAGCGCGCACCGGACAGGCGTGGTTAACGCCGCGCTGTTGTCTCTTCGATCAAGCGGGTGCGGATGGCATCCAGCGCGGTTGGGCCCATATTTTCGCCGCTGCGCAGACGCATGGCGGCGGTTTTGTCCGCCGCCTCGCGGTCGCCCACGACCAGGATATAGGGAATCTTTTGCATCTCGGCTTCGCGGATCTTCTTTTGCATGCGCTCGTTGCTGTCATCCACCGCAACGCGCAGGCCGCCGGTCATCAGTTCCTCTTGCACCTGCCGCGCATAGGGCACATGGCGATCCGCAATCGGCACCACGACGGCCTGAACAGGTGCCAGCCATAGCGGGAAGGCACCGGCATGATGTTCGATCAGCACGCCTAGGAAGCGTTCGAAAGATCCCAAAATGGCGCGGTGGATCATCACCGGCACAATCTTATCGCCCGCCTCGTCGATATAGGAGGCTTCCAAACGCTCGGGGATCACGAAATCGAGCTGATAGGTGCCGCATTGCCAATCGCGTCCGATGGCATCGCGCAACACGAATTCCAGCTTAGGCCCATAGAACGCCCCTTCGCCCGGATTAAGCGTGTAGGTCAATCCCGCCTCCTCCACGGCTTCCTTCAACGCCGCCTCGGCCTTGTCCCATACCTCGTCCGAACCGGCGCGCACGGGCGGACGGTCGGAGAATTTCACGCAGAAGTCCTGATAGCCAAAAGCCGCATAGACACGGCGCAGCAGATCGCAAAAGGCGATCGTCTCGGCCTTGACCTGGCCGGGCGTACAGAAAATATGCGCGTCGTCTTGCACAAAGGCGCGGGTGCGCATGATCCCGTGCAAGCTTCCCGAAGACTCGTTGCGATGGCACGCGCCGAACTCGGCCATGCGAATGGGTAAATCGCGGTAGCTTTTCAGGCCCTGCTTGAAGATTTGCACATGGCACGGGCAGCTCATGGGCTTAAGAGCCAGAACACGTTCCTCATCGGCCTGGGTGGTGAACATGTTTGCGCGGAATTTTTCCCAGTGGCCCGATTTCTCCCACAAGACCCGATCCAACAATTGCGGCGTCTTGACCTCGACATATCCTTCCCGCGCGAGTTGCTCGCGGATGAATTGCTCGACAATCAACCACAGCGTCCAGCCCTTGGGATGCCAAAACACGCTGCCAACGGCTTCTTCTTGGATATGGAACAGGCCCAATTCGCGTCCCAGACGGCGATGATCGCGCCTCTCGGCCTCGGCCAGCTGGTGCAGATGGAAATCCAATTCATCTTGCGTTGCGAAACACACGGCATGGATGCGCTGCAATTGCGGATTCTCGGGCTTGCCGCGCCAATAGGCGCCGGCCAGGGCCATCAGCTTGAAGGCTCCCGTCTTGCCCGAATGGGCCACATGGGGGCCACGGCACAAATCGGTGAAGTCGCCCAAGCTGTAAAAGGACACGCTGTCCACCCCGGCCTTTTCGCCGTCATCGGCCACGCCGGCATCGCCGGTTTCCTCGGCCACGGCGGTGCTGCCGCGCTCACGCAGCAAATTCAGCAATTCCACTTTATAGGGCTGACCAGCCTTATCCATCACCTCGATGGCTTGGGTGATCGGCACCTCTTTGCGTTCGATCGGCAAGGCCTTACCAGCCAATTGGCGCATCGTCTGTTCGATCTTCTCCAGGTCCTCAAGCTGCAAGGGCTGGGGCAATTCCATATCGTAATAGAAGCCGCGCTCAGTGGCAGGACCAACGCCAAAGCGGGTGCCGGGCCATAATTTTTGCACGGCAGCGGCCATCAGATGAGCGCAAGAATGGCGCATGGTCTGCAATTCATCGGCTGAAATCGGCTTGGACATTGTGTTCGGTCTCCCGATCGAAAGAGTGGACGAGATGGGCACAACACACCTAATATCCGCCAAGATTGCTTAAAGGGCCGCGCCGCGTCAACTGTCATGAATCAACCGAAAAGCCCGTCCCTGCCCGGTCTGCCGCTGGATACGATCATCCAGGGCGATTGCCGTGAAGGGCTGGCATCTCTGCCCGAGGCTTGCCTGGACCTGGTTTTCGCCGATCCGCCCTATAATTTGCAGTTACAAGGCAAATTGCTTCGCCCCAATCAAAGCAAGGTCGATGGCGTGGATGATGAATGGGACAAATTTGCCTCGTTCAAAGAATACGACGCCTTCACCGAATCATGGCTGACCGGCTGCCGCCGCGCCATGAAGGACGAGGCCAGCTTGTGGGTCATCGGCAGTTACCACAATATCTTTCGCATCGGCGCGATGCTGATGGATATGGGGTTTTGGATCATCAATGACGTGATCTGGCACAAGACGAATCCTATGCCCAATTTTCGCGGCACACGGTTTCAAAACGCCACGGAAACCATGATCTGGGCGCAAAAATCGGGCGGAGGGAAAAATCCCACGTTCAACTATCACGCCATGAAGCGGTTGAACGACGATAAGCAGATGGGCAATGTGTGGAACATCCCGCTATGCACCGGCTCTGAGCGCATAAAAGGCGTGGACGGCGTCAAGGCGCATGCGACGCAAAAACCTCTGCAATTGCTGTACCGCGTGATTCTGGCCTCCTCCAACCCTGGCGATGTGGTGCTGGACCCGTTCATGGGTAGCGGCACGACCGCCGCCGCCGCGCGCATCTTGGGACGGCGTTTTATCGGATTCGAGGCGGATCCGGGTTATGTAAGCGTGGCGCGGCAACGCCTAGAGGGGCTGGAGGCCGTGGCCGAGCCGGAATTGCTGCTCTCGCCCAGTCGCCGCGACAGGCCCCGCCTGCCCTTTTCGGCCTTGGTGGAGAGCCAGGCCATTCCGGCCGGTACAAAACTGTATTCCCGCAACCGGCGACATGAAGGCGTGGTGATGGCCGATTCCTCGGTCAAGACCAAGGCCGGCATCGGCTCGATCCACAAGTCCGGTGCGCTGGTCCAAGATTTGCCCGCCTGCAACGGATGGGATTTTTGGCACCTTGAAGACGCGCAAGGCGCTTTGCGCCCCTTGGATGAATGCCGGCAAAAAGCCTTGGAAAACAGCGGAAGTTCTGATACCGATACATCATCAGTCCCAGCAAAAGGCCAAGCGGCGGCCTGAACGGCGCGATGATCCTTCCGTCCGGCTCCATACGGGGCTAGACTGCCGCCATCCTCACTTCCCGCTTCCAGAAACGGACACAGAGCAAAGATCATGGCCGAAGATATTTTTGCCGAAGTCGATGAAGCCCTACAGCGCGAAAAGGTGCTGACGTTCTTCAAGCGCAACCGCATCCTGATCGCCATAACGGTCGTGGGATCGATTCTGGTGGCCGCATCCATAGAGGGCGGCAGTACCCTGCTGCGCCATCAGCGCGAGACCGAGACCGGTTTGCTGCTGCGAGCGATGGAGGAGACCCAGGGCCAGCCTCCCGCCCAGGCCGCCGCGCGCTGGGACGACGTGGTGCGACAACTGAGCATGAGTGGATTCTTGACCGTTATTTCTGGCTCGCAAGCTCTACAAATGGCCCGCATGCAATCGGCGACGGCGCATCTGAAGGCGGGAGACGTCGAACAAGGCGTCACCGCTTTCTCGAACATCGCCAATGACGAGGCCGTGGATCCTTTGTGGCGTTCAACCGCGCGGCTGCTGGCCTCTGTTGCGGTACTGGACACCGCCGATCCCCAGGACCTGCGCCAACGCCTGGAACCCTTGGCGGCCCAGGACGCTCCCTTGCGTCACACCGCCCGATTGATGTTGGCTTTGCTTGATATCCAACAAGGCAAGCATGATGCCGCTGCCGAGCAATTACGCAAGATCGACGAAGACTCGAAAACGCCCGGCCATACCCGACAGCAGGCCAAGTCCATCTTGCGCGTGTTGACTTCGGCGCATCCGGGAATCGCCGCCACGCCCGTTGCGCCGGCGGCTGCATCGGCCCAGCCATGACAGGCTTTGGCTTGATCCCGCAAGGACAAAAAACCCTCGCCTTGGCGGCCATGGCTCTGTCCTTGGTTGCTTGCGACAGCCAAGTGGGTCGCTGGGTCGGCGCAGAAAAAGATAAGCCGGTTGTCACGGGAAAGCGCATTCCCGTCTTGGTGGACGAACAGCGTCTAGCCCCGAACGATAGCGTTTCGGGCGAACAGGTCGCATTGCCCGAGCCAAAGGCAGGAAGCGATTGGCCGCAAAGCGGCGGCAACCCGGCCCATGTCCCTCCACATGCGGCCCTGGCCGAAAAGGTCAAATCCGTTTGGTCGGTCGATATCGGCGCGGGAACCAGCCGTTCCCTGGAAATCCTGGCCACGCCCGTGGCGGCAGGCGGCAAGGTCTATGCCATGGACGCCGCCGGCATGGTCACGGCCTTGGATGCCGCCAAGGGCAAGCGCGTCTGGCAACGCGATACCGCGCCTGACGAAGAAGACAAAAAGGCCATCGGCGGCGGCCTGGCCCTGTCGGGTGAGCGTCTGCTTGCCAGCACGGGTTTTGGCGAAGTATTAGCCCTGTCGGTGGCCGATGGCAGCGTGATCTGGCGACGTCAAATAGGCCAACCTTTGCGCGCCGCGCCCATCGTGGCCGAAGATCGCGTGATCGTCATCGACATCACCAACCGTTCCCATGTCCTGAACCTGTCCGACGGCACCGTTCAATGGACGCATCGCGGCATGACCGAGGCCACGGCCCTTCTGGGCGGCGCGACGCCGGCGGCGGAGAATCAAGTGATCGTCGTCCCCTATTCCTCGGGCGAGGTCTTCGCTTTGCGCGCCGAGACGGGCCGCGTCATCTGGTCGGACAATATCGCCGTGGCGGCGCGCGTCGGGGCCTTGCCGGGCTTGGCCGATATCCGTGCCATGCCGGTGATCGAGGGCAAGCATGTGCTGGCCCTTAGCCACAGCGGACGCCTGGTGGCTTTTGATCTGAACGCAGGACAGCGCGTGTGGGAACAAAGCGTGGGCGGATCGCAAACCCCGGTCGTGGCGGGACAGGCGGTGTTCGTTCTAAGCGCCAAGGGCCAATTGGCCGAGCTGGCGCGCGCAACGGGCCTGGTGCGCTGGGTCAAAGACCTTCCCGCCTGCGCCAAGGACGAAGAAGACGAAAAAGAGTGCGACGAAGCCTTGCACTGGTCCGGTCCGGTTCTGGCGGGCTGGCGTTTATGGCTGACCAACTCGGCGGGTGAACTGGTGGAGGTGACCACCGAAGACGGCACCATCACAAAGCGCCACCATTTGAGCGACGCCTCGTATTTACCGCCCATCGTGGCCGAAGGGACGATCTATGTCCTTAGTCAAGATGGTACCCTGACCGCTTTCAGATAACAGAACAGGCCCGCTCTATGCTTACTTTGGTCATTGCCGGGCGTCCGAATGTCGGCAAGTCCACGTTATTCAATCGTCTGGCGGGAAAAAAGCTGGCCCTTGTCGCTCCCGAACCGGGCGTCACGCGCGACTGGCAAGAAGCCGAATGCGAATTGAATGGCGTATCTTTCCGTCTGATCGATACCGCAGGCTGGGATGTCGGACATGATCCCGGCTCGGTCGCCGCCCGCGCCCGTCTTCAAACAGAACGCGCCCTTGCCCTGGCCGATGCGGCCTTGTTCGTCGTCGATGCCCGCGCCGGACTGACCGCCGAAGATCGCGACGCCGCCAAGCGTCTGCGGCGCGAGGGGTTGCCGGTTATCCTGCTGGCCAATAAATGTGACAGCGGTTTTGTGCCCGGCACATTCGATGAGCTGTACGAATTGGGCATGGACGAGGCCATCCCGGTTTCCGCCGAGCATGGCGACGGGCTGGCCGATCTTTCGCGCACCATCGCGGCCCTTTCCCCGCAGCCCGAGGAAGAGTTTTCCGAAACGGACGAGGTGTCAGACGAGGCCGCAGTCGCAGATCTGCCGCCTTTGCGTTTGGCCATCGTGGGACGGCCCAATGTCGGGAAATCGACACTGGTCAATGCGTTGCTAGGCCAGGAACGTGTGTTGACAGGTCCCGAGCCGGGATTGACGCGCGATACCATCGCGGTGACCATGGATTGGCACGGCCACAGTGTCCGCCTGGTGGATACGGCAGGGTTGCGCCGCTCGGCGCGGGTCACCGAAGACCTTGAACATGACGCGGTTCATGAATCCATGCGCGCCATACGCTTGGCCGAAGTCGTGGTGTTGCTGTTGGACGCGACCGAACCATCCCAGCATCAAGATATG
This sequence comes from Alphaproteobacteria bacterium, assembly GCA_016699305.1. NCBI lineage: Bacteria > Pseudomonadati > Pseudomonadota > Alphaproteobacteria > Alphaproteobacteria bacterium. The sequence goes on from CP064970.1 coordinate 713,060, forward strand.
GATATCGCCGCCCGGGTCGAAACCGAAGGCCGAGTCCTGGTGATCGTGGCCAATAAATGGGACAAAGTGAAAGACCCCGATGCCACGATGCGCGCGCTGCGCGACCGGCTGGGGCGTTCCTTGGGCCAGCTGCCCGATGTGCCTGTGGTCACGCTTTCGGCCTTGCGCGGCGAAGGACTGGGCCAGTTGATGTCCACCGTGGCCGCCACATGGCGACGCTGGAACTCACGCGCATCGACCGGTTCGTTAAACCGCTGGCTGGCCGAGGCCACCGAGGCGCAACCCGCGCCGATGGTCGCAGGGCGGCGCATCAAGATTCGCTATATCACCCAGATCAAGGCGAGGCCGCCGACCTTTGTTCTATGGATGAACAAGCCCTTGGACCTGCCGCAATCCTATATGCGCTATCTGGCGCGCAGCCTGGGCCGCCGGTTCGATTTGGCAGGCATTCCCTTGCGTTGGCTGAAGCGCAAGGGCGATAACCCCTATGCCACCAAGACAGGTTGCGACGGGCCACGCGCGAAGAGGCGTCCGCGTTCTTCGAACAAACGCTGACCAAAGAATATTCGATAGGTCAAGGCAACGGTGATCGGAATGACAACTCCGGCGGCCAGGGCGTCGCTGGCGAAATGCGCGCCCATGGCCACGCGCATCAGGCCAAGCCCGAAACCTGCAAGCATTCCCATCCAAAAAAGACGTCGCGCCCGTAAAGGCGAAGCGACAAAGGCAAACGCCACCAACCAAAACCCAAAGGCCGGATCACCCGCCACAAAGGAACAATTCGTGTCGCATTGCGCGCTGGGCAACAAAGCCGGGGTGAATTGCGCCGTCCCGCCGAATTCTTCCACCTGAACCGGGCGGGCGCGTCCCCATTGGTCTTTGAGTGCGACATTGGCCACAAGGCCGGGTCCCAGCAACAGGCTGACCAACAAGAAGGCCCAAACGCGCCATGTGCCCATACTGCGCAGCCATCTATGCCGAGGCAGCAAAGAAACGACCAAGCCGAGAGCAAAGATCACGCCGATCACGCGCGATCCCGTTTGCACGCCCTCATGCAACATATCGAAAGGCCAGGCCATCCGAGCCGGAAAGTTTCCCGCAAGAGAATCAAAAAACAGCCCGGAGACGGCCAAATCAGCCTTTGGATACAATGACAAACACAAAACAGCCGCCAAGCCCCCTGCAATGACGATGACGGGCAACGAAAACCAGTCCTTGATGCGTGGCGGAAGCGTCAACGAATTCCCCTCTGTCGGTCATGATCTTGATACCTGACGGCTTAGCACGTTTTGTTTTGTGCGGTCATGTCTATAATCGGCCTTATGTTCCGTCGATTCGTCCGTCTGCTGATGCTTCTGGTGTTCCTGTCCGGCCTGTTATGGGTGGGCGGGTTCGCCGGATTCATGGCCAGCGTCCTCCATCAACCCGGCATGGAATCTCCCGCCAAAGCGCCGGTGGCCGATGTGATCGTCGTCCTGACCGGTGGTGCCGACCGTATCGCCGCCGCCGTCGATCTGCTGAAGCTGGGCAAGGGCCGCAAGTTGCTGATATCGGGAATCCCCGCATCGGTTCCCTTGGCCGATGTCCTAAGCGGAGTCGATGTCTCCGAATTCTTGCGAGAATGCTGCATCATCGCCGGTCGCACAGCCGACAACACCAAGGAGAACGTGAGAGAGACGCAAGAATGGATCCGCACCGAAGGCGCCAGCTCGGTTTTGCTGGTGACGGCCAATTATCACATGCCGCGCAGTCTGCTGTTGTTCCGCACGGGACTGCCTGACACCATTATCTTTCCCTATCCCGTCTCTCCGTCGCAGATGCATTTAGATCTGTGGTGGATGAACCCGGCGCGGCTGCGCCTTTTGTCGGGCGAGTATAATAAATACCTCGCCACATTGCTGGACCTGCGGTGGGAGACCGTGCACGAATGACAGGACCCATTCTCGCTTCGCGGTTACGCCGAATTTTGTTTGCGACGGTCTATTCTGTCTGGATTGGCTTTTGCTGCTTGGGCCTGCTGATCGTTCTGGCGATGCCTGAACGGGTTTACCTGTATTTTCTGACTTGGTTCTTTCGCAGCTTGGCATGGATTGAGCGCGTGGTTCTGGGGCTGAGTTACCACGTCGAGGGCTTGGAAAATCTTCCCCGTCACGGTGCCTATATCGTCGCGGCCAAGCATCACTCGGCCTGGGAAACTCTGAAGCTGTTCGTGATGCTGCGCAACCCGGCGATCGTCGCCAAGCGTGAGCTGTTCGCCCTGCCTTTTTGGGGATGGTATATGCGCCGATCGGGGGCCATCCCCATTGATCGCGGACAGGGTGCGCGCACGGTCGCCCGTCTGATAGCCAGTGCCCGCGCGGCTACCCAGGCGCAGCGTCCCATCGTCATTTTCCCCGAAGGAACGCGCACCCTGCCCGGCCAGCACCGCCGCTACCAGGTCGGCGTTATCCTGCTGGCTCAACGCCTGAAACTTCCCATCGTGCCGATGGCGCACAATGCCGGGCTGTTCTGGCCGCGACGCGGAATGCCCCATAGCCGTGGCACCATCACCGTCCGATTCTTACCTGCCTTGACGCCTCAAGACGATGCGGCGTCTTTGATGCGCAGCTTAGAGGAATGTCTGGAAGAACAGTGCAACGCCATATTGCCTAAATCACCCGGAGCGCCCGATTGCGTGTAATTCTCTTAGCTCTTATTTTTTGAGATATGTTACAAATCAATAATATATATTAAATGCGCATCAACCCTATGGTTGTTGCTTGGTAGTTTATTTACCTCTTTCTGATTTAATTCGAAGAATGCGTTTCCAATCTGACGGCCAGACACATGCAACCCAAGAATGACGTTGATTTGCATCCAATTTCCCAGCAGGAAGTTGACTCTCGGTACGATCTGCACCGCAGATTCAGGGAAGGCCGACCGGGAGGACAGAAATTCTCTATGACCTTCTGCGATGCCTCTGGACTTGATCTGTCGTCTCGGGACATGGCCGAATGCGAGTTCGTCGGTTCATATCTTGAACGCGTCAATCTGGAGCGGAGCAACCTGAAAGGGGCCAACCTGTTTGGCGTCAACCTGTCATCCGCTCGCATGCGCAGTTGCAATCTCGAAAGATCCGATATGCGTGGCGTGACGCTGAATAGCACTGACTTGCAAGACGCGAATATGCAATTCGCGGATATCCGCGAGGGCTATATCCTAAAGTTACACCCCAACGGAACCTACGTCGCCATCCGCCGCAACGAGGCCGAGTTGAACCACGCGATCATGAACAACGCCAATCTGGCAGGCGCAAAACTGGGCATGGCCATGGCCTGCCAAACTCAATTGATGAATGCCAATCTAGCTGGCGCGCAACTGGCCAACGCCAACCTAACAGGGTCGGATATGCGCGGCGCGAATCTAGAAAACGCGGATTTAAGCGGCGCGATACTCAGCGGATGCCTATTGCACGGTGCAGACCTACACGGCGCAATACTTAGCGCCACCATCATGGACGGTGCCGACTTGACGGCGGCCAATGTCCATGAGGTGGATCTGGTGGATGCCGACACCACGGGCATGATTCGCTCGAAACATCTGGATTTTATGGAAGTTCCGCTTGAGCAGATTTTGGCCGACCATCGCACCTGGATTGACAGCATGTGCGCGAAAGGCGTTCAAGCCAATTTCTCCAATATCACGATGGAGGGCTTGGATTTACGTGATCGCGATCTATCGGCATCTATCATGAACCTAGCAACACTTAATTCCAGCACCTTCACACGCTGCAAGCTAGCCATGGCAAGTTTGAAATATGTCCTGGCCATCGAAGCAGACTTTAGTCACGCCGATTTACGAGGCGTCAATTTGGAAGGAGCCAATCTGAACCGTTGCAATCTCACCGGAGCCAATCTGGGCGCTGTCGCGCTGATCGGTGCCGAAAGGAGGCGCTGGCCTGCCAATCTCCACGGCGTGAAACTACAGAAAGCACGGCTTTGCCAAGCAAATTTACAGGACGTTAACCTTTGCCATGCCAATTTAAGGGGAGCAGATCTTCGCGGCGCAAATCTTAGAGGTGCCTCATTGGTCGATGCCGATCTAAGTGGCGCCAACGTCGAAGGTGTCGATATGACTGCGGTGGATAAGCGCTATACCATCGGCCTGTCATGATGTGGATCATCAGATGCTAGGTTGCTGACATGGGATATGCAGACAAGAAAATCCTGATCATTGATGACCAGCCATTCATCCGCACGGTCGTCAAACGCCTATTGGAGAAAATGGGGTTCGCGCATTTCGCCGAAGCCGAAGATGGCGCATCTGGGCTTTCCCTATTGGACGAAGTCAAACCCGATCTGGTGATTTGCGATATTGAGATGCAGCCCATTGACGGCATCGTCTTCCTTCAACATATCAAGAGGGACAAGCACATCGATCTGAACCAGATGCCCGTCATTTTCCTGACACATCATGCCGAGGCGCGCATTGTCCAACAGGCGCGGGATCTGGGCATTAAATCATTCGTCCTCAAACCCCCCACACAAGAATCCCTGCGCCAACACATTGACCTTGCGTTCTTCGGTCGCTAATTCGTGATAAACATCAGGGCTGTTCTTTCTTTGGCCCTAGGTGTGATGGACGCAGCGCCGCGATCACCGCAGACAATTCCCGCATTGCGGGCATGATCTGCGATCTTACCGCACTGGCGGCATCAAAATGACCTTGCCATATATTCTGTTCGATCATGCGCGTTAGATAACTCATGCGCTTGGCCCCCGCTGTCTCCGACGATCCCGCCATACCATGAGAGAGAGAGCGAATAGCCGTCATGTCCTTTTTGTCGAATGCCTTATCCAAATCCACTAGGTCGCGTTGAACTCTATCTAGATATTGATTCAGCATATCGGAAAGCATCGCCGGGTCATCGCCCACCAATTCCTGGAAATACGCCATGTCCAAGACGGGCAAATCATCGACGTTCTTTTCCATCGAAGGCAATTGCGTCTGCTCTTGTCGGACATCGGTTTCAGGACATGTTTTGTCGGTTCTACGCTTGTCACATCGCCACTCTATAGCACTGGGCAACCAGTGACGAATACACGACTCCATATCACTAATTGACACCGGCTTGATCAGATAATCGTCCATGCCCGCGTCGTAACACAATTGTCGTGTGCCTGGCAGCGCATCGGCGGTCAGAGCGACAATCGGCAAACGTTCCCTCGCCGTTTTTCTCTTTTCGTCAGAACGCCAACGTCTAGATAGTTCATACCCATCCATTTCCGGCATATGACAATCGGTCAGGAGCAGATGGTAATCTTTCTCCTGCAACATCTTGAGCGCCTGTCGTCCGGTGCCTGCCAATTCCATGGCAAAGCCCAGCTTGCTCATCAGCAACCGGATGACGCTTTGATTGGTTGGATTATCCTCTGCCACCAGAATCAGCACGCCTTTTTGTCGCGCTTGCTCGATATCCGGAGGGGAGAAGATGGCATCCCCGATAGGCATGTCGTCACTATTGCGATGACATGAGTGATTCTTGGGTTGCGTAAGTCCCATGGCTTCCGCCATAGCCTGGCGCAAGGCATGGGGCTTGACCGGACGCGACAGATGACTTTGGCGCAATCCTGGCACAGCGTTATCACGCGATGACGACAGATAATGCATGTAGGAAGAAAGGCGAATAAGATAAGGTGGCTTGGCCAGTTCTTTGGGGATCCAAGTCTCTTGATGATCCAGCCGGTCATCAAGAATAACGATCTGAAACGGCTGTCCCTTAACCTCAGCACCCACCAGATATCGGCTGACATCGCCCATATTCGTCAGAACCTTTGGCATGGCGTTATCTTGTCGTAAGATCATTTCCAGATTTTGGGCCAGCATCGGCGAATTGCAGACCACCATAATGGGCGCATGATGGAAATCGTAATGCTGTGCGCTACGCCGGTCAGGATAAGCAATCAGCGGCAAAGTGAACCAGAACGACGACCCCCTATCGGATACGCTGTTAATTCCTATACGTCCGTCCATCATGGTTACCAAGGCGTGGCATATCGAGAGTCCGAGCCCTGTGCCGCCATAACGGCGCATGGTAGACACATCCGCCTGCACAAAGGGACGAAACAGATGTTCTTGAATATGCGGAGGGATGCCGATGCCTGTATCTTCGACAGCAAATCGCAGAACCCGCTTATGATCGTGTGCGACATTCTTCTTGTCATATGCCGGATCCTGAACACATTCTATCGTGAGAGTGATGCCGCCTTTCTCGGTGAATTTCATGGCATTGCCAAGAAGGTTCAAAATGATCTGCCGAATACGCTGAGGATCGCCCTCTAAATAATCGGGGACGTCCGGTTGAATCACCGTCACAAGGTCCAATCCTTTTTCGACCATCTTGGGACCGAGCAAGTCGACCACGCCGTCCACCAGATCAGTCAACGAGAACTCGTTCTGCTCCAACTTGAATTGACCGGATTCGATCTTAGAGAAATCCAAGATATCGCCGATAATGTTCAGCAAGGCCAATGCGGATTCATGTACAACCTCGTTCATCGCCTTCTGTTCATTGGAGAGCGGCGTTCGTGCCAGCAACTCCGACATCGTGACCACACCATTCATCGGGGTCCGAATCTCATGGCTCATGGCGGCAAGGAAGGCGGATTTAGCCTGGTTGGCGGCTTCGGCTTCCTGTTGCGCTTTGGCCAGGGCCACCTCCTGCTTTTTCTGGCGCGTAATGTCATAGCACCAGATGACCACTGCTGGCTGTTCTTCGAATAAGCTACGTTCGGCCGAAATCAGTGCCCAGACATCCTCGCCTTGCGCATGGCTCAGACGCACAGGTTCATCTCGAACGGTGTGACCTTGAGCAATTTGATTCCAGATGCGTTCGTGGTCTTTCGGATCCGCATAAAGAACGCTGGCCTGCATGGCCTGCACATGCTGGCGCGTCATACCCACCATCTCGGCCAGACGATCATTCGCATCCAGAACAAGGCCATCCTCGCTTAGGATCAAGGCACCGACCGGATTGGACTCCAACAGATGCCTCAATTGTCTTTCATTACTGACCAAGGAACGTTGGCTACGTTTGATCTGACTGACATCCATCATCGTGCAGACGATCAGCATCTCGTCCGTGCTGGGGTGACGCGCCACCGCTTTTGAGACCAGGACCTCACGGATGCTGCCTTCCGCGAATGGAAACAGCGCCTCATAGGCGTGAAGCGATCTTCCTTGAATCAAGGCGTCATCCGACCGTTTATGCACATCAGCCAGGCTATGGGGCATGATATCGAAGAGCGTTTTACCGACAATCCTCTCGCGCGCCACGCCCAAGGCTTCCGAGAATGCCTTGTTGCAATATCCAATGCGTCCCTGCTGATCGCTGTAGTAGATGGGGTTAATGATCGTGTCGAGAAGGACTTCCTGGAAACTTTGATGAGATCGTAGAGAATCCTCGATTCGGCGAAAATATGACAGGTCACGTAGAAGGAAAAGATGCCTGTCTGGCTCCATACAGCTGGCCGGAAAATGACTGATGGAAACAGATAATTTGCTGCCGTCCAGCCTTGTGATGGTCATGTCCATGGCGGCTTCTTCTTCCTCATTAAAGCCAGGTAGCCCTAGCTCAGAGGCGGTCTTCGCCAGCAGCTCATGGTGATTCAGTCCCCAGAATGCGCAAGCTTGACGGTTATGCTCTTGCACCCGTCCTTCTGTGTCGCACACCACAACGGCTTCATCTAGGTGGTTAAGGAAGTCGTGATATCGACGTTCACGCGCAATCAAAAGCTCATCTGAACGCTTCTCGGCGGTCACGTCTTGGATGGTGCCAACCATCTCGTCATGCGCACCGGTTGCGCCGGGCAGAACCTGTCCGCGCCAGGCAATAGTACGTACCGTGGCATCCTTACCCGCCGTCACCCGCAACACCAAGTCAAAGCCTCGTTTGGTTTCCATCGCCAGATGAAGGCATGCGCGCGCCAGAACATAATCATCAGGATGCAAGGTTGAAAAAAACTGATCCAACGCCACCGGACTCGTCTCAAAGCCAAGGATGCGCAACGACTCAACCGAATATTCCTGCACCGCGCTGTCGGCTTGCCAACGCCAATGACCAATGCCCGTCAGGCTTTCCACCATCGTCAGCAGATCAGGCTGAGCGATGAGAGTTTGTTGCGTTGGATCCGTCACGTTTTCCTCTGGAATCATAGGATTCGGGCTAGGAATATCGTATCCAAGGATCATTGAGGGCCTGTTAACAGGTTAACCATCACGGGGATGATTGATCGTTCCGATAAAAGAAAAATGTCACGCCTTCGCCATGATCCTGACCAAGAAAAATCTTAATCCCATAGGAGAATAACACCATACAGAACCACCCAGAGAGGGAATCGAACCATGAAACGCATGTTAACCTTTGCCTTGGCCGCTCTTGCTGTCAGCGGAGCGGTTGGCCTACTCCCTCATCCGGCGGCGGCAGATACGCGGGTGGTTGTATCATACGCAGATCGCAACGATCATAACTATAGAGGCCGAGACTATAGGCACGCCGCCCCCTCCCGTTGGGATCGCCGACATCCGCATTGGGACAATTATGGCCCTGGGCCGGTTTGGGAATATCGCCGCTCAGGTATCATTCTGGAGCCGCGCCCCTTGATACGCGAGCGCGTGGTGGTGGTACAGCGTCAGCCGACCATCATCTACCAAAACACCGTTCCGGTTATGTCGGCAGAGCCTGTATCAGGTGTCTATATTGACAACCATGGCCTGACCTGTCGTGAGTTTCAGTCAAGCATCAGCGTCAGCGGTCGTTATCAACCCGCCTATGGCACAGCCTGTCTGCAGCCCGATGGCAGCTGGCGCGTGACGCAGTAGCTGAAATCTAGGCAGATAAGTTCTTAACATGGATCGGGCCGCCCTTGGGCGGCCCGATTTCATGCGCGTCCCTCTCAAATCAGGGAATCAGCGGGGACCATGCCGGATCTGAGGCGTCTTGCGGGGTTTGCACCACACGCTCATTCTGGCCGGTCAGATCGATGCTGTACAAGCGCGCGGTCTTACCCGCGCCGCCGGGACCGCCCGAGGTTTCCTTAAAGAACATCAATACGCGACCATTGGGCGCCCATGTAGGACCTTCGGCGTGATAGGCCTCGGTGATCATGCGCTCACCCGAGCCATCCGGACGAATGACGCCGATATAGAACCGGCCACCCAGAATCTTGGTGAAAGCGATGAGATCACCGCGCGGCGACCATACCGGAGTGCCATAGCGCCCTTCTTGGAAGGAAATGCGCTGTGCCTCACCACCACCGGCGCTCATCACATAAAGCTGCTGCGTGCCGCTGCGATCGGACTCGAAAGTCAGCCGCTTCCCATCGGGCGAGAAGCTGGGCGAGGTGTTGATGGACGGATGGTTGGTCATCTGCTGCGTGCGGCGGGTGCGCAGGTCCATCGTAAAGACGTTGGAATTACCTCCTTGTGACAGACTAAAGACCACGCGATCACCACCGGGCGAGAAACGCGGAGCAAAGGTCATACCGGGGAAATCGCCCAACACTTCCTGACGCCCGCTGTCAATATTGAACAGATAGACGCGCGGCTTATTGTTGAAATAAGCCATATAAGTGACTTCCTGCGCCGTCGGCGAGAACCGTGGCGTCAGAACCAGGGCACGACCATCGGACAGAAAACGATGATTCTCGCCGTCTTGGTCCATGATCGCCAAACGCTTGATCCGACGATTGGCCGGGCCGTTCTCGGCGATATAGACGATGCGAGTATCAAAATAGCCTTCCTCGCCCGTGATGCGCTTATAGATGGCGTCCGAGATGATATGCGCGATGCGGCGCCAATTCTGGGGCACGGTGAAATAGGCCAGGCCCGTCAATTGCTGTTCGGTGAACACATCCCACAGGCGGAACTCCACCTTTAAGCGGCCATCCCCTTGCATGGTCACTTTGCCCGCGACCAGCGACTGCGTTTGCAGGACGCGCCAATCGGCAAAGCGTGGCTGGGTCTGCAAGCTGGCGGGATCTTGGATAAAGCTGCTGGGCGGCACCGGACGGAACAAGCCCGAGCGTTCAAGATCCGCCGCGACCACGGCGGCGATATCGCGCCCCACGCGCTGATCCGAGGGCGAGGTCGCAAAAAAGTCAGGTATGGCGATGGGCATCGGCTCAACCGACCCGCGGGAGATATCGACCTTCAGATCGGCCCGGGCAGGCACGGCCCCCAACAGCCCCGCCACGGCCACCAAAGCCATGATCCCCATTTTTACAAAGCGCCGTGCGGTCATCTTGTTTTCTCCTCGCCTCGTTCTTGCTTGCCAGCTACATCATCCCGCTTGGATTGAAACTCAACGTCAAGCGGTGCCATTGTTCATACTTACCCGCGGGCAGATCCAACGGCGAACAACGCGGGTCAAAGACGGCCCGCATCGCCGAGTCGGCTGCCGCGCGATATGTGTTGTCGCGGTCATAGCGTGACCGGTCCACCAGAATCGCGCGACTTACTGTACGGTCAGAGTTGATTTCGAGCAAGATGTCCACCTGAATATCGAAAATATCGCGCGCGCCGATGGGCACGTTCCAGCAAAACTCGATTTGGCGACGCAAAGCGTCCAGCTCGCTCATGCTCAAAGCCTCGCTGGCCGAAGGGGCCGAGGTCGGAACGCCCACCGAAGGACCCTTGCCACCAAAGATACCCGGTGGCATCTGGGGTGCTTGTTGTGGACGCGGACGAGCGCGGGGCTGGTCTTGCTGCGGTGGCAACTGATTCTTCAACCGAGCGACGTTTTTCAATACGCTTGCCAACTGATCCTGGCGCGGCTCTTCCTTTTTAGGCGGCGTTGGCTTTTTGGGCGGCACCGGGCCAGGTTCGGCACTCTCCACAGGCGGGGTCGGCTTGGGCGGAGGTGTCGGCGACGGAGGCGGTGGCGTGGGCGCGGGCGGCGTTGGAGCGGGTGGCGTGGGGGCGGGAGGTGTCGGAGGCGCAGGCGGTGGCGGGGTTTGTTGTTGTTGCGTGACTTTCTCGCCTTGGCGTAGGCGCGTCAGTTCACTGATATCAACCACGTCCACGGGAATCGGCTGTAGCATGACCGTGTCGCGCTTGGTACGGAACCAATCCGGCAATCCCAACACCATCACCAGCATGAATGCCAGATGAAGCGCCGCAGAAACCAGCAGCCAACGGCGCATGGGATCAGCGCCCCGCACCGCTGCGCGCCCCCTCCTGCGGAAGTTCGGCGACCAGTGCCACCTTGCGATATCCGGCATTGTTCAAAATGCCCATCACTTCCATGACACGGCCATAATTGATTTTTTGATCGCCGCGCACAAAGATGCGCGAGTCAGGATTAACCCCGCCGATCGCTTGCAGGCGCGGAGCCAATTGCGAGACATCCATGCGGGTTTCTTGCAACCAAATGCCCCCTTTACCGTCAACGGTGATCACCAACGGCTCTTTCTGTTCGCTGATATTGGGTGCCTTAGCCTGGGGCAGATCGACCGGAACGGCCACGGTCATCATGGGCGCGGCGACCATAAAGACGATCAGCAACACCAGAGTCACATCGACCATGGGCGTGATATTGATATCCGCATTGGCGCGAAAGGCGTTGCGGCGCGCGCGGCGACGCAAGGTAGCGAGATGGCCGGCCATGTTCTTTCGTCAGCCTCCCCGATGTTCTTCAAGATTGCGCGACAGCAGCGTATGGAAATCGCTGGAGAACGTCTCCAATCTCTCGCCATAGCGGTTGATGTCGGTGGCATATTTGTTATAGGCCAGTGTCGCCGGTATGGCGGCCACCAAGCCCAGCGCCGTGGTGAACAACGCCTCGGCAATGCCTGGCGCAATCGTGGCGAGGCTGGTATTGCCCTGCTGCGCGATGGCCGTGAAGCTGTTCATGATGCCCCAAACGGTGCCAAACAAGCCCACAAACGGCGATGCCGAGGCCACCGAGGCCAGCACCGCCATCCCATGTTCGATATCGCTCATTTCGCGCGCGGAGGTGGTTTGCATGACACGCTCGACACGCGCTTGCAAGCTGCCGCGCATGGCGGGCGTGGCCAGCAGATTCTTGTCCGCCGCGTTGCGCCATTCCTTCATACCAGCCACGAAAACATTGGCCATCGGGTCGCCAGGGCTTTTTGATATCTTGTCGTACAAGGTCTCAAGCGACCCACCCGACCAGAAACGCTCCTCGAAGAAGAACGCGCGCTTTTTCAAGCGGCGCAGACGAAACAGCTTTTCCATAATGATAGCCCATGTCCACACCGATGCCGCTAATAAGGCCATGATGACGACCTTCGACAAGGTATCCGTGGCCATGAACATGCCCATAATGGACATGTCATGAGCGGCCACCGACCCGGCCAAACGCACCTGCTCTACCGATGAACTATCCATGCTTGGCATCCTTTTTTGATCTGAAACCGATTTCCATTCGTCATCTGCCAGCTTGCAGACACTTACCCCTGCAAATCATAACGGTAAATAAGGCACCAAGAGGGCAAGACGCCAGCCCAAAATACACAACTATTGACTTCCAGGGGAGGAAAAGAGGAAATGAGCCTATGAAGTATATTGGTTACATGTTTTTGTTCCCTCCTTCGTTGCTGCGACTGCGACGATGCCGCTTGTGTGCGGCCTAAATTTGCGCCGCTCCTGATCGCGTCTGCTTTCCTCGCCCATCGCTCCCTCAGCAAGGGGGCACAAACGAGACAAAGCCTCAGTCCCGCTTTATGGAACGGATACATAAAATGACCCAGGATTGTTTCAAACAGACAGCGCCATGTTCAACTGCAACCTGGCTTCCGTCTCTCCCGATTGAGATGGATATTCCTCTGACACATCGCCGGTTAAATCGCGCGGATATAGGGATGGTTCTGGGCATGCAAAAACGGAGCATTGCCGCTCTTCCGGCCGAAAACCGCCACTTTATGGTACAAAGATCTCCCGGTGAGCTGATCGCCTTACTGGCTGGCCAGGGCGGAGCCATGCTGGGATGCTGGATGGGGCCGAATCTGGCTGCCCAGATTATTCTGCGTTGGCCGAAGGACAGTTTTGCCGGAACAGGAATTGCCCGTCCCCTGCCCTGGTTGCCGCATGAGATTACCATGCTTCAGGGTGCATTGGTTGACCCTTTATGCCGCCAAAGAGGCATAACGCGGCATTTGTTGCTCAGCGCATGCGGCCTTTCGGTGCGCCATGGCCGCATGCAGATGCTGGCCCGTATCGCCGCCGCCAACACCCCCAGCCTGCGCAGCTTCTTGTCGGTCGGCTTTGGCATCTTGGCTTGCGAACCACACGACCCTTCAGGCCGCGAGACTCTCTATCTGGGCCTAGACCTGGCCAACCACCGACACGGCCTGACGTAATTCAGACAACGATTCAGGAACCGCGTGAGAGCATTTTATCTCCCTCTTCCGATGCCTGGGCGCGCAGAGTCTCGAAAAACGGCTCGACACTCTCCACCTCGATCAAGCGTTTCTTGCGGATTTCCCAAAAACGGGTCGCCGCGCCGCGCACCAAGCGCCTATCATGCGAGACGAACAGGCAGCTATGCCCTTTATCGTCCAATTCCTCTTCCAAATCCTCCTGGCCCTGAATGTCCAGATGATTGCTAGGTTCATCCAGAATATAGAAATTCGGTTTGGACAACCGCAGCACCAGCAAGGCCAGACGCGCCTTTTCGCCCAAACTGAGATCGCCGATGCGCTTGCTTTGCTGATCGGCGGCAAAACCGACCGCCACCAAGACCCGGATGGTCTGCGTGTGTCCCAGTTTGAATTCCTGCGCGATGAAGCTATGCAAGTCCATCCGTGGCGGCAGCTTTTCCAAATGCTGATCCAGATAGCCCATGCGCATCTGAGGGCTAAAATAGATTTCCTTGGATAGGCTGGGGCCTGGCTCATAGTTTTCGAAGGCGTCGATGATCCGCCGAATGAAGACCGATTTGCCCGCGCCATTCAGTCCCAGCAACGCGATGCGATCCCCCTGCTTGATGCCCAACCGGTCGACCTTGAACAAATCGCGCCCGTCCGGCGCGCGGATGATCGTGTTTTGCAGAAGCAACAACGCATCCGAAGCCACATGCGCCTGATGCAGCTTGATATCGCGCCGTTCCTCTTTATACGTCGATGTTTGGCGTTCCTTAAGCTGTTCGGCGCGATTTTGCACGGCGCGCGCCTTGCGGGCCAGATCGGGATTCACGCCCTTGCGATTGGCCCATTCCATCAAACGCTTTGAAGATCTTTCAAGACGTTGAATCTCTTGCTCCTCACGATGACGGGTGCGGGCGGCCAGCGCGTCATACTGCAACAGATTGGCCCGCGCCACCGAATAGGGGGCCGCGAATTCATAAACATGATCCGAGCGCATAAAGACGGTTTTCGTGGTGCATTTATCCAAGAATTCGCGGTCATGCGAGATCACCAGCAGCGCCGCCCGCGCCGCCTGCTGCAGCCAATTTTCCAGCCTGAATATTTTTCCAAGGTCCAGATGGTTGGTCGGCTCGTCCATCACCAACAGATCGGGATCTTGCAGATGGGCGCGGGCGATCAACAACAATCGCCGCCATCCGCCCGACAAAGCGCGCAGAGGCTGATGCCATAAATGGGCCTCCAAGCCCAATTCGGACAGAGCCACATCGACCTGCCAAAAATCCGTGTCTTGAGCATGAGACGGCAAGGCGCGCAGCAAAAAGCCGTGGCAAGTTTCATCGTAGATATCATCGGGGACTTCCTGCGGCACATAGCCGATGCGGGCATGGCGTTGGCGCGTGATGCTGCCCTGATCCAGCTCAATCTCGCCCAACAACGCCCGGACCAAGGATGTCTTGCCGCACCCATTATTGCCCACAAGCCCCACGCGGTCTCCGGCATTCACGGAAAACGTGATGTTCTGAAACAGGACTCTCGTGCCTTGATTCAACCGCGCATTTTCAATGACCCATAATGACATAACCATCCCCTGGTTATCTGAATATCAATACCTCACGCCACGGAGGCGAAGGCCGAACATCGGCAGAATATGACAAGACGCGCGTCAATTTGCAAAGCATGCAAGAGCTGCACGGTGACGGCACCATCTGACAAGCCGCCCTAGATAAGGCAAAAGCACAATGAGTAAGGGGCCGACTGTCTCAATGCCGCACAGGCCGCGCGCGGCACAATCGCGCAGCGAAGCCCCCAATGATGCCTTGGCCCCGAATTCGGGATGCATCCTAAAAATTACTGGCCATGAGATGAGCGAAGCGCCCAAGCTTATCGATTAAGGGCCGGTGGTATTCCTGGTGGCGCAAGACGGCATCGTCAGGAATGCTGACATTACCCGTTCAGACTTTTGACTATGGAAGACTGAACATAAGACGCAGAATCGGCGAGCTGATTGTTTTCTGTGCTGCCCCAAGCGGCCATCATCATCTTGGCCTTTTCCGCCGTGATCTGGTCGAACGCCACCAAGGCTTCCGACAATTCGCTAGGCCGCACGATCTGCTCGCCTGGCCGTGCGCCACGGCTGAGCAGAAAGATCGAGACAAAACTGGGTTTATCCACGCCCGCCGCGCGGCATATGGCGGCCAATGCATGACCGCCCGATTGCAGCACCAAGGCACGTACGCTGTTGGGGCGCAACCCTGTCATATGTCCCAAAAGCGCCTCGAAGAGGCGATACTGCCCCATGCGCAATACTTGAATCAACGTAGCGGCGGAGAGTGCGTCATGCGCCGTCAACCAATCAATGATCTGCGTGAACTCTTCTTGATCGGCGTGATCGCGCTCATGATGGCGCAGCAATTCCTGAATCGACCCGGCCAAGGCGGAATCAATCTGACCGGGATTCAGGCCGTAGCGGCGCAAGATGGTACGACGCAGTTCCGAGGACACCCACCAATACAGGCTGCTGGCCATATGAACGCTCAGTTCCGGACGCTTAATCAACGGCGCGCGCAGCGCCTCGGTCAGGCGTGCGGATTCGGCCAGCATATTCATGGCACTGTCAGAAAGCATGGCCCCGAGATTCTCGACCACAGTCTGCATGACCCGTACGTCACCAGTAGTGATCAATGCATCGGCCACCGCCTCACTGATCGCGCAGCGCGTGGCAATCGCTAAGGCATGATCATGGCCATGGGACTCGGCTACGAAGATCAAGTCTTCATCACTCAGATTCACACTCTGGCGCAAGATAGGTCCGGCAATATCCATCGACTCATCGCAAGCCAGCGAGATAATGACATTACGCGGCGCGCTGTTTGCCTTAGCAAAACGCTCGACCAGAATCTGGCGCACATCCACGCCTGAATTGGCCAAAAGATCATCTATGATTTCCTGCAGTAGATGCGACTCGTGCTCGTTCAGAACCACATGGCATTCTAAGACCGCCGAAGTCAGGACATCGGCCAGCCTGATCCGCGATTCCGATGTCCGTTCGGTAGCCAAACGGAATATCTCGGGCAATCTCTCTTGCAAGTCGCTTTGCAGCGCCATGATTTGCTCTTCGCTCAGATCGTTGGTCATCTTAGATCAAGATAAACACATGAGTAGTTAACAACCTGTTCATCCACCATGGTTAATGGGCACAAAGACCGCGACAGAATGTCACTGCCCTTAAGCACAAAGATCCATGCGACGACCGATACCCCGCAACTGAAAAAAGAACCGTTCGCAACCCTGCGGCTACGGCCGTGACCTGTAAAGTGCGTCTGTCATTTGTCTCAATGATTGGTAACTCCCAAGCCCCCGAGTGAGTCCGGAAGGCAACAGGTTTAAAGATCAAGCGGATAATGAGCTGATTTTGCTGGTGTTAGAAGGCTGGATATGAGTCAAAGGGGGATGGAGCTTTCCCCCGAGTTGCGCGAGTTAATCGAAGGTCTACGGCGAGAGATAGCCGTCTTGCGGTCTGAGAATGCGGCCTTGAAGCAGGAAGTGGCTGATCTGCGGCGGCAGTTGGGCAAGGACAGCTCGAACAGCAGCAAACCGCCGTCGAGCGATGGGCTTGGCAAGAAGCCACGGATAGCGGGGAGTTTGCGCGGCGCGTCTGGCAAGAAAAGCGGCGGACAGGCTGGGCATAAGGGCGGAACGCTGCGACGTGTTGAAACGCCGAATATCATCAAACACCACACGGCAGAAAACTGCGCTCATTGTCGTGCGAAGCTGACATCTGCAATGGCGGATGGCGTCGAGAAGCGACAGGTGTTTGACATACCGGAGCCTCGGCTTGAGGTCACGGAACATCAAGCTCACATCTACACCTGCGCAAAATGCCATGGCACGACCCAGGCGGCGTTTCCCGAAGACGTGACATCGTTCGTTCAATACGGCGCACGCATCAAAGCGGCGGCGGTTTATCTGAACGCGCAGCAGCTTATTCCTGAAGACAGAGCCGCCGAGGTTATGAATGATGTGTTCGGCGCGAAAGGCTTGTGCCCCGACAGCATCGTCGCGTGGGGCAAGGCAAAAGCTGCGGCTTTGCAGCCTTTTGTCGAACATATCAGAAAGTTGTTAGACGCCGCCCCTGTACGGCATCTGGATGAAACCGGCTTTCGCATCGGCGGCAAAACGCAATGGTTGCATGTGGTATCGACAACGGCGCTGACGCATTATCGCGCGTCGGAAAAGCGCGGCACCGTTCCACGAACCCTGCAGGGCGGCGTCATCGTCCACGACCATTTTAAACCGTATTATACGCTGGCGGGCCTGACCCACGGCCTGTGCAACGCGCATCATTTGCGCGAGTTGAAGGCCCTGACGGAGATCGAGAAAGAGCCGTGGGCGAAAAAGATGTTCCGCTTCCTTCTGCTGGCGAACAAGGCCGCGCATCGCGCCAAAGGCGCGGGCATGGAGTCTTTGCCCGAGCGCGTCAAGCGTCGTCTGATGTCTTTGTACGACGCGATCATCATGCAGGGCTGGATTTACCACGAAAACCTGCCTCCGCTCGCAGGGCGGCGTGTGGGGCAACGCGGCAAACAGGCGCGGCGTCCCGGGTTCAATCTGCTGCGGCGCTTGCGCGACTTCAAACAGGACGCGTTGCGCTTCCTCGAAGACTTCGCCGTGCCCTTCACCAACAATCAGGCCGAGCAGGACATCCGCATGATGAAGGTGAAAATGAAAATCTCGGGCGGATTCCGCACCATGGACGGTGCCACAACCTTCGCCTCGCTCCGCTCCGTCCTCTCCACAGCCAGAAAACAGGGCTGGAACATCCTAAAAACCCTTGCCTCAAAACCAGAAACCCTCGTCTCGGCCCTGCCTGCCTGAAATGGGGGCTTGGGAGTTACAATGATTGATGACACGTCTATAGAAACTAAAATTGATTCATTAGTTTCATGCGATCATGGCATTATTGCTTATTAGGAATGATACCCGTTACTAGGCCAGACATTGCAAGCCATGGAGACGCCATATGAATGCACAACCGTTCAAAACACAAACTTATCTTGATGTTGTACGCATGGAGCTTCGAGGCAGATTGTCTTGTGCGGCCATGGGGTACATTGAGATATTGAATTCGAAAGAGGAAAATCAGACCGTCCGAAATCATGCGGGCATGGGTGCTGTGCGTGTGGCCAACGCGATGCAAAAAGATCCTACCAAATTGCTAGAGGCTGCGCGGGTCTATGTTCAGATCATCGCGGGGTCGCAAACTGGTCATGTACGATGTGTCGATCGCGCAACAGTGGGGTTTTCTCAAGCGCTGCTACGATTGGACGCTTTTGATTCAGAGGGCGCAATGGACACGCGTTTGCATGCTATGACCGAGGTTCCCAAGACGGCACTGGGGCAGATGGCGACACGTTTTTTCTATAAACAAGGATGCGGCACTGGTCACGTCCAGAAGATGTGTGTTGCGGCTTCCACGGCGAGAGCGATGATATCCACAGCCGTTCAAGCGCCGCGCGGTTCTCGAAAACGCCATCAGGCCCTGGATCTGTATCGTCGAATGGCCGACATCATTGTGCAGTCAGGGCAGAAAAGAATTGCCGCGGATATGAATCGTTGGGCAACCAAGTTGCTTCATAAAGTCGGTCGCATGGAACAAGCGGCCTTATTAAAATCGACCAACAACCGGTCCGTGCTCGCGCCTCGACAGACGGTGAAGCGGCATAGGGGCGTTCGCCATGCGGTCCGGCTGGTGATGGCCAAATGGGCCCGTAAGGTATACCGCGCGAGCCGCCCTATCCATAGGTCAGTTAACAGTTCAGCCGCCCTGTCAATATCTTAGGGGCCAAGCAGATGCGAGGTGGACGGTGATGAAGCAAGGACAGGCCGTCCATTCTTCGGATTCTGAGACGATCTTGGCGCTCTGATGCAAGCGTGCCAAATATTTTGAGGAATTTTCGCTTAGGATTGCCAGGTTATATTTTAGTGCCTGCCTCCATCAGCACCACCAGTTCCTGCATGTCTTTGGGCAAAGGGCTGGTGAAATGGCGCGGTGCGTTGTCGGTCGGATGGATGAAATCCAGCTCGGTGGCGTGTAGGGCTTGGCGGGGGAAGGCGCGCAGCAGGGGCAACAAGTGGTTTTTAGCCTGTGTACGCAGTAAAGCGCGAGGCGGTGGGCCATAGGTGGCATCGCCCACGATGGGATGGCCGATATGGGACATATGCACGCGAATCTGGTGGGTACGACCTGTTTCCAAACGGCATTCGATCAGACTCGCCAAAGGACCGAAGGTCGCAAGCGTGCGGTAATGTGTGATGGCCAATTTACCATGCTCGGCATCCTGCGCGGCGTTTGTCACGGCCACCTTGCGCCGGTCGGTGGGACTGCGAGCCAACCGCGTTTCGATGCGTCCGGACGATGGATAGGGCCAGCCCCAGACCAGGGCATGATAGACACGCGCCAATCTGTGGCCTGAGAATTGAGCACTGAGCGCCCGGTGGGCGATATCGTGGCATGCCACCACCATAAGGCCGCTGGTGTCTTTATCCAGACGGTGGACGATGCCGGGCCGCAAATCGCCTCCCATGCCCGAGAGTCTACCCGCGCAATGGGCTACCAATCCGTTGACTAATGTGCCGTCAGGATTACCGCAAGCCGGATGCACCACAAGACCGGCGGGCTTATCCAAGACGATCACATCGTCATCTTCGTACACAATAGCCAGATCCATCGGTTGGGCGATGGCTGTCGCTTTTTCAGGCTCGGGCAGGCGCACGCGCAGATGCTGCCCCTGTCGCGTCGTAGCATCGGCCTGGATTTGGGGATGGCCGTCCACTTCCACCCCGCCCGCTTCAATCACGGCGCGCGCCGCCGTGCGGGACAGACAATCCTTCAGCATCAGCGCTAAAGCCTTGTCCAACCTCATTCCTGACCGATCCGGTGGAATCTCAACCTCGACCCAATTGGCCATCCGGCCCTCTCAATCTGTGTGCCTGTGTGACTGAATAATACGAGATTTTTTCATTCTTGGTGTGCTAGTATCTGCCGCACCGTAGCCTCCGGGGGGCGCACACCTCCCAGCTTGTCTATTCGCCTCAGGCGAGTCCGTAGCTCAGCCGGTAGAGCATCTGACTTTTAATCAGAGTGTCGCGGGTTCGAGCCCCGCCGGACTCACCATCTTTCCAATATGTTATCGCCGTCATTCGCGAGACGTTGGAAGTTCTTTGCGCCCTATTCTCCGTTACTCAACGACCAGGAAACAGCGCCAGGAACATCCTTTATATTCTCACAAAGCCCGCCAACATCCTTATTACAGACCTGCATGCTTAATTTTCGGCTTGAGAGTTACCTTATTCTTCCTGCTGCGTGATTGGGGTTCCCGATTCCAAGAGGGTCGGGATGGTCTTCGTGGGTGCCATATGTTCAGGCGCGCCGACCATCAGGATCAAGGGCGAAGGTGTCAGCATCTTCGCGGCGGCTTTTTGAGCTTGGCGCGCAGTCACGGCGCGTAGGCGCTTGGGGTATTCCGACAGAAAGTCAGGACCCATTCCCGTGCGCTTCATCGACAGCATCAAGGCGGACATGTCATCGCTCGATGTCAGGGCCACGGCATGTGAGCCGGCCAGATAGTCCTTGGCTTGGCGCAGTTCCTTGGACGTGGGGCCGGTCTTGGCCATGCGGGACCATACCTGACGCATGACGGCCAGGGCCTTGGCGGCGCGGTCGTTATTGGCCGAGGCCCGCGCCTGGATCATGCCCAGCTCGCGATAAGGCGTGAGGAAGCTGGACGCGCCATAGGTCAGTCCGCGCTTTTCCCGCGTCTCGGTCATCAATCGCGATTCAAAGCTGCCGCCGCCCAGAACGAAATTCACGATCATCGCGGCGAACCAATCGGGGTCACGATAACTGGGCGCGGCCGCGCTGAGCAGTAAGGTGGTCTGTGCGCCTTGGCGCGGCATCAGCACGCTTTGTCCCAGATCCTTCAATCGAGCCGGAGGCATGCCCACGGGCCGGGATTGCGCCGGCAACCCGCCAAATATTTGATCCAGCAAAGCGCCCAGCACTTCGGGCGTCACATCGCCCACCGCCGTGACGGTCAGATTGTCGCGCGCCAAGCGTCCGCGCGTGAAATCACGCAAGTCCTGCGACGTGATGCGCTCCAGGCTGTCGCGCGTGCCCAAGACCCATTGACCATAGGGGTGACCCGCCAAGGCGATATCCAGCATGGCGCGTTGCGCCAACCAGTCGGGATCGTTCAGGGAACGGCGCAACAGGGCCAGTTGAGCGTTGCGCATGCGCGCGATATCGACATCGTCAAAGCGCGGCTGCGTCAGGGCCTCGGCCACCAGACGCGCGGCGCGTTCGCGCGTTTCCGTCAAGACGCGAAGATGGCCGTTTAACGAGTCGCGCCGGGCCTCCATGGAAAACTCGATGGCGTCGTCTTCAAGGGCTTGGTGAAAGGCGCTGGCATCCATGCTTTGCGTACCCTCGTCCATCAGGGACATGGCCAATCGCGCCAAGCCTTGCCGGTCGGGCGGATCGGTCTCCATGCCGCCTTCGAAGGCGAAAGACAGCGACAGGATCGGCAATCGCGAGTCGGCGATCAACCATGCCTTGATTCCGCCGGGACTGGTAACTTCCTGCACCTGGGGCAAGGCCTGGGCGGGGACCGCGAATACCGTCAGCGCGGCCAGGGCCAACAGGCCAAGAGCCAAACGTCGCGTGCGAGCAAACAAGAGTATCGTCAGAGGGGCGATCATGGCTTATGGCTCCTGCTGTGCGGCGTTATCTGCGATCTGGGCGCATTGTTCCTGCGGCAACAGCCAACCGGTTACCCAGCCGCCTGTGCGGCCAAACACGTCCTTGGCGGCTTGTTGTACCTGCTCGGGCGTCACGGCGGCGATGCGCGCAGGCCAGGATTCAACATCGGCCACGCTTTGGCCGGTGGCGACCGAGAGGCCCAATACCTGGGCCGGATCGGTCACATCGTCGCGGGCCAGGATGCCCATGCGTTTCAGACGCTCGATCGCCTCGGCGGTTTCTTGGGCAGTCACACCATCTCGAACCAAACGCGCCGTTTCCTCGGCCATCACGGCGTCGATCTTGCCCAAGGAGTCCTTCATGGGCGAGACGCTCAGCGTCATCATGCCCTCGTCCCAGGCTTCGCCTTGATACGAGGTGCTTGCGCCGGTGGCGATTTTGTCCTCCATCACCAAGCGGCGATAGAGGCGGCTGGTGCGTCCGCCGCCCAGAATATCGGCCAGGACTTCGAAAGCGGCAGAACGCGGGTCGCTGGCCTTGGGCGCGCGTCCCCATCTTTGCCAACTGGCTTGGCGCAATCCCGCATCACACACTTTGATCTGCGCGGGCCGTGCCGTTCGGTCCATGGGGTCGCGTGCGCGATCACGAGGGGGCACAAAACGCCGGGGCAATCGGCCATAGGTTTTCTCGGCCAGCTTCAGCACTTTTTGTGGTTCCACATCGCCCGAAACCACAAGAATGGCGTTATTGGGCGCGTAGTTTTTTTTGTGGCGTTCCAGGGCCAAAGCGGGGGTAAGGCCCTTGATTTCCTCCGCCGTGCCGATCACCGGGCGACCATACGGGCTGACGCCGTACAGCGCCTTGCGCATCTGTTCCCATAGACGGCCAGACGGCTCGTCATCGGTGCGTTCGCGCCGTTCGGACAGCACCACGTCGCGTTCGGTCAGGCCCTGGGCGACGGGAAAGTGAAGCCCCGCCATACGATCAGCTTCAAGCCTCATCACCAATTCCAGTCTATCGGCGGGCACGGTCTGAGTATAGGTGGTGGTGTCGTAACTGGTGAAGGCGTTGTCATGACCGCCATGGCTGCTGACCAAGCGGCTGAACGTCCCGCCCGGATGTCGCTTCGTGCCCTTGAACATCAGATGTTCCAGATAATGGGCCAGTCCTGCATGGCCGGGCGCGTCATCGGCGGCACCGGTGCGGTACCACACTTGGTGGATCACGACAGGCGCGCGGTGGTTGGGCACCACGATCACGTCCATGCCGTTTTTCAGCGTAAAGGTGGTGGGATAAAACAGTCCGGCGGCAATAGCGGGCCCTGGCTTACCGGCCGTGGAGGATTCGACGGGAGCACATCCACCAGCCGTTGTTCCCAGCAGGGCCATCAGCCCACCTACAAAGACTGCCCGATGAAACCGCATGGAACCTCCCGTTTTTGTCTGTGTGTCTTAGAACCCCAACCAGCCCGATTTGCCGCGTTCGATGATGGGGGTCGCTCCCTTATCGGCGGGAGCCTTGCTTTCCGCATTGCCTTTCAGGCGCTGGGCCTCGGCAGGGGCGTCCACCACGGCGGCCGGAGTTTCACGCGGACCGCGCCAGAAGAGGATATCATCCACCAGTTTCTTGTTGCCTTGCGCGGTCTGGGCCGCCTCTCGGTCGATCTGCTCACGGATATTCGGGTCGCTGTCCTTAGTGGCTGCGCCTTCCAAAAGCTGCCTTTCGGCGGCGGAGGCGGAAGCGGGGGCCGTGGGCGCGCTGCCCAGAACCGCACGTCGCGCGTCCTCGCCCGGGTTGCTTTCTTGGGGGCGAGGGGCACCCAGACGCGGAGGACGCAAGGCGAAATCGGGAGGCAGGGACAAGGGCGCGCGTTCGACCACCGAGAACTCATCGGGCGGCTTGCGCGTCAGTCCCAACGTATCGCGCACGCTGGAGCAACCCGACAAAAGGACGGTGGCGGCGCTGGCCATGAGCATCAAACGAAACGGCGTCATCATGAGGATTCCTTCTGAGCATGTTTCTTATTCTTGTGCGTCTTGTCGAAGACGCCGTCAAGCAACAGCAATGCGACGCCGATCACGATGCCGCTATCGGCCAGGTTGAAGGCCGGCCAGTGCCATCCGGCGATATGGAAGTCCAGAAAATCGAACACCGCTCCCAGCAGGATACGATCTAGCGTGTTGCCCAAGGCCCCGCCGATCACAAGCCCCAGGGCCAGGCTGGCCCACAAGCTGACCCCACGGCATAGCCAAATCAGCAAAAAGACGGTCACGGCCAGGCTGATTCCGACGAACACGATGGCGGGCAACCCGTGGTCATTGAAAAGACCAAAACTAACTCCCCGATTGGCCACCGCCACAAGATCCAAAAAAGGCAGCACCGGAATGCGTCGTGGCGGCGGCAAAGGCAGTACCGCGCCCATGACCATAAGCTTGGTCAGGCGATCCAGCACCAGCAAAACGGCGGCCAGGGCCAAAGCCGACAACACATGGCGCGGGTTCGCGCCCATCTTCAAAGCATATTTCATGCGCCCTCCATGCTGCCCAGCGCATCTTCGCAACGACCGCACACATGCCGGGGATGAGCCGCGACCTCGGGCAAGATGCGCCAGCAACGCTCGCATTTCTCTCCCACCGCTTTTTCTACCACCACGCCGCATCCGGGGACATCGGGCAAGGTGAACGCGCCTGCGGGGACATCGCCCTGGCGCAAGGTAAGGTCCGATGTGATGGCAAGCTCGGCAAAATCCACGCCTTGCAACAGCGCGGCTTGCTGGGCGGTCACCGTCACCACGGGCGCGGCCTGAAGGCTTGATCCGATGCTCTTTTCCGCCCGCGCCAGTTCCAGCGCGCCCGTCACCACGCGGCGCAGATCGCGCAGATCCTTCCAGCGTACGGCAAGGACTTCATCGCGCCAAGCCTTAGGCACATCCGGGAACAGGCGCAGATGCACGCTTTCCTCGGGTGCGGCGAATGGGCTGACCGCGCGGCGGACTTGCCAGGCTTCCTCGGCGGTAAAGCACAAGATGGGGGCCAGCCATGCCGTCAGATAATCGAACAGGATGTTCATCACCGTTCGCGCGGCGCGACGCTTGATAGCATCGGGCCGGTCGCAATACAGGCTGTCTTTGCGCAGGTCGAAATAGAAGGCCGATAGGTCTTGGGCGCAAAAGCTGTGCAGATCGGTCAAGATGGCGTGAAAGGCGAAGTCATGGATGTTTTGCCGAATACTGGCGTCCATCTCGGCCACGCGATGCAGCACCCAGCGTTCGGCCTCGGGCATCTGATCAAAGGGCAGGTTTTCTTGAGGCGTAAATCCATCCAATGCGCCCAAGACATAGCGCAACGTGTTGCGCAAGCGGCGATAGACATCGGCCTGTTGCTTGAGGATGGCGTCGCCGATGCGTTGGTCTTCGGTGTAGTCGGTGGACAGCACCCAAAGGCGCAAGATATCCGCCCCGTATTTCTCGATGATGTTTTGCGGCGCGACGATATTGCCGATCGACTTGGACATTTTTTGTCCTTGCTCGTCCAGCGTAAAGCCATGGGTCAAGACGGCCTGAAAGGGTGCCCGCCCGCGCGAGCCGCAAGATTGCAGCAGGGAAGATTGAAACCAGCCGCGATGTTGGTCCGAGCCTTCCAAATATAAATCGGCGGGCCATGTCAGTTCAGGACGCTGTTCCAAAACAAAGCTATGGGTCGAACCGGATTCAAACCACACATCGACAATATCGAAGATTTGGGTGTAATCCTGCGCGTTGTAGTTCGCCCCCAGAAAGCTTTCGGGCGTGTTCGCGTACCAGGCATCCGCGCCTTGCTCCTCAAAAGCGGCTTGGATGCGTCCCAGCACGGCCGGATCGCGCAGCGCCTCGCCCGTTGTCTTGTGAACGAAGAATGCCAAGGGAACGCCCCAGGCGCGCTGACGGCTGACGCACCAATCGGGGCGTTGCTCCACCATCGACTTGATACGATTATAACCTTGGGAGGGCACAAAGCGCGTGGCCTCGATCGCAGACAGAGCCTTGGCGCGCAATCCGTTCGTGTCATCCATGGCGATGAACCATTGCGGCGTGGTGCGAAAGACGATCGGGGCCTTCGAACGCCAGGAATGCGGATAACTATGCGTCAGCTTGGCTTGCGCCAATAACGCGCCCGCTTGGGTCAAGGCTTCGATCACGGCGGCGTTGGCGTCGCCTTCTTTTCCCTTTTCGGTCAATACGCGCTTACCCGCGAACAGAGGCACGCTGGGACCATAGACACCATCATCGCCCACGGTTTCAGGGATCGATAATCCGTGGCTCTGACCCAAGTAAAAATCGTCCGCGCCATGGCCGGGAGCGATATGCACAAAGCCGGTGCCGGTGTCATGCGTGACGAAACCGGCGACCAGCAAAGGCACATCGAACTCATAGCCTTGGCCGCGCAAGGGATGGTGGCAGACAGTGTCAGCCAAATCAGGGCCGAGGATATTGGCTTGTTTGGTCAGGGTTTGTCCGATGGCCTGGGATACCTGTTCAGCCAAGCTTTCCGCCAGCACATAGCGCGCGCCCGACGGCGCGGCATAGACGCCATAGGTCATCTCGGGGCCAAAGGCGATGGCGCGATTGCCGGGCAGAGTCCAGGGCGTGGTGGTCCAGATAACGACCTGCGCGCCCTCCAATGCGGGCGTCGAGGTCTTAGCGATAGGAAAAGCCACATAAACCGTGGTCGAGACATGATCGTGATACTCGACCTCGGCATCGGCCAGGGCCGTTTTCTCGACCACCGACCACATGACGGGCTTGGCCCCGCGATGCAGACTGCCATTGATCAGATATTTGTGGATTTCGCGTAAGATCTGCGCCTCGGCGGCAAAAGTCATGGTGCTATAGGGGTTCTCCCAATCGCCCACTACGCCCAAACGCTGAAAGTCCTGGCTTTGAACGGTTTTCCATGTTTGGGCAAAGGCGCGACATTCGGCCCGAAAATCCAACACCGGTACCTGATCTTTGTCTTTGCCTTTGGCGCGGTATTCTTCTTCGATTTTCCACTCAATCGGCAATCCATGGCAGTCCCAGCCCGGCACATAGGGGGCATCAAACCCCAACATCTGATGGGACCGCGCCACCACGTCTTTGAGAATCTTATTCAGCGCATGGCCCATATGGATATGCCCATTGGCGAAAGGCGGGCCGTCATGCAGGATATATGTGGGCCGTCCCGCCGATTGCTGGCGCAGCCTTTGATACAGTCCCATGCCGCGCCACATCTCTAACCATTTTGGCTCGGTCTGGGGCAGATTGCCGCGCATCGCAAATTCGGTGCGGGGCAGAAAAACACTATCTTTGATCTCTTGGGGCATGTTTTACCTGTCTAGATAACGGATCACCCCATCTTGTATAGGCAATTCACGCCCCGGCGACAACCGATTGCAAGGAGGGGATGGACTTGCCATGCCCTAGGTGGCCTGCTACCAGAGTCCCATGAAAAAAGCCGTTATATCGCCCTCCTTGCTGTGCGCCGATCTCAGTCGGGCGAGGGATGAGGTTCTGGCGGTGGCTCAAGCGGGGGCAGATCGCTTGCATCTGGACATTATGGATGGCCATTTTGTGCCCAATCTCAGTTTTGGGCCGGCGTTGGTGGCGGCGTTGCGTCCGGTTGTGCGACTGCCTTTTGATGCGCATCTGATGGTCAGTGACCCGGCGGCTTGGATCGCACCATTCCTCAAGGCCGGGGTCGATAGCGTGACGATCCATGTCGAGGCAACCGACTCTAACGGCCTCATCACAGCCTTGTCCCGCATCAGAGAGCAAGGCGCTGAGGCAGGGGTGGCGCTTAATCCCTCCAGCACGGCACAAGTTTTGGAGCCGATTCTGGGGTTTGTGGATCGTATCCTTATCATGACGGTCGAGCCTGGTTTTGGGGGGCAAGGATTCTTGCCCGAGCAATTGCCCAAGATTCGCGCGATTCGAGAGATGATCGATCAAAGGGGGCTGAGAACGAAATTGACGGTTGATGGTGGAATTACCCCTGAAACCGGTCTGTTAGCCTGCGAATCTGGGGTCGATGAACTGGTGGCGGGGACGGCTATTTTCAGACACGGTCCGCAAGGGTATGGTGATGCCATCGAACGACTCGCCCGTTGCGGTCGCGGTTTCAGTATGGACGAAGATTAGGGGTGCCAATGGTTGCCTGGGATAAGATCTTAACGCGCGGACGCGTGCATCTTGAAACGCTGGCCTTCGCCAATCCGATCTATCGACTGACTTTGGGCGGTCCGGTGCCGCAGGTCTTGGCCGTCGTTCCCAGCGATCCGTGGCCGGGCGATGCGGGGGCGGGGCAGGCGATTCTAGAAGGCGCGTTTCGCTTTGCGGGACAGTCCTTTTGCGCCGATCCGGCCGATTGGCTACCGGTTGAGGCTCAGACACCATGGGTGTCCTATGTGCATGGCTTCGATTGGCTGCGCGATCTGCGCGCGGTGGGCGGAGACGAGGCGCGTCGGCGCGCGCGGCATTTGGTATCGTCCTGGCTGGATTCGAACACATTGTGGAATCGCGTGGCTTGGACTCCGTCGCTGGTGGGCGCACGTCTAGCCAATTGGGTGGTGCTGCACGATTTCTTTTGCGCCAGCGCGGACGACGCCTTTCGCCATCGCGTCTTTGACAGCCTGTCGCGGCAAACACGGCATTTGGCGCGTATCATGCGCACCGCGCCGCGTGGACCGGGACGTTTCGCGGCGATTCACGGCCTATTGCTGGGCGCGTTGAATCTAACCGATAGTGAAGCCATGGTCTCCCAGGCCCTGGCGGGGTTGCATACGGCTTTGGCCGAAGAAATCCTCCCCGATGGCGGCCATATCAGTCGTTGCCCGTTGATTCAGGCCCAGCTGCTGGAACGGTTGGTGGAAATTCGCGTAACCATGCGCACGGCCAAGCTGCCCGTGCCGGCCGATTTGCAAAACGCCTTGGATTGGATGGCTCCCGCTTTGCGTCTGATGCGTCACGGCGACGGCGGCCTGGCCTTGTTCAATGGAGGAATTCAGGATTCGCCCGAGCGGATCGAGGCGATCCTGGCCCAGGCCGAACCCCGTCCCCGCGCGTTAAAAAGCTTGCGCGAAAGCGGCTTTGAGCGTCTAAGCGCCGGGCGCAGCGTGGTGCTGCTGGATGTGGGGTTGCCGCCGCCTGCCGGCTTTGACGGTCGCGCCCATGCCGGACCGCTGAGCTTCGAGGTCAGCGTGGGACGCGAGAGGATCATCACCAATTGTGGCGCGATGCTGCATGACGATCCCGATTGGCGCATGGCTCTTGCGGCCACCGCCGCGCACAGCACCTTGACCGTGGCCGAGACGAACGCGGCCGAGGTCTTGCCCCAAGGCGGCATCGGACGGCGTCCGGCGCGCATTTCGTGCCAGCGTTCCGAGCAGAACGGCACGCATGAGGTCGAGGCCAGTCATGACGGTTATCTGACGTCTTTTGGATTGCGTCACCATCGCAGCCTGAGCCTGTCTTCGGATGGCGAGGAATTGCGCGGCGAGGACATGCTGGAAGGCACGGGCGGACACAGTTTCGCCTTGCGT
This sequence comes from Alphaproteobacteria bacterium, assembly GCA_016699305.1. NCBI lineage: Bacteria > Pseudomonadati > Pseudomonadota > Alphaproteobacteria > Alphaproteobacteria bacterium. The sequence continues at coordinate 742,739 of CP064970.1, forward strand.
TTCCACTTGCAGCCGGGCGTTCAGGCTTCGTTGATCCAAGAAGGCGTGGCCGTGCTATTGCGTTTGACCAACGGCCATGGTTGGCGTCTGACGATGGGCGAGGGAGGCCTCTTAGCCTTAGAGGAAAGCATCAATCTGGCCGACGGCATCAGTTTACGTCGTGCGCAACAGGTGGTGGCCGGCGGCGTGACCCAAGACGGAAGCACGCGCCTGTGCTGGACGCTGGCACGCGAACGCCGCGCGGGGGGACGTGATTCCACAAAGACTGCCGCTGCACCGCTTCCGGCACAGCGCGATTTGGTCGAGGATGCCGGGTCATGAGCGAGAGCAGTTATGTGTTGCGTCGCGCGCTGATTTCCACTTTCGACAAGACGGGCTTGGTGGCGCTGGGGCGTTTCCTGGCGGCGCAGGGTGTCGAGGTGATAGCCACGGGCAATTCGGCACGGCGTTTGCTTGACGAGGGAATCCCGGTGCTGGATGTTGCCGAGTGTGCCGATCTGCCCGACACGCTGGACGGTCGCTTGAAGACTCTGCACGCCAAGCTGTATGCGGGAATATTGTCGGACCGCGGCAATCCACAGCATATGACTATGTTGGATGAGCATCAGATTAAGCCCATCGATTTGGTGGTCGTGAATCTGCCGCCCTTTGCCGCCGCCACCGTGCGCGGTGCGTCCATGGCCACATGTCTCGAGAATATTGACATCGGGGCCGCGGCCTTGATTCGCGCGGCAGCACGCAACCATGAATGCGTAGCGGTGCTGACTTCGCCCGACCAGTACGCGCCTTTTATGACCGAGGTCGAGGAACACGGCGGTTCGATGCGCACGGGCTACCGTCGAGGCTTGGCCGCGTCAGCTTTTTCATATACCGCTGCGCGAGACAGTATGATTGCCGCCTGGTTCTCGCAGCATGAGGGAGAGTCCTTTCCTGAACGGATTAGCTTTAGCAGCAGCCTAAGGGCGATTTTGTCCAGCGCACAGAACCCGCAGCAACAAGCCGCTCTGTATGTGAATGACTCGGCCACCGAGACCAATGGTTTGGCCGCCGCCTTGATGGTCGAAGGGGAATGTCCAGGCCATCCTTCGTGGATTGCGGCCGATGCCGCCCATTCCTTGGTTATGGATCTACAACAGCCGGCTGTGGTCTTGGCCTGGCATGGTCAGGTACGCGCCGTCGCCCAAGGCTCCACCTTGCTTGCGGCATGGCAGCGTTTAGAGGGTAGCGCGGTGGCCCTACCCGGCAGATTGATGCCGGGAGCGGTGCTCGCGGTCAACAGGCCTTTATCCGATGACCTGGTTGATGTGTTGGTTCAATCGAACCACTTACCGAATGTAATCGTCTCTCCCGATGCCGCCGCCGCCGCGCGTGGGGCCCTAAGAGAAATGACCGACGTGGTTCTACTGCTGACGCGCCGCACGCCGCCAGGACACGAACATGCCGCCCTGCCGCCCGCTCAGCGCCTGCGTTCCATCTCGGGCGGAACCCTCATCGAAACCGCCGACGCGCAGCGTTTTGATCGCGAGCGAGTCCGTTATGCCAGCGCCAAATTGGCCAGCGAATCCCAAATGTCCGATTTGATCTTGGCCTTCATGTTGGCCAAGCATGTGCCCTCCCCCGCTTTGGTCCTGGTGCGCGACGGGGCAAGCCTGGCCATTTCAGGCGGACAAGCGAATTGGGACCAAGCCGCGCGCTTGGCCCTGATGCTGACTCCGGACGCCTCGCATGCCGTGGCCGCTTTGGATATGCCGCTGGATAATCCGGCCGTGCTACAAACGCTGATCGAGGCCGGGATCAAAGCGGTCATCCATCCGGGCGGCCAGTCGCATTCCGACGAGCTGCTGACCCAATTGGCCGACCAAGCCGGAATTTGCCTCTTGGTGGCGCATACCCAACATGCGCGGTATTAGGCACTGTCCACCGGCTTTGGAATGCTTGATGGTTGCGTGGGTGAATTTCTTCTAGACCACAGTACCATCGGCCAGAATAAGTGATGGGAGAGATTCTTATGCACATAGCCCCAGCGAGACATGCCCTAGCGCGCATGCGGGCATCCATCCCCCGCAATCCACGTAATCGCTGAATCGCAGATTCTCCATCTTCATCACAGCGGTTGACGCCGCTTTATGGGCCTTTGTGAATGGTGTGTAGGTGGCATGCGCGACCATGGCCTTTAGATGTTCTTAACCGGGCGCGCTGTTGTATGGTGGTGTTCCTTTAAGGGATAGCCCGATGACATCAGCCTCGCCCAGCTTATTGCAGCGATTCCTGTCCCAAGAATCCGCATCGGGCATTTTATTGGTCCTGGCGGCGGCGCTGGCCATGGGTTTGGCGAATTCGCCTTTGGCACAGGCCTATCACCTTGCCTTGCATCATGCCGTTTGGACCGATGGTCCCGACATGGCAGGAATCGTCAAAGACGGATTGATGACTCTGTTCTTTCTGCTGGTAGGGTTGGAGATCAAGCGCGAGGTGATGGATGGCGAGCTATCGACCCGCCATCGCGCTTTGCTGCCCGTATGCGCCGCGATCGGCGGCATGGTTGTTCCAGCAGGGATCTATCTGGCCCTTAACGCCCATGATCCCGCCTTACGGCAAGGATGGGCGATTCCCTCGGCCACCGATATCGCCTTTGCCGCCGGCGTTCTGGGCCTGATGCGCCGATATATCCCCGCCGGCTTGCGCATTTTCCTGCTTGCCCTTGCGATCATTGACGATCTTGGCGCGGTGTTGATCATCGCCATGTTCTATTCCGGTGACTTGCATGGCGGCGCTTTGGTCTTGTCCTTGGTTGTCTCGGGCGCGTTGTATGCCTTAAACAGGGTCAACATCCTATCGCTATGGCCTTATATGATCGGGCTGTGTGTTTTGTGGCTGTGTCTGCACGAGTCGGGGCTGCACGCCACTTTGGCAGGCGTGGTGACGGCTTCGTTCATACCTCTTGGCGCGCATCGGCATGGGCGCGCCCAAAGTCCGTTACTGAGGCTTGAACATATCCTGCATCCGTGGGTGGCCTTTGGCATCATGCCGCTTTTCGCGCTGGCCAATGCCGGGTTGACGCTGGGAAATGTGACGCAGGATATGTTCCTTCACAGCGTGACGCTGGGCGTGGGGCTGGGCTTGTTCTTGGGCAAGCCTTTGGGCGTTTTTCTGGGCGCGTGGACCGCAATCCGCGCCGGTTGGACGCATCTGCCCCATAGCTGTCACCATATCCATATTCTGGCCGTGGGAATGATCGCCGGGATCGGCTTTACCATGAGCCTGTTCATCGGCCAGATCGCTTTTACGGATGCCGCCCTCTACGACACCGTGCGCTTGGGCGTGTTGCTCGGTTCTTTCGCCTCGGCCATGGCAGGGCTGGGGATTCTTTTTATCCAATCCCGTGGCAGAACAGGACCGGCCTAGTTTCTCATAGGGTGATCCTATGGCCTCTATTTTCCCGCATGACATATCCCAAACAGGCGCGTTAATCATTCCTTATGGTTTCTGGATGTATCCAGAATATGTCTTTCTCTGGAGGGACTTATCCGAGGTCATCGTGTTGTTATAGCGGATATGTTAACCTATCGGCAGAAGGCACCATGAGGGAGGGTGAACACGTTCGTCGGCCTCAACCCTTGTCCAGGATCGAGACTGCTTGACGCCTTGGCGTCCGATGGCAGCGGGGCCATGTTCGGTTTTCGTATTTGGGCTTTTTGTCCTTCCTCTTCTTCCCATCTTCCGTTCACCACCACCCAGGAGAAAAGCTCGCATGGGCAAGAACGCCGCGCGTCTGCACGCGATTGACTCTTCCGCTTCCCGCCGTCCAGGCCGCCAAGCGGAACGCGAAGACAAGGACCAAAAGCCACGTGGCGTTTGGGACCCCCTGCAGAGCGAGGAGCGGCGCGAACAGTCTTATATCCGCCGCGTTCGGCCACAAAACCCCAATCAATCCGCTTTTATGGACGCCTTGGCCTCGCACAGCCTGACCATCGGCTTGGGGCCTGCGGGTACGGGAAAGACCTATCTGGCGATTGCGGCGGCGGTCGAGGCGCTCGAAGCCGGGCGCATCGAACGAATCCTGCTTTCCCGCCCGGCCATCGAGGCGGGGGAGAGCATCGGTTTCTTGCCCGGCGATTTGCAGGAAAAAATGGCCCCTTATCTGCGGCCTCTTTATGATGCGCTTAACGAGCGCATGGGGGGCAAGCGTTTGCGTGCCGCGTTGGCCGACGGCACCATCGAAATCGCGCCGATTGGATATATGCGTGGGCGCACCCTGAACAACGCCTTTATCGTGATCGACGAGGCGCAAAACTGCACCTATGGCCAGCTTAAGATGCTGCTGACTCGCCTCGGCTGGCATTCGACCATGGTGCTGACGGGCGATCCGGATCAGTCCGACTTGCTGCAAGGCGTGTCGGGGCTTTCGGAAATCGCCCGGCGTCTTGACGGGATGGAAGGCATCGTGACCATCCACTTCACGCAAAAGGACGTGGTGCGGCATCCCCTGGTCGCGCGGATGCTGACGGCCTTATAGTTCGGGCACTGTTCGCAAGGCGGTGATGGCCCCCGCCTTGGAGGAAGTGACTCATAATGAGAAGGAGGCGCACAACAAACCATGCCGCCCTCATTCAAAAATCGCCCTCTCGTTTCAGACGTGTCAACCGCAACAACCGTCATGACATTCCATGGCTTCTAGGGTGTCGGTCCAAGTCTGATGCAACTGGCCCAATGTCAGTTGGCGTTTCCAGACCGCCCCGATCAGCGGTAAGCGGTCTTACCTCGACGGCTGGCAGGGCGTTGCGACAACAAATCTACCGACAAAATCTTGGGGACGCATGGGGGTGACGGGTGGCTTGGAGAGCGATTCCTGTTCTTTTCGTTTGTTTATTTGTTCCAGTATGTCACGCGCGCGCCGCCCAAAATCACTGATCTCATCGAAACGCTCCGTGAGATTGGTCATACCATATGAAACATATGAGGAAAAAGATTTACGCTTCATCCGCGGATCGACTGCGATTTCTAGCATATGCTTGGCAATGCTGGATTCCAAAACACCGCCGTGAGGAGTTGAGTACAACACGCCAGACATACTATGCAAAGCGGCCTCTGGATTTCGTTCACGGAGTTTTGTGGTTAGGCGGTCAAAGAAACGAATGGCGTAACGCTGAGTGGAAGGCTTAAGCTGTTCGGGATATTGAAGACTGTGGCACACCGGCCACAACGCCACACGCTCACGGCCTGGCTTCACTCGTCTGGCATGGCGTAACAAGAGGATCGCTGCAAGGCGGCGGCGCGAATGCGTGGCAGGAAGAGCCCCCAGAGCTGCGCTCATACCATCCAAAGCAGGTTCCGGGTCGGCGCTCAATTTAAACAGGCGTGGACCATGCCCCAGGAGCATCAAGGCCGCCTCGGTTCTATCCGCACCGTTGCGTTTGTCATGATACGTAATTAATTTCATACTCTCAAACGATTCAAAAGGATATTCGGAGAAGCTCTGAGGCAACAGGGCTAATACCTCAGCCAAATCCAACGACATGGCTTGATCTTTGCGATACAGCAGGCATTCGCTAAGAGCGGAAGGTAAGATTTCCATTGTGGATTCTGGATTGGCGGCAAAAAAAGTCCTGGCATGCCGCAGAAAGCTGGGCGCCGTATGATGAGCCATTGGACCAGGTCCACAGTACCCCCTGGGCTGAATGGTGTGGCGCAAATGATCGAGTACTGTCTTGGGGTCCACCTGCATATGTCGCTCGGTCACATCGCGCAGCGTTTGGGCGGCTTGCACGGCCAGGCCATCCGGGGAGGTAGAACTAATGGCTTTGCGTAACATTGCGAATGCATTCTTTGGGTTCCGATTGAAATATATTTTAACGGCCCGATCATACATGCCCGACAGAACTCTAAAACGCGTGGTATCCACCGATGTGGCCTCAAAGGCGTCTCGTATTTCTTGTATGGTCCGTATCGGTGCTTTTTCAGACAGCGTTTCCACAAGAGGTGGGCAGCGACCCGAAGCCAAGGTCACCAAGGCCGTATCTCCATGCGGCTGACGGTGTTTGGGCATGGTCTGAATCGCGAGTGACAATGCCCGTTCGAACTCTCTATGCACGGTTAATTGATCAAGCATAACCTCCCAGGAGCTTACGACATAAGGATCGTTTTGCAATTCGACTTGATCCGATTCGGATAAACCGTGTCTTTCGAATTGAGAGGGGCTTTGAAGGACAGTGACATAACAATCCGCCGCTGTTCTCAATTTGCCCATATCCCCAGTGTCAATGGCCGCAGCAGCATCGCCGAGACGCTCTTCCAGATAGGGAGGAACTATAGAGGCGACCGGAGTAGATATCGACATCCTGGCATCCTTTCGTGCTGAGGTCATGGCCGCGATCATACCGAATACGGCATGGCGTGCAAATAGAAATGAAATCATCTGCCGACCTCATTCCACCGCATATTTTCTGTCTCTATTCGACCGCCGCCGGAAGAAAATGGATGAATACATTCATCAAGCAGTGATGCGTGCCGTGGGGGCACCCAATCATCCGTCGCCTAGGGGACTGCATCGTCTTGTGGGCCGTGGCAAGTCATGCTACGGCCCTTAATCTATGAGCGCGATGCATGATATCTCTTTATGGGCATGGGCGGCCATGGCCCTTTTGGCCTTGGCGGCGATATGGGATGCCAAGACGGGATTGGTCCCCGATGTCATCCTGGCTCCGGCTTGCGTCCTATCCTTGATCGGTCTGATTCTACGCGGCGATCCGGTTGCTGCGGCGGAGGCGGTCGGTTGGAGCGTTCTGGCGCTGGGGATCGTCTGGATAACCAATGAAATATGGTTTCGGCTGTTTCATCGGGACGCCCTGGGCATGGGGGACGCCAAATGGACGGCGGTGGCGGTGCTGGCGGCGGGGCCTTTTCCGGCGGCGGTGGCCTGGATGCTGGGGTCATGGTTGGCTTTATTTTGGATCGGTGGGGCCTGGGTCTTGCGCAGGCGTCTGGCCGTGGTTCATTTCGCGCCTTTTCTGTTGATCGGCTTGTTCGTGGGGATCGTTTTTTTTCACTAGGCCGCGCAAACCGTCCCCGATAGACTGGCGGAAAATCCGGTCTAAAAGGAATCAATAGGAAAATGAACATTTATACGCAGGTTCGCCAAGCTGTGATCGCGGCGGTCGCCGCCGCCCAGCGTGCCGGCGATTTGCCGGTTTTGGACACATTGCCCTCCTCGATCGAAGCCTCGCCCCCGCGCGAGGCCGGCCATGGCGATGCCGCCACCAACGCGGCCATGGTGCTGGCCCGTCCGATGGCGCGCAAGCCCCAAGAGATCGCGGCGGTTATCGCGCGCCATCTGAATGATTGGGACTCTCTGGAATCGGCCCAAATCGCGGGGCCGGGATTCATCAATCTGACCTTGAAGCCGCGCGTGTGGCAGGAAGAATTGCGCGCCATCTTGCAAGCCGGGATCGGCTATGGCGACGCGCGCCTGGGACAGGGCGAGAAGATCAATGTGGAATATGTCTCGGCCAATCCCACAGGTCCTATGCATATCGGCCATACGCGCAATGCCTGCTTTGGCGATGTGCTGGCCAATTTATTGGCCAAGGCCGGATGGGCGGTGACGCGAGAATTCTATCTCAACGACGGCGGCGGGCAGGTGGATATTTTGGCCCGTTCGGCCTATTTGCGCTATCGAGAGGCGCTGGGCGAGACGATCGGGGAGATTCCCGAAGGGCTGTATCCGGGCGATTATCTTAATCCCGTGGGCGAGGCTTTGGCCAAGCGTTATGGTCCCGATTTGCGCGATAAACCCGAGGAAGTCTGGCTGCCGGTGGTGCGGGCCTTTGCCGTCGATCAAATGATGGCCTTGATCCGCGAGGATCTGGCGCTGCTGGGCGTCAAACACGATGTGTTCACCTCCGAGCGCGCCTTGATCGACAGCGGAAAAGTGCAAGAGTGCTTCGATTATCTGCAAGAACACGGTTTGATTTATCAAGGCGTGCCAGCCGCGCCCAAGGGCAAGAAGATCGAGGATTGGGAGCCGGTGGAGCTGCCCATGCTGCGCGCCACGCAGTTCGGCGACGAAGTGGATCGTCCCATGAAGAAGTCGGACGGACGCTGGGTCTATGCGGCGGCCGATATCGCCTATCACCGCGATAAGTTTTTGCGCGGCCATACATGGCTGCTGACGGTGGTGGGCGCCGATCATGCGGGATGGGTGACGCGCATTCGCGCGGGAACCCGCGCCGTGACGAACGACAAAGCGCGCTTCGATGCCGTATTGTATAATGCCGTGCGTCTGTTTCGAGATGCCGAGCCTGTGAAGATGTCCAAGCGTTCGGGCAATTTCGTCACCTTGCGCGAATTGGTCGAGGAAGTGGGGCCGGACGCGGCGCGCTTTACCATGCTGACCCGTCGGCACGACCAGACTTTAGACTTCGATTTTGCCAAGGTGCGCGAACAATCGCGCGAAAACCCGGTGTTCTATGTGCAATACGCCCATGCGCGGTGCTGCTCGGTGTTACGAAACGCGGCTCAGGCTTTGCCGGGGCAGCCCTTAGATGATGTCAGCCTATCCACCGCCGCCATGGGGCGGTTGGTCGAGACCGATGAATTGGCGTTGATCCGCCGCTTGGCGCAGTGGCCGTCTTTCGTGGAATCGGCGGCCCAGGCTTTAGAGCCGCACCGAATCGCCTTTTTCATTTATGATCTGGCTGGTTTGCTTCATGCTCTGTGGAATCGGGGCAAGGACGATCCCTCCTTGCGCTTTCTGGTTGAGCAGGATCATGATCTGAGTTTGGCGCGTCTGGCCCTGGTTCGCGCCACGGCCCTGGTTCTGGCCAGCGGCCTTGCTGTCTTGGGTGTTCACCCGGTTGAGGAGATGCGAGCATGAACGATCAGAACCCACGTCCCGTCCCGCCCAGCACGGACCCGTATTTGCGTCCGCCAGTGCCAACGCATCGTCGCGGGCGTTGGAAGATATTGGCTCTTTTCGCCGTCCTGGCCGTGGGCGCAGGCCTTGTGCTGGGACGTCCCTTGGTGTTCTCGAACGCGCCGCCGCCGGTCATCAAGGCCGATGGCGCGCCGGTCAAGGAACGTCCCGAACAGCCCGGCGGGATCGCCATTCCGCACCAGGACAAAGACGTATTCGCCCGCATGAACACGCCCGAAGGCGCCGCGCCTTCTCCGGACAAGGCGCGGGTTCTGCCTGCCCCGGAAGCGCCCATGCCGCGTCCAGGTGCCGAGGCCCCCGCCGCGCCGCCGCCATTGCCGCCGGATACTATTCCTAATCAGGCCCCCCAAGCTGAATCGGCTGGGCCTCCGGTTCCATCTGTGCCGCCCGCGCCGCCTCAACAGGCTACGGCGATTCCTCCAGCCCAGTTGCCGTTGCCTGCGGCGGTTGAACCTGCAAAGACGCCTGTTCATCCGGCTGAACCGGGAAGGCATGAAGCGGCGGTCGTCAAGCCTGTTCCGCCAGTGCCTGCGCCTCCTTTGCCCGCCGTGACGATGCCACAGCGTCCTGTGCCTGGAATAAAGCCCACTGTTCCACATACGGCAGCGGCGGTTACCCCGCCCCTCCCCTCACCGCCCCCGATCCTGCATGCGGGCGCGTTTCGCGTGCAGCTGGCAAGCGTGCCGGACGAGGCCCAGGCCAAGCGCGAATCTGTGCGCCTGAAGAAGCGTCATGAAGATCTACTGGGCCGTGTAAATCTGGATGTGGTGCGCGCCGATTTGGGCGAGAAGGGCGTGTATTACCGTATCCAAGGCGGTCCGCTGGACGAGGCATCGGCCAAGCGCCTATGCGAGTCCTTGCGCGAACGCGCGGCGGCCTGTTTGACGGTTCGCCCTTGATCGTCTGATGCCATCCAAGAAGGTCTACGCGCCATGAACGATGCCAATCTCTATCGTGCCGCGACTCGCAAATGGTTGCCGCCGCGTGCCGTCATATTTGGTTGTGCCGGCCCTGTGCTGTTGCCGGAAGAACGTGTCCTGTTCCATCAGGCGGATCCGTTCGGATTCATCTTGTTCGGTCGCAACTGTGAAAGCCCCGAACAGATATCGCAATTGGTCGATCATCTGCATGCCACAGTGGGCCGCAGCGACGTGCCGATCTTCATCGACCAAGAGGGCGGACGGGTCGCGCGTCTTGGCCCGCCGCACTGGGTAACGCCGCCCACGGCGCGTTCGATCGGAGATTTATGGGCGCGTAAGCCGGATCTGGGCCAAGAAGCCGCTTGGCTCAATGGCCGCTTGATCGCGGCCGATCTGCGACGTTTGGGGATCACGGTGAATTGCGCCCCGGTGGCCGATGTCGCCGCTGCCGGTTCGGGCGAATGCATCGGGGATCGCGCCTATGGCGAAACCGTCCAAGTGGTCACCGCCTGCGCCCGCGCCGTGGCAGATGGATTGCTGGCGGGGGGCGTATTGCCGGTGGTCAAGCATTTGCCCGGTCATGGTCGCACCGTGCCCGATCCGCATGAAAGCCTGCCGACGGTGGATGCCAGTTTGGATGATCTATTGGCGCAGGATTTCGCGGCTTTTCATACCTTGCGCGAACTTCCCTTAGGAATGGTGGCGCATGTGGTCTATTCCGCCATTGATGCCGCGCATCCTGCCTCGCAATCCGCCAAGGTGATTGACCAGATTATCCGCAAGGAGATCGGTTTTGGCGGCTTGTTGATCGCGGATGACGTGGTGATGGGCGCGCTGTCGGGCGATATGGTCACGCGCGCCCGCGCCTGCTGGGAGGCAGGGAATGACGTGATCTTGCATTGCAACGGCGATTTTCAGCAGATGGTGGATTTGTCGATCGCCGCGCCCTTGATGTCTCCCGAAAGTCAAGAACGCTGGGCTTTTGCGCAAGATCGCGTCAATCAGGCCCAAAACATCGGCGCACCCTCGGCCAATATCGCGCAGATGAGCGAAAGGCTGGATACGTTGCTCGGTCACCTGGCCGCGCATGGCAATCCCTGATCCCTTCCTAACCTATGGAGGCTTGCGTCCATGGACCCTTGGCATGAGATGGGCCGTTCCTTTATCGAAGGCCGTGGCCTGGCACCCGAGGCACTTGGTGCCTGGGTCATTCCCATTCTGGTGACCATCGTGGCGCGCGAAATATCGCGCGGCATGGCGGCCAGCGTTTTCGGAGACAAAGCGCCGCGCCGCGAAGGCCGTTTGTCACTTAATCCACTGTGCCATATCAGCGTTTTTGGCACGTTGCTGTTGCCGACCTTGCTGGTCTTGGTCAAGGCTCCCGTCATCTTGACTTGGGGCAAATCGTCCCCGGTCCAGTTCGACCGTTTAAAGCCGCGCCGTCTGGGGATCATCGGCGTGGCCCTGACGGGGCTAATGCTGCATCTGTTGTTGGCAAGTATCTCGGTGGCGTTAACCTTTCTGGTGCCTCAAAAAGGATGGGTAGATCAAAATGTGGAGAACCTACTCACCCTGAATATATCATTGTTCATATTTAACATTCTCCCGATCTTGCCTCTGGATGGTGGGCGCATTCTATGGGCGCTGTTGCCGCAACCCCTTGATAAGATTTATGTGAGCAGCGAAGGATGGGGATTGCCCATTCTGTTGCTATTGGTGGTGATTCTGCCGCTGATTTCATTCGTCTTGGGCGCGGAATCGTTTAATCTGCTCAAGACGATAATCGGCTTACCGACCGAGGCCATCACGCACACGATCAAGGAATGGGTCATTCGATGACGGATGAGAAACACGGCGCGACACCGCAGCCCGAAACGGACGCCCCTGCCGAAGGGGCGACGGGGCTGCATGTCGCGCTGGAGGGTTTCGAAGGTCCGATTGATCTGTTGCTTAGCTTGGCGCGCGATCAAAAGGTTGATCTGGCGCGTATCTCCATCTTGCGATTGGCCGAACAATATATCGCGTATATCGAACAGGCGCGGGGTCTGCGCCTTGAGGTCGCGGCGGAATATCTGGTGATGGCGGCGTGGCTGGCTTATCTGAAGTCGCGCTTGCTGTTGCCCACGCCCCCGCCCGAGGACGAGCCTCAGCCCGAGGATATGGCCGCCGCCTTGGCCTTCCAGTTGCAGCGGCTCGAGGCGATGCAGCATGCCGCCGCGCGTTTGTTCGACCGCCCCTTGCTGGGACGCGACCGCCTGCCACGCGGGCATTTCAACGAAAATATCCCTACCCGTACCGTCTGGACGGCCAGCCTACCGCAATTGCTGACCGCGCTGACAGCCTCGATGCGGCGTCACCCGGCGCCTATGATGGCCGTGCGTCCCTTGCCCTTGATCGGTATGGAGGATGCAGCGGCGATGTTGAGGCGCATCCTTCCCGGCGTTCCCGAATGGCGTGAGCTAAGCCTTTTCCTGCCTCAGATCGCGCCGAACGCGGATACCGGCCTTGCGGCGCGGTCACGTTTGGCCGCCACCTTGTCGGCGGGGTTGGAGCTATGCCGCGAGGGCGTGGCCGAATTGCGGCAAGAGCAAGCCTTTGGCCCCATTTGGCTGCGTCGCCGCCAGGAGCCCGTTGATCCCATTCTTTCGCAAGAGCCTTCGACATGACCGCCGCCACGAATAGCACCGCACCCTTACCTTTGTTTCCCGAAGAGACGGAACAATGCCTACGCGCTCTCGAGGCGATGATCTTCGCGTCAAGAGAGCCGGTGATGGTGGAGGCTCTGGCGCGGCGCATGGGCGCGGGAGTCGATGTGGGGCACATGTTGGCGGAATTGGCCGAGCGGTATCAGACGCGCGGGATCAATCTGGTGGAAACGGCCTTGGGATGGTCTTTCCGCACGGCGGTGGATCTTGCGCCCTATCTGCAGGACTTGGCCGAGATCAAACGGCGCTTGCCGCGCGCCTCTTTAGAGACACTGGCGATCGTCGCCTATCACCAGCCGGTGACCCGCGCCGAGATCGAAAGCATACGCGGCGTCGCCACCAGCAAGGGCACGCTGGACATGTTGCTAGAGCTGGGCTGGGTGCGTCCCGGTCGCCGCCGCGAAACCCCGGGCCGTCCCTTGACCTGGATCACGACGCCCACTTTCTTGGATGCCTTCGGTTTGGAATCGCTGAAAGACCTGCCGGGTTTGACTGAGCTGCAATCGGCTGGCCTGTTGGATGCGCGTCCCGTATTGGCCTTGCCCAATGCCGATGAAGAAAGCGGCGATGTGGCTCCCTTAGAGGCCGAAGACTCTTGGCATGACGAAGAGGTTTTAGAAGAAGCCCCGGCAGCCGCCAGCGCGTAACCCAGGGAACTCTCTCTACTGCATCCAGAATTCCGCGCCCACCGCTTGGCCGGTGGAATCCACCACGCGCAAGCGTACGGCGCCTTGCCCAGATGGATGCCATAACGCCTGATGCCCGTCGGCCATCAGGTTAGAGCTGGGCAGGACACTATCATTGACCATCCATGAATAAGGCGGTGTGCCGCCACGGATCACCATATCCAGACCCGACTGGTTCAGTGCGTTCCAGTCCAAAGTCGCGCCATCGGGGGGAAAGACAATGCGCAAAGAGTCTTCGTCTTGCCTGTTCAAGAAAGCCAAGCTGGTCGGGCGCGTGGTGCCGGTGACCAGGCGGCGCAAGGCGGGGGGAAGATCAAAGCTTGACGCAATGCGGCGCACGCCCTCGGGCGGCGGATAGGGGGCTGGCGTGGAATGCGGCGGCGGAAGCAGGGCAAATATCTGCATCAGAATGGGCACCGCCGTGTCGCGTCCGATGCGGCCAGGACTGGGCGAGCCATCGGCGCGGCCCACCCACACGCCCACCGTGGTCTTGCCGTCAAAACCAAAGGCCCAGGCGTCTCGAAAGCCATAGGACGTGCCCGTCTTAAACGCCATGTTGGCCCGATCCTGAGCGTTTGCCATGCCCGGAGCGGGTGGCGCGCCCAACAGACAATCGGCCACCTGCCAGGCGGCGGCGGGCGAGAACAGGCGCTGCGGTGTCGTGGGAGGCTTGTCATCCTGACGCCACAGTAAAGGCGCGGCCAGTCCGCCATCGGCCAGGGCGACATATAGCCCCATCATCTCGTGCAAGGTCACGCCCACGCCGCCCAGCGCCATCGGCAGGGCAGGCGCACCACCTGCAGGCAATCGCGGTTTGACCCCCGCGCGGCGTAGCAAAGCATCGAAACGTACCGGGGATAAACGATCCAGCACGGCCACGGCAGGCATGTTCAGCGAAAGTTGCAGCGCCTGACAGGCGGTGACATCGCCTTCGTGGTTTTGCAGGAAGTTTTGAGGCGCGTAATCGCCAAAGGCGGTGGCCTGATCGCGTATTAAGGTCTGCGGATGCAGCCAGCCCTCGTCAAAGGCCATGGCATAAATTGTAGGCTTTAAGGTGGAACCGGGCGAGCGTACGGCAAAAGTCATATCCACCGCGCCTTGGCGTGGGGCGTCGAAATAAGACGCCGATCCGATGGCCGCCTGAACCTTGCGGCTGGCGTTGTCCACCACCATCACGGCCAGCGTGGCGGAAGGATCCAAACGCGCTATTTCTTGTTGCGCCACGGTCTCGATGGCGGTTTGCAGATCGGCGGCGATCCAACTGCGGATCACGCCATCTGGGCCGGGCTTTGCTCCTATCCGCAACCGTTCGGCCAGATGCGGGGCGCGAAAGGGCAGAAGATGGCGGCGACTGGGTAGGGGATCGGCGGTGGCTTCCTGGGCTTGGCCGGGTGAAAGGATGCCAAGCTGGGCCATGCGGGCCAACACGCGGTCGCGCGCGGCGCGGGCGGCATCGGGGTTGCGGTCGGGCCGCGCGCGTTCGGGTTGCTGCGGCAGGGCGACCAACAAAGCGGCCTCGGCGGCGGTCAGACGGCGCGGCGCTTTGCCCAGCCAAGCCAGCGAACCGGCACGAACGCCTTCGATATTGCCGCCGAAAGGAGCCAGAGTCAGATAAGCGCGAAGGATTTCGTCTTTAGACAGAGCGATTTCCAGACGTATCGCATCGCGCATTTGAAGCAGCTTGGTTCCCATATGGCGCGGCGTGCGCGTGGGATTCAGCAGACGCGCGACTTGCATGCTCAGCGTCGATGCGCCCGAGACGATGCGTCCATGCTGCGCCGACTGATGCACAGCGCGGCCCAGCGCCAGAACATCAACCCCGGCATGCTGATAGAATCGTCGATCCTCCCATGCGGTCAGCATACGTAGATAAAGAGGATCGACATCTTCCGGCGCGGTGGATAATCGCCAACTTTGTTGTGGAGAGAGAAAGGCGCGTAAGACCTGGCCATCCGCCGATAGAACCATCGGCGAGGGGGACAGCCGCCGCATATCCAGCGGCCATAGCAACACGATGCCCAGCAGAACCAGCATCACGCAAAAAACAGACCCGCGCCGAAAGGCGCGGGACGAACAGACGGACAATAAAGGACTAACCAAATCCCCGCCCCCCAGATACAAGCCCGATATCTTTCGGGCGCATAAAGCGGCCAGAGCAGGAAAAGGCGGCATCATGCGCCGCCCGATAGCTTAGCCCTGGCGGGCCTTAAAGCGCGGATTTTCCTTGTTGATGACATAGACGCGGCCTTTGCGACGGATAACCCGGCAGGCTTTATGACGCTTTTTCAACGTCTTGAGAGAATTGACAACTTTCATGACACACACCTGACTGTTGTGAACGGCCCGAAGATCTGCGGCGAACCTACCAAGGACCGCGACACGCACGCTAAAAGAAACGGCCCCCACCTGTCAAGCAAGTCGGGGGCCGCTTTGTTTGCGCGGGTTACGCGAGGTTTTTAGGAACGACCGCGCCGACCACGGGCGACAGCCGCCTTGTTGCCAAGGCCAATGTCTTTGGCGAATTTGGAACGCTGCGCCGAATAGCTGGGGGCGACCACAGGATAATCAGTAGGCAGACCCCATTTGGTCTTGTATTCGTCCGTGCTGATATTGTGCGCGGTGCGCAAATGACGCTTCAGGATCTTCAAGCGTTCGCCGCATTCCAGACAAATAATCTCGTCCTTGTTATAGGACTTGCGAATGGACACGGCCGGCTTTTGCGGTTCTGTTTCCTTGACAGGATTCGATGTGCCCAGATTCTGCAGCGAGTTGTAGATCGATGAGATCAGCTCAGGAACTTGCTGCATGGAAAGTGTGTTGTGGCCAAGATAGGCCGCAGCGATGTTCGAGGTCAGGACTTTATCACTGTTCATTTCTGTACTCATTGCGCGTTTCTCCTGTGTTGGACATGTTGTGATTCTTGACCACAAGGAAATTTATGGCATGTGAATGTCTATTATTCAAGTTTTTCATGGTCGACCAGGAATAAAAAGCTCCAAAAAGGCAAGAAATTCCAAAAATATTCGGGTGACTGTGTCGTTTTTAACCTTTAAAACCCTGAGCAAGGATAAACATCTCCACAGAATCCTTGCGACTTGCTTCAGGTTTGACACGACGAATTGTCGTGAATTGAGACTTCAATTTTGCAAAGAATGCCGCGCTATCGCCGCCTTGAAAAGTTTTACAAACAAAGCTGCCGCCTTTCTTCAGAATATGAGGGATCAAATCAGCCGCCGCTTCGGCCAACGCCATTTGTCGCCAATGATCCGTTTGCGCATGACCGATGGTCGAGGGGGCCATATCGCTTAGGACAAGATCAACTTTCCCGCCGCATGCGGCGATGATTGTCGCGGGCGCGTCTTCGCTCATGAAGTCATGAGTCAGGATTGTGACTCGCCCAATCGACTCCATGGGCAGAATGTCCACGGCCACGACGCGACTGGTGCCGTTCTCGTCCAGCTTCAGCGCCTTGGCGGCGACTTCGCTCCATCCGCCCGGCGCGGCCCCCAGGTCCAGCACGCTTTGACCGGGGCGCAGCAGATGGAAACGTTCGTCCAGTTCCAATAATTTATAGGCCGCGCGCGAACGCCACCCGTCGCGCTTGGCGGCGGCGACATAGGGGTCCTTGTGTTGGCGGGCCAGCCAGCGTTTGGATGAGGAGGATTTTTCGGCCATGCCGTCGGGCACCTTGTGTTCGTTGAATAGGCAGGGGCATAAGATCGCAAGGAAGCCTGTGGGGGATCAAATGAAATCGTCCGTGCGCTTGGTCGTTATTTTCCACAGTTAGGCGGAGAAAAGAAAAACACGTCCCCCGCATGGATCAGGCGGACGCTTCCATCATCCAAGGTCACGCGCAGCGCGCCATTATCTTCCCATGCGGTTAAGCGGGCGGAAAAGTTCTCATGGGGCAAATGAATGTCGATCCGGTCGCCGGGCTGGAAAGCGGCCCGTGTTCCCCATGCCGTGCGGATGGGGGCGAATCCGTCCGTCTGCCAAAGGGCATAGACGTTATCCAGACAGACTAGAAGCCGGGCCAGAAACTCCGCCACATCGACCGAAGCTCCATGCGCGGCCAGGGCGGTGGCGGGACGAGGCGTGTCTGTGGGGCATTGATTCAGATTAACGCCTAATCCGATGATGACGCCGTGGGGCACACATTCCAGCATTAAACCGGCGATCTTACCGCCTTCTAGCAAGACATCATTTGGCCATTTCAGGAGCAGGGCGGCTTTTTTATTATCGGGAAGATATTCTTCCAGGGCGCGCAAGACAGCCAGGGAAATTACAAAGCCCAGTTCAGGAACGCGCGAGACCGTCACTTTCGGACAGAGCAGGAACGAGACATACAAATTCCCTGGCGGCGAGACCCACTGATGCCCTCGGCGCCCGACCCCGTTCGATTGCGCCTTGGCCCAGACCAGGCTGCGTTCGGGCGCGTCCTGCTCGGCCCATTCGCTCATGCGAATCTGGGTGCTGGGCAGTGTGTCATGCGTCTCGATCTGCCAACCTTGGGGCCAAAGAGGATGAGCAGGCATGATGATCTTATGAAGGGGGAGCGGTGGAGAACAAAGGTGCCAAGGCCGCATCGGCCAAGCTCATCACGGGACCGGCCACGAAGGGGCCAGCCAGCAAAGCCAAACCGGCCACCAGGGTCACGGCCCGCAAGCCGAAGGAGGGCAGGAATTCGCCGGGGCCTACCGCATGCATGCGTATCGGCCTGGCGCGTTCAGGATCGTCATAGATCGCATGCACCACGCGCAGGTAATAGGCGGCGGCCACCACGCTGGTGACGGCACCGAAGATGGCCAAAGGAGCCATTCCCGCTTGGATCAACGGCACGAAGATAAAGAACTTACCGAAGAACCCCGCCAAAGGCGGCACCCCTGCCAGAGACAGCAAGGCGGCGGTCATGGTCAGCGCCGCGCCAGGATGACGGCGGGATAGACCGGTCAAGGCCGATAGGGTTTGCACCGGTTGGCCGTCTTGGCGCAAGGCGGCCAGCACAGACAAGGCCACGATGGCGGCGGGCAGATAGAAGATCACATAGGCCAAGGCGGCCCCTGCCCCTTCGCGCTGAGCGGCGGCCAGACCCAACAAGGCGTAACCGGCATGGCCGATAGCGCTGTAGGCCAATAGGCGTTTTAAATCTTGTTGTGCCAGAGCCGCCAAAGCGCCGATGGCCATCGACACCGTGGCCACGACCACGATCACGGGCTGCCAAACCTCGCTCCATTCGGCCAGAGGGTCCCATACCACGCGCACAAGCACGGCGATAGCGGCCAATTTGGGCGCGGCAGCAAAAATCACGACCGAAGGCGTGGGCGCGCCCTGATAGACATCGGGTGCCCACATATGGAAGGGCGCGGCGGCCAGCTTGAACATCAATCCCGCCAACAACAGAACCAAACCGGCCATCATCAGCGGCGCGGGCTTGCCCCCCGGCGTAAAGGCCGAGGCCATGGCGTCGTAGCTAAGCTGTCCCGACGCGCCATAGACCAAGGATAGGCCGAACAGGAAGATGCCCGAGGCCAAGCCCCCCAGCACCACATATTTTAGCCCCGCTTCGACGCTGCGCGGATCGTCGCGCCGCAAGGCGGCCAGGATATACAGGCACAAGGCTTGTAGCTCCAGCCCCACATACAAGACGATAAAGTCATTGGCCGCCACCGTCACCATCATGCCCAAAGTCGCAATCAGGACCAGAGCCGACCATTCGGGACGGGCGATATGATGCGCCTCGATCATGCCGCGCATGGCCCATAGCCCGGCGGCCACGGCCAGCAGCAGACCGGCTTGCGTGATCTGCGAGAAGGAATCGGCGTTGAGAGCGCCGCTGAATAAAGTAGCAGGCAAGTCTATGCCCAGAACCAGAGGCGTCACGGATGCCGCCAGGGCCAACAATGCTCCTATAGCAGCAAGGCTTGCCGCCAAACCTCCAGCAGCGGCTGTGCTGCGCCATGCGGACAGGACCACCAACAGCAAGGCCGTGGTGGCCACGATCAACAGGGGGGCCATGGCCCAAATTTCAGACAGGGGAGTCATGATCCGGTTCCTGTTAAGGCCAAGGCACCCGCCACAATGTCGTCCACACCCGGCGCGAATAAGGCTTGCACGAAAGAAGGATGCAATCCCATCGCCAGGATACCAAGACCCAGGACGACAAAGATCAACGTTTCCCGCGCTTCCAGGTCAGGGGTGACAGCAGGGGGCGTGGCGGGAGCGGTAAAGACCAAACGGCGGTATAAGATCAGCATATAGGCCGCGCCCAGCACCATGCCCAGCGCACCACCCGCTGCCGCCCATTGCCGCGAGATGAACGCGCCTTGCAGCGCAAGAAATTCTCCGACAAAGCCGCTGGTGCCAGGTAGGCCGATAGAGGCCAAGGTCAACAGCATCAAGGCCACGGCAAAGCGCGGCATGCTGCCCGCCAAGCCGCCGTAATCAGCGATGTCCCGGCTGTGACGGCGTTCATACAAAACGCCCACGGCATAGAATAATCCCGCCGAAACCAAAGCATGCGAGATCATGACCAACATCGCGCCTTGCAGGCCCTGCGGCGTGAAGCTGAACAGGCCCAGCACGGCAAAGCCCATATGCGCGACCGAGGAATAGGCCACCAATTTCTTCATATCGGACTGTGTCAGAGCCACCAAAGAGGCATAGACGATGGCGATCACCGCCAAGCCCATGACCAGAGGAGAAAAATCCAAACTGGTGCCGGGCATCATCTGCAACAGAAAGCGGATCATGCCATAACCGCCCAGCTTCAGCAGGATTCCCGCCAACAGCATGGACCCTGCCGTCGGCGCTTCGACATGGGCATAGGGCAACCAGGTATGCATGGGCCATAGAGGCATCTTGATGGCCAGGGCCAGAAAGAACGCTGCCCAGATCCAGCCGGATATCTCAGGCGGCAAGGGCTGTTGGCCGGGGCTTAGCAGGCGGGGTATGGCGGTCATGTCCGCGCTGCCGGTGTGCAGATACAAGGCGATCATCGCCACCAGCATCAGAACGGAACCGGCGAATGTGAACAGAAAGAACTTGAACGCCGCATGCCGTCGCGCCGGGCCGCCCCACAAGGCGATCAGCAGGAACATCGGAACCAACGTGCCTTCGAAAAAGACATAGAAGGCCACCAGGTCCAGCGTGGTGAAGGCCCCCAGCAAAGCCGTCTCTAGCACCAACAGCAACGACATGAACAATGGCACGCGCTGCGTGATCGATCGCCACGAAGCTAAGATCGACAACGGCACCAAGATGGCGGTGACCATGATGAACCAGGCGGAAAAGCCGTCAATGCCCTTGATATGGATAAGGCCCAGATGGGGCAACCATTCATAGTGACGGCTCAAGGCCACGCAAGAACAGCCCGGCGGCATCGCGCGTAAGGCCCAGGCGGCCAAAACCACCCCGATGATGGAGGTGACCAGCGCACTCCAACGCGCGACGGCCTCAGCGCCCTTTAACCGCGAACTTGCCGCGATGACCGCCACGCCCAATAGAGGCAGGAAGGTCAACAGCATCAACAAATGGGACGGCGCGTGGGGCGTCAGGGACATGGGATTGTTACCTTCATCCACAAAGCAAGCATGGCTTGCGTTCTAACCTTTAAGTTCGGTCATGGTGTCAGTGGCAATGGTGCCGCGCAGACGGAACCAGGCCACCAGTATCGCCAATGCCACCGCCGTTTCCGCCGCCGCCACCGCCAGAACGACCAACGCCAGCACATGGCCGCGCAGATCGCCCCAGTGCAGGGCAAAGGTCAGGATATTAAGGGTGGAGGCCAGCAGGACCAGTTCAAGACACATCAGCAGCGCAATCAGATTGCGCCGATGCACCACCATGCCGCCCGCGCCGATGGCCAGCAGCAGGGCCGAGACGATCAGATAATGGCCAAGATTGATGATCATCGTTCGATATTCACTCCCCCACCGACGGGCGGATGCGTCAAAGTCAGAACCTCGCGAGGATCACGGGCGATTTGCGCGTCCAGGTCCTGCCGTTTGACTCCCTCGCGGCGTCGCAAGGTCAGAACGATCGCCCCAATCATGGCCACCAGCAGAATCATCCCGACCATCTGGAACGCCACCGCGTCCTTGGTGTACAGCACGCGGCCTAAGGCACCCAAAGAAAACAGCTTCTCCGCCCCCTTGGCCGGAATGGCGGCGGCGTCATGCGACCATGACCAAGCCGCTGTGCCCAATTGCGCCGCCAGCAACGCGCCGATAGCCAAGGCCACGGGCCGATGGCGGCGCAAGCTGGGATCATGCAGGGGAATATCCAGCATCATGACCAGGAACAGGAACAACACCGCGACCGCCCCGACATAAACGACGATCAAGACAAGGGCGAGAAACTCGGCCCCCAGCAGCAGGAACAAACCGGCGGCGTTGATAAAGGCCAGAATCAGGAACAGCACCGCATGCACCGGATGCCGCGCCGCGACCACCATGACGGCGGCCAAGAGCAACACGCTGGAAAACAGGATAAAGAGCAGATCGTGCGCCATGACCATCCAAGTGCGGGATGCGTTGCGACAAGTACGGAACCTGTCTTAGCGCGCCAGGCCCGAATTGTCACGGGCGGCGGCAAACCCCTGTTTCCAAAATTGTTTCCAACAGGGGCTTGCTTGCAGGAATATTATTCCCCAGCCGGGATTACCCGTGCCGGGACGGGTTTTTGCATGAAGGCCGGAACGCGGTCGCCATGGAATCCGGGGCCAGAGTGCCGGACGACGGCGGTTTGATGAAACTGACGCTCGGGCCGTGCGGCAAAGCTGTGCTGCGAGGCCGTAGCCATAGAGCTGGGCGCCATAGCCGTATGTTCAAAGACCGGCCTTGCGCTGGGCAGAGGCGGATTGGGCAGAGGCAGGCTAGGACGCGGCTGGGGCGTTTCTTCCCTGGCGACGGTGGCACTGCGGTGCACGGATACGGGCGAAGGCGTTTCGGCGCTGTGTTCGCCGCGCGTGCTGGGCGCACGCGCTTGACCAACACGGGTCCCGCCGCCACGACCGCCGCGCATGGTACGGCGCGGCTTTTCAGTTTCGCTTGAGGGTTCTGCCTCGATTCCTTGTGCCGGCGCTTCAAACCCAGCCAAAGCGGGAATGGGGCGACGGATCAGAGACTCGATGGCCTGCAAACGTTCGCCCTCGCTGGAAGTGACCAAGGTCACCGCCGAGCCCGAGCGTCCGGCACGGCCTGTGCGGCCAATGCGGTGGACATAGTCTTCGGCGTTGATCGGCACATCAAAGTTGAACACATGGCTGACATTGTCGATGTCCAGACCTCGGGCCGCCACGTCGCTGCATACCAAAAGGCGCGTTTCGCCCCCTTTGAAAGAGGCCAGAATCTCCGTGCGGCGTTCCTGGGGCATGTCGCCATGCAAGGCACCGACGGGAAAGCCGTGACGCTTTAAGGAATTGAACAGGACATCCACATCGCGCTTGCGATTGCAGAAAATGAAGGCGCTGTCCACCTGTTGACCGCGCAGCAGATCTCGCAGCACGTCGCGCTTGTCGCGGCTGGCCACCTTGACCACCGATTGCGCGATGGCATCGACGGTGGAGGAAGGCGGCGCGACGCTGACTTCCTTGGGGTTTGTCAGGAATTTTTGCGCCAATTTGCGAATCTCGGTCGGCATGGTGGCCGAGAACAACAATGTCTGGCGGCTCTTGGGCAGACGCGAGGCGATCTTCTCGATATCGGGAATGAACCCCATATCCAGCATACGGTCGGCCTCGTCAATGACGAACATGCGAATATCCGTCATCAAGATGCGTCCGCGATCGAACAAGTCCATCAGGCGGCCGGGGGTGGCGATCAGCACATCCACGCCGGTTTCCATGCGGCGTATCTGCGCGTCCATCGACTCGCCGCCGATCAGCAATGCCTGGGTCAGGCGGTGATGGCGTCCATAATTGTCAAAATCGCCGGCCACCTGGGCCGCCAATTCGCGCGTGGGTTCCAGAATCAAGGATCGCGGCATGCGCGCCTTGGCTCGGCCCTGGGACAGTTTATCCAGCATGGGAAGCACAAAACCCGCCGTCTTACCGGTGCCTGTCTGGGCGCAGCCCAAAACATCGTGTCCGGCCAGAACCAGGGGGATCGCTTGTTGCTGGATAGGGGTGGGGGATTGATACCCGAGGTCAGCGACCGCGCGCTGCACTTCGGCACTTAAACCTAGATCGTTAAACGACATGAATAGGGACATTTCTCCTTAGTCAACCACCCGCTTTGCGGTCCTTGCCGGAAAGCGGTTGCGGTCATACTCTAACCGCGACGGGCCACGATGAACTTTTCGTTGCTGGCCTGTCCTGACACCGTCCACCATGGACGGCGCATTCGA
Organism: Alphaproteobacteria bacterium; assembly: GCA_016699305.1. Classification (NCBI taxonomy): domain Bacteria; kingdom Pseudomonadati; phylum Pseudomonadota; class Alphaproteobacteria; species Alphaproteobacteria bacterium. The sequence goes on from CP064970.1 coordinate 766,326, forward strand.
ATCTCTTCACTAGAGAGTATAGATGAAGAATAGATGAAAGCCAGGAAAAAAGAGGCCCCTATCATAAAATGACCCTATTTTTGGCATAGGTACCAAAAGAAATATATAATATAATTCAATGTATTAATTTAGGAAGCGCCCTAGCGGCGCGGATCAGATATTTTGTCGCACCCAGCTCCATGCCTTGCCCAGCCAACTGGACGGGGCAAGGGATTGGGCGACGGCGGCGGAAAGGCCGGGGCGGCGGGCTTGCAGCAATAGGCCCACGGCGGAGGAAAAAGCGGGGCTGTCGGCTGACAAAAGGTCAAGGCCGTTGATGCCAAAGGGTTGGCCCAGGCGCACAGGGCGTTCCAGTTTGCGCTCGGCAAGCTCGACCATGCCGGGCATTTGGCTGGCACCGCCGGTCAGCACGACGCGCCGGGCGGAACTGCGTAAGGCCGCTTCGTCCATGCTCTCGCGCAGCATTTCAAAGATTTCTTCCACGCGCGGACGAATGATGCGGGTCAGCTCGGAACGCGGTCTTTGCCGCGCGACGCTTTCCCCCATAGGCAGCACGTCGATGGCGGCGCGGTCGTCGCTGGGGCTGGGCAGGGCGTTGCCGTGTAGGATCTTTAATCGCTCGGCCTGGGGCAAAGAGGTGGTCAGGCCATGGGCGATATCGGCGGTGACATGCGCCCCACCGATGGGCAGCGCGTTCATATGGACGGCCTCGCCCTCGCTGAATAGGGCGAAACTGGTGGTGCCCGCGCCCATATCGACGATGGTCGCGCCCAATTGCATTTCATCCTCGGTCAGACAGGCAAAGCCGCTGGCATAGACGCCAAGGCTTAGTCCCTGGACGCGCTCGACCCCGCATCGGGTCAGCGTGTTGAGCAGGGTGTGCAAGGCGGTATAGGAGGCTTCCACCCGCACCACACGGGCAACCAATTGATGACCGACCAGGCCGCGCGGGTCATGGATGCCCTCATGCCCGTCTAAAAGAAAGCCGCTGGGGAGCAAGTGAACGGTTTCAAGCTGCGCGCCGCCCGAAAAGCTTGGTTCTTCCGGCTCTTGATTCGTGGCTTGCAAAAAGGCGCGATTTACATCCTGCGCGGTGACTTCACGCCCGCCGATCTCCATCTCGACACGCATTTCGCGCGAACGAATGGGCGCGCCGCCCAACGTGACCAAGACATGCTCGGCCGTCGTGCCGGCCATTTGTTCGGCCGAATCCATGGCCTGAGTGATGGATTGATGCGCCGCCTCGACATCCACGACCATGCCCTGGCGCATGCCGGTGGCGGCCTGGTGGCCGATGCCGATGACCTTCAGCCCGTCATTCTCGTCCAGCACGCCGATCAGGCAGGCGATCTTGCTGGTGCCCACATCCAAGGCGGCGATCGGTTGGTCGCGGCGCAGCAGAGCTTGGGCACGAGGACGCACAAGAGGAGAAAACGAAGCAGCGCTCATGGCTTGGAACCGGTCTTAACGGGGGGTGGGGCGATAGGGTCGGGCGCAACATCGGGACGACGCTGGACGATCAAGCGGTCCTCGAAGCGCAGATCGATACTGACGAACAACCCGTCCAGGACATGCTGTTGCGACTGAAGCTTGCAAAGACGGGCGATGGCCGATGCCGTTTGCTCTTCGGGGAAGTTCAAGGTGATCTTATCGTCAAGGCGCAAATCCCAGCGTCGATTGGCAATGCGCTGTGCCGTCAGTGTGCGGCCTGATAAGGCGGAACACTGCGACACCTCGGCCAGGAAACGCGCGCCCTCTTTTTCGGCACCTTCGCCTACCAACAGCGGCAGATGCCGGAAGCGTTCGAGATTCTCGCGTGTCAAAACGCGGCCCGTATCGTCGATCAATGCCATGCGTCGGTCATTCTGCCACAAGGCCATCGGTCGCCTTTCGATCAACCGCACCACGATGCGCCGAGGCAGTCGGCGCGCGACGAAGGCTTCGGACACCCACGGCAATTGACGCAGGCGTTGTTGGCTGGCTGCCGTGTCGAATTCCATGATCGGGCCGCCGCGCATGATGCCAAGCTCGGTCAACACATCGACCAGGGGAGTCTCTTGCCGGCCCTCGACCACGATGTCATCGACGCGCAGACCCGCCTGCCTGCTCCATTCGAGAGTTTGATTCCAAAGGCTGGCCTGAACGGCTTGGGCTTGACGCTCGAACCAGCCCGAACGCCAACCCCATACCAAAGCGGAGAGCATCAGGCATAAAGCGGCGATCGCGGCGGCGATGGCCACAAGGCGCAGCGACCATTGCACGGGCGGCTTGCGCCGTCCGCGTCGGCGCGGCGGCGGCAGGTGGCTACGGCGCAACCGGGCCATGCGAATCTGATTCCGATGAAGCGGCTTGGCCCAGACGCCGGATTTCCCATTCCAGATCGATGCCAAGCGATTCACGCACGCGGCGGCGGACTTCTTCGGCCAAGGCCTCGATATCGGCGGCCGTGGCCTCGCCGCGATTGATCAGGAAATTGCAATGCATCTGCGAAACCTCGGCATCGCCCACGCATAGGCCTCGGCATCCGGCTTGTTCGATCACCTGCCAGGCTTTTTGTCCAGGCGGATTGCGGAATGTCGATCCGCAGGTGCGCGCGCGTAGGGGCTGCGTGTCCTCGCGGTTGCTTTGGATATCGCGCATGCGGGCGCGGATGGTCTCCGTCTCGCCGGGCGTACCTTCCAAGATGGCCGATGTGACAATGGAATCGCCAGGTAAGGCGCTGCCGCGATAGACCAGGCCCAGTTGCTCGACGCTTAGGTCCTCCTGGCGCCCATCGCGGTGGACGATATGCGCATGATGTAGGACTTGGCGAAACTCGCTGCCATAGGCACCCGCATTCATGCGTACGCCTCCGCCGATCGAGCCGGGAATGCCGATCAGAAATTCCAGCCCCGCGATTCCGGCGGTCGCGCCCGCGCGGGCGACGTCGATATTGGCGGCGGCGGCACCGCTTTCAATCCTCAAGCCCTGCGTCTCGATCTTACGAAAGGCGGGGCCTAGGCGAATGACGACGCCCGGCACGCCGCCGTCGCGGATCAGCAGGTTCGAGGCCAGGCCGATGGGCGTGATAGGCACATCCGGTGGACATGCTGCCAGAAAATCCGCCAGGTCCTGGGCATCGGCGGGACGGAACATGACCTCGGCCGGTCCGCCGACGCGAAACCATGTCAGCGGTGCCAGCGGCACATGGGTTTGAAGATCGCCGCGTACACGGGGCAGACGAAGCAGCAGGGCCGGTCCGTCGAGCGGCACGAAGGCGGATGTGGAGGTAGGCTCGGAGTCGGACATTTAGACGCTCACGGCTTTGTTGGACAACGACTCGCCCGCCAGGACCGTCAACTGGCCTGGCAGGGCGTTGGCCCATTGCGAGATGCTGCCCGCGCCCAGGCATACGACGAAATCGCCCGGCTGGGCCAGATCATGCACCAAGCCGGCCAGACGCTCGGGCCCTTCCAGAGTCAGGACCTGGCGATGCCCGTGGGCGCGCAGCTTTTCGGCCAACATATCGCGGTTGATGCCTTCGATGGGCGGCTCGCCTGCAGCATAGACATCGGCCACGATCACGATATCCGCCTCGTTAAAGCAGGTGCAGAACTCCTCGAACAGGCTGGCCAGGCGCGTATAGCGATGCGGCTGCATGACGGCGATGGTGCGGCCCTTGCCGCCGGTGGCCAGACGCGCCGCCGATAAGACGGCGGCGATCTCCACCGGATGATGGCCGTAATCGTCGATGACGGTCACCCCGTTCACTTCGCCCGTGCGGGTAAAGCGACGTTTGACGCCGGTGAACTCGGCCAAGGCGGCGCGCAAGGCGGATTCGGGCAGGTCCATGGTGACGCCCACGGCCAAGGCGGCCAGCGCGTTTTGCACATTGTGCCGGCCCAGCATGGACAAGTTCATCTGCGGCATGCGGCGCTCTTTTCCGGTGCGGCGGTCGGTGATGACGGCGTCGAATAGGCTGCCATCTCGCGTGGTTTCCACATCCACGGCGCGGATATCGGCCTGTGGCGTGAACCCATAAGTCACGATGCGCCGATCATCCAAAACCGGGATCAACGACTGGACTTCCGGATGGTCCAGGCACATGACGGCAAAGCCGTAAAAGGGGATATTCTCGACAAAAGTGGCGAAGGCGCGCCGGACGGCGTCGAAATCGCCGTAATGGTCCATATGCTCGGGGTCGATATTGGTGACCACGGCGATGGTGGCGGGCAGATGGGTGAATGTGCCGTCGGATTCGTCCGACTCCACGATCATCCAATCGCCCGCGCCCAGGCGCGCATTGGTGCCATAGGAATTGATGATTCCGCCATTGATAACGGTGGGGTCCATTCCCGCTTTGTCGAATACCGAGGCGATCAGCGAGGTGGTGGTGGTCTTGCCATGCGTGCCGCCCACGGCCACCGACCATTTCAGGCGCATCAGCTCGGCCAACATCTCGGCGCGACGCACCACGGGGATAAAGGCCGCGCGGGCGGCCACGATCTCGGGATTGTCTTTCTTGACGGCGGAGGAGACGACCACCACACCCGCCATGCCCAGATTTTCGGCGCGATGGCCGATCGCCACGGGAATGCCGCGCGCGCGAAGACGCTGGACATTGGCGCTTTCGGCCAGATCGCTGCCTTGCACGCGATAGCCCAGATTGTGGAGAATCTCGGCGATGCCGCTCATGCCGATGCCGCCAATGCCCAAGAAATGCACCGTTCCCACCGGCAAAGGGGTGGGGCTAAGCCGGGGCTGAAGAATCTGAGGGTGTCTCATGTGGATGCGCGTCCTTGCGCGTTGACGCGCACCGAACCCAGGCGTTCGACCATGTCGGCCAATTGGCGCGCAGCGTGGGGATGGCTGAGCGTCCGGCTGGCACTGGCGGCCAATTGCAAGGTCGCGGGAATGCCCAGCAATGATTCCAGACGTGCCGCCAGGGATTCGCTGGTTAAACTGGCCTCGGCCATGACCCAGGCGGCCCCTGCCGCTTCGGCTTCGCGGACATTGGCGCTTTGCTCGTCGCGCAAGGCATGGGGATAAGGCACGAAGATCGCCGGACGTCCGGCGGTCATGATCTCGGCCACGCTGGAAGCCCCCGCCCGCGCGATGACCAGATGGCACGCGGTCAAGCGTTCGGTGATGTCGGAAAAGAAAGTTTGCACGTCGCCTTCCACCCCGGAATCGCGCAACAAAGCTTGGGCGCGGGCCAGGAAGTCCTGAGGCGCTTGCAAGTCGATGCGCAGATTCTGCCGCAAGCTCAAAGGCAGATGCATCACGGATTCGGCCACGATCTGCGCCAGTTTCTGCGCGCCTTGGCTGCCGCCGATGACCAAAATCTTCAGTTTTTGCCCTTGCGTGGCGGGGTAGGGCTGCGCGCCGATGGCGGCGATCGCTTCGCGCACGGGGGTGCCGGTCGTCACCATGCGGCCCGCTTCGATATCCTCGCAGCCTTGCGTTTTGGCGAAGGAGGTGGCCACCAGCCAAGCGCGGTGTCGGAAAGAGATATTGGCCTTGCCCATGACGGCATTGGCTTCGTGTATCGCCATCGGGATGCCGTATATCCACGCGGCCCACAGCGGCGGCAATGTGGGATAGCCGCCAAAGCCCAGCACCATGGCCGGACGTTGGACGCCGAACCATGTCAGCGCGCATGCCAGCCCCATTCCGGCCTTGATGACGCCCGCGAGCTTGGCAAAGATCGAACCGCCGCCACGGCCTGCAGGCAGCACCACGACTTTCAGGCCGCGCGGCAGAGCGTCTTTCAGAAAACGCCGTCCCCGCACATCGGTCGCCAAGGTCACGCGCTGTCCGCGTTCCAAAAGTTCCGCCGCCACCGCCAAAGCGGGAAAGACGTGACCGCCCGTCCCTCCTGCCGCCAGGATGATGGGGCGTTTCAGGATGACGGCGGCGGGGTCCGTGACGGTCATGATTCCAGGGATTCCCATGTCTCGTATCGCTTTCGTGTCAGGGACAAGATCATACCCGCCGCCAGGGCCAATGCCCAGAGGGAAGAACCGCCATAAGAGATAAAGGGCAAGGTCATGCCTTTGGTGGGCGTGAGATGCAAGGCGGAACCCATATTGATGAAGGCCTGCATGCCCATCTGCACCAACAATCCGCCCGCCGCGAGCAGGGCGAAAAGATTGCGTTCGTTACGGAGTGCCAACAGGCCGCGTATGGTGATGAAGGCGAACAAAGCGATGATGAAGAGGCAGACGATGGCCCCCATTTCCTCGCCCGCGACGGCAAAGATGAAATCGGCATGGGCATCGGGCAGATGGTTCTTGACGGTGCCTTCTCCGGGACCGGCTCCCAATAGGCCGCCATTGGCGAAAGCTTCCAGGGCGCGTTGAACCTGATAGGTGTCGCCGCTGGCCGGGTCCAGGAAACGGTCGATGCGGCTGGTGACATGGGGAAATGTCAGATACGCGCCATAGGCGGCAATCGCGCCCACGGGTAAGATCGCCACGACCCAGCGCACGGATAATCCGGCCATGAACAACTGACAGCCCGACGTGAACAAGATCAGTAAGGTCATGCCCATGTCAGGCTGCATCAGCAGCAAGCCAAAGGCCAAACTCAGCAGAGCCAAGCCCAGCAGACGACCGGGAAAGCCCGGCGCTTGGATGCCATGGGCCAACAGCCAAGCCAGGCTGACGGCCAGGCAAGGCTTTAAGAACTCCGAAGGCTGAAAGGACAGGCCGGGCAAGGCCAGCCAACGGCGCGCGCCTTTGATCTCGACTCCCCAAAACAAGGTGGCGGCCACCAGAACGAGAGAGATTAAGCATCCCACCACCGCCAGGCGTCGCGTCGATACGGGGCTAAGCAGCGAGGTGGCCAACATGACGAACAAGCCCACCACCAGCACGATCATGTGGCGTTCAAAGAAATAGAAGGGCGATAGGCCGATGCGTCCGGCCACGGCCGAGCCTGCGGCCTGGATCAGCACGATGCCCAGCAGCATCAGCAAACCAATCGCGCCCAATGTCCAGCGATCCACCGTCCACCACCAGCGGCTGAGCAAAGAAGGATCCGCGCGGTTGGGCATCATGGCCGTGTCCCCTAGCGCAGTTTCAAGGTGGACAGCCCCACCAGGGCCAGAATGGCCGCGATGATCCAAAACCGGATGACGACGGTGGATTCCGCCCAGCCCAGCTTCTCGAAGTGATGGTGCAAGGGGGCCATGCGAAAGACACGTTTTCCCGTGGTCTTAAAGGACAAGACCTGAATGATGACCGAGACGGTCTCCAGGACGAACAACCCGCCGATGATGGCCAAGACGATTTCGTGCTTGGTGATGACGGCGATGGTGCCCAGCGCGCTGCCGATGGCCAAAGAGCCGGTATCGCCCATGAAGACCTGGGCAGGCGGCGCGTTGAACCACAAGAAACCCAATGATGCGCCCAGCAAAGCCCCACAAAAAACGGCCATCTCGCCCGCGCCGGGTACGAAATGCAGATGCAGGTAATTGGCGAAGACGGCATTGCCGGTCAGATAGGCGATAAGGCCCAGACAGACAGCCGCGAACATGGTGGGGACGGTGACAAGGCCGTCCAGCCCATCGGTCAGATTGACGGCGTTGCTGCTGCCGGTGATGACCAAAACGGCAAAGGGAATGAACAAAGGACCCAAGGGGATCAACACGTCCTTGAAAAAGGGGACGGCCAGGCCTCCGGCCAGGCCCCCGGGGCTGGCCTTGAAGATCAGTAAGGCGGCCACGCAAGACAGCATGATTTCAAGTCCCAGCCGCGTGCGGGCGCTGATGCCTTTGGTGTCGCGGCGCGAAAGCTTCAGATAGTCATCGGCAAAGCCGATCGCCCCAAATCCCAAAGTGACGCACAGCACCACCCAGACATACATATTGGTCAAGTCGGACCATAAAAGTGTGCTGATGAACACCGAAGGCAGGATCATCAACGCGCCCAAAGTGGGCGTGCCTTTTTTGCGCAGATGGCTCTCGGGGCCATCATGGCGGATCGGCTGGCCGTGGCCTTGCATTTTGCGCAGCCATCGGATCATCGGCGGAGCGATGACAAAGCAGATGATCAGCGCGGTCAATATCGCCGCGCCCGTGCGGAAGGTGATGTAGCGAAATAGATTGAACAGCAGCAGATCGCCCGAATAGGGCGCCAAGAGATTATACAGCATGGGACGTGTTCTCCGGTGACAGTTGCGCCAATATGGACTTGGCTATTTCGATATCATCAAAGGGGAAGACCTGTTCGCCGACGATCTGGCCGCTTTCATGGCCCTTGCCCGCGATGACCAGAACGTCTCCTTGCGCCAAGGAATGGATGGCGGTGTGGATGGCCTGGGCGCGGTCGCCCATCTCAACGGCCTTGGGACAATTCGCCATGATGGCGCGGCGGATGGCGGCGGCGTCTTCGTGGCGGGGGTTGTCGTCGGTCACGATGACAGCATCTGCCAGACGCTGGGCGATCTGCCCCATCAAGGCCCGTTTGCCGGAGTCGCGATTGCCGCCGCAGCCGAACACCACCCAAAGACGCCCTGGCGTATGCGCACGCAAGGCGTTCAGAATTTCCTCTAATGCGTCGGGCTTATGCGCATAATCCACATAGACCGCCGCGCCGCAAGGATGCGCGCCGACATAGTGCAAACGCCCGGGCACGCCCTGCAACCGAGGTAGAACCGCGATGATCTTTTCAAGGGGCGTTTCGTCGGCATGCACCAAGGCCATGGCGGCCAAGACGTTATAGGCTTGAAAGCGTCCGGCCAAGGGCAAGGTTACGGCATGGGTCGCGCTTTGGGTCACCAGTTGGAAGCTTTGGCCATTATTGGTCAGCTTGTGATCCGTGATGCGCCAGGAGCAATGCGGCTGGGATCCATAAGAGATCACGCGAATGCCGCGCTTTTGGCATATATCGCGCGCGGAAGAGAAGGCGGACATGTCGCCGTTCAAGACAGCTATGCCATCGGCGGGAAGAAGCTCGCTGAATAGGCGAAGTTTGGCTTGAAGATAGGCCTCGATCGTCAGATGGTCGTCCAGATGGTCGCGCCCAAAGCCGGTGAAGGCGGCGGCGCGAAGGCGCACGGCATCGGGGCGGTGTTGGTCCAGACCTTGGCTGGAGGCTTCAAAGGCCAGGTGCGACACACCGCCTGCGGCCAATGCGGCCAGTTTGGCATGCAAGGCCACCGGGGCCAGCGTGGTCATTGAGCCATATTCCGAGCCGGTCGAAGTGACCAGGCCGATGGTGCCCAGACTGGCCGCATTCTGCCCCAGAAGATTCCATATCTGTTGTGCCAGGCACACGGTGGATGTCTTGCCGCTGGTGCCGGTGACGGCGGCGATGAATGGAGGCTGGGCATGGGCAAAAAGCGCGCTGGCCAAATGAGAAAGCCGCGCGCGGGGATGCGGGTCGCGGATCACCGGCACGCCTTCGGGCACCAAGGTCTCAGGCACGGCCAGAACGGCCACGGCTCCGGCGGCCAAGGCAGCTGGGATAAAGGCCGCGCCGTCTTGACGCTTGCCGGGGATGGCCGCGAACAGATATCCCGGACGAATGGCGCGCGAATCCTCGCTGATCCCCGCAATCATGGGATTCTGGCCCCGCGGGGATTCTGGCCCGGCCAGGTCCGAGAGGGGCAAGGGGGTGAAAGCGGGATCATTCATGCCTTGAGTCCTGATAGAGCGCCGGGTCAATGGCAAGCATTTCTTTGACGACCGCGTCATCATCGGCCACGGGCACGATTCCCATCAAGGGAGCGACCCGGCTGACCACGCGCCCGGCCATGGGCGCGGCCACCCAGCCGCCCGTGGCGAATCCGGCGGTTTCTTTGATTCCTTTGGGTTCGTCCAACATGGCAAACACCACATAACGCGGGGCATGAGCCGGGAAGATGCCGACGAAAGAGGATAACCGGGCGTTCTTGTTATAGCCGCCCACGCCCAATTTCTCGGCGGTGCCTGTCTTGCCGCCCACCACATAGCCGGCGGCATTGGCCGCCTTGGCCGTGCCCTCGGTGACCACCAGACGCATCAGCTTGCGCATCTGGTTCGAGACTTTCGAGCTGATGACTCTTTCCGCCATCGGGGGATGGTCCAGCTTTAACAATGTGGGGCTGTGATATGTGCCGCCATTGACGACGGCGGATATCGCCGCGCAGAGCTGCAAAGCCGTCACGGCGATGCCATGGCCGAAGGACACGGTCATTAAGGTCAGGTCTTTCCATTGGCGAGGCACCATGGGCACGCCGCTTTCGGGCAGCTCCAGGTCCAGCGCATTTAACAGGCGCAGATCGGTCAGGAACTGGCTCATGGCCTCGGCTCCCAGTTTCAGCCCGATACGCGCCGCGCCGATATTCGAGGAATGCAGATAGATTTCAGGAACCGTCAACCAACGATTCTCGGGATGGAAATCGCTGATACGAAACCGCCCCGATGTGATGGCCTTGGTGGCGTCAAAGCGATCCGCCATTTTGATAATGCCCCGATCCAAGGCGGCGGCAATGGTGAAAGTCTTAAAGGTCGATCCCATCTCGTAAACGCCCAACGATGCTCGGTTGAAGCGAGCGTTGTCCGAGGCGGATTCGGGCGCGTTGGGATCGAAATCGGGTAAGGAAACCATGCCCAGCACTTCGCCGGTGTTCACATCCATCACCACGCCCGCCGCGCCCAAGGCGTGGAATTGGTTCATCGCGCTGCTGAGTTCTTCACGCAAAATATGTTGGATGCGTAGATCCAGCGCCAAAGGCAAAGCCGTGGTGCGCGTGCGTAGATCGTGGTCCATCCCCTTTTCCACGCCGGACAAGCCGTCATCATCGATGCCGGTATAGCCCAGCACATGCGCGGCCAAAGTGCCCGAAGGATAGACGCGGCGGCTGTCTTTCTGGAAAAACAGTCCGGGGATGCCCAAAGCGTTGATGGCCTCGTATTGGCGCGGGGTCAGATGACGCCGGACCCAGACGAAACGCCGGCGGCTTTTCATGTCCTCCATCAATCGGGGCTTGTCGATATCCTTCAACACCGTGGCCAGTTTGGTTGCCGCCTCGCCTGGGTTCAGCACTTGGGCCGGATCGGCATAAAGCGAGACGGTAGGCAAAGAGCTGGCCAGCGGCGTGCCGTTGCGGTCCACGATGTCGGCGCGGCCTGTTCCGGCCTCGCCTGCCGCGCTGGAATCGGATTCCTCCACGCTGTGCCAGACCGACACGTCAATCAGGCGCACGGCCAATCCGAAAAAACAGATGCCTGCCAGAATGGCGACAATCAGCAGTCGCGCATGCGCCATATCCACGCAGGCTTGCAAAGGGCTTAGCGCCGCGCCGGCCATGCCGGCTGCGGACGGGTTCCCGCCAAGGTTCAGCCCCGGCAGAAGGGGCATCCGTGGAGCGCCCCTAGCCAAGGCTACCCCCCTTTTAGTTCTGAGGTGTCAGCGCGGCAAGGCGCAGGACGGGTTCGCCATTCTCATCCAGATATGCGCCATCCCACGTCCCTTCCTCCATCATCGCAACGCGCTGAGGCGTGGCTGCGGGAGCGGGGCGACGTATGGCGGCGGCAGGCTTGACGACGCTTGTCGTGCCCAACAGGACCTTACCATTGGCCGGCTGTTCGACGCGGGCCACCAAGGGCGCGGGATCCTGGTTCAGTCGGCGCATGGCACCGGCGGCCATGATCTGTTGATGATCGGCGTTCTTCAGGCCCAGATGACGCGCGGCCAGACGCTCCAAACGCTTGGGCTGGTTCAGCAAGGCCCATTCGGCCTGCAGCACATGCAAGGATTCCCGTTCGGCCATCATTTGGACGTGGGTATCTTGCAAGGCGCGACGCGCCTCGTCGTAATGATACGATGTCTTGTAGAGGACGACGCTCATCAGGATCGTCGTGACGGCACCCAAGATCGTCATGCGGCGGCTGTTCATGCTGCGGATCTCCTCTGAGATAGGCACGGGGAATCCAGCCGGATCGCCGCGCGCAGCTTGGCCGAGCGCGAACGGGGGTTGGCAGCGATTTCCTCGGGCGAGGGTGTCACGGCGCGCGATGTCAGGACCTGCCAACGCGCACAGACGGCGGCGGCGGCGGGCTGATGGCGCGAGGGGGCGGGCGCGCGGCTCGACCCTTGGCGCAGGAAGTTTTTGACGCAGCGATCCTCCAGCGAATGGAAGGCCACCACCACCAGGCGTCCGCCCGGGCGCAATATCTGCTCGGCGGCGGCCAGGCCGCGCTCCACTTCGCCCAGCTCGTCATTGGCGGCCATGCGCAGGGCCTGGAACGTGCGCGTGGCGGGATCAGTGCCGGTGCGTGCCGCCTGGGCCTGGCCCACGGGGCCTAGGGCCTTGCGGATCAGATCGGCCAATTCATGGGTGCGTGTTAAGGGGTGTTCCTGCCGCGCCTGCACGATGGCGCGCACGATGCGACCGGCACCCCGTTCTTCGCCAAGCTCCGCGATCAAGGCCACAAGCTCGGCCTCGGGCATGGTGTTGACCAGGTCCGCTGCGCTGGCACCCTCGCCCTCGGGACCTTCCATCCGCATATCCAAAGGGCCGTCCTTTTGAAAGGAAAAGCCGCGCGCCGCTTCGTCCAACTGGTCCGAAGACAGGCCCAGGTCCAACGTCACGCCATCGACCTGGGTCACGCCCATCTCGCGCAACACCTGCCCCATCTGCCCGAAGCGACCGGATACAAGCGTTAAACGACCGGCGAAAGCATCGGCCCATTCCTGGGCGCGCGCCAAAGCCTGCGGGTCGCGGTCGATCCCGATCACTTTGGTGTCGGTGGATTGTAAAATGGCGCGGCTCCATCCGCCGCCGCCAAAGGTGCCGTCCACATAGGTGCCGCCCGAGACAGGGGCCAGATGCGCCAACATTTCCGCCGGCATGACGCTGCGGTGGCAGGACGGGGCGAGGGTAAGGCTCATGCCGCACCTCCGCTGCCTTCGCCGCCGCGACGCGCCAAGGCCTCGGCAATGATTTTGCTGAGGGACACGTCATGCGCCAGCGCGGCTTGACGCGACTTGGTTTCATGCGTGGTCAGGCGTTGAGGCTGCCAGATTTGGAACGTCTTGCGCCGCCCGACAAAGGCGGCCTCGCCGTCCAATCCCGCCGCCTGCGCCATCGCATCGGGCAGCAGCACACGGCCTTCGCCGTCGAAAGGCAGGAATTGAGAGCCGCCAAAGATGGTCGTCTCGATCAACTCATACATTTCGGGCGTCAGATTGGGCAGTTTTTCTAGGCTATCGCTCAGCAGTTCCAGATGCTCGACGCTGCATGCTTCCAAGGCTTCGTGCTGCAATGAACGGAACACGACGATCCCTTGCGCCTGCGCGCCCAGGACGGCGCGGAAGGGTGCAGGAACCGAGACGCGGCCTTTTTTATCCACGCGGTTCACATATGTTGACAAAAATACGGCCATTCACCGTTTTCCAATCCGTCAACAAGCTTCACGAACAGGCCTTGAGAGGCCTTGGCGATAGGGGTGGCCTGTCGCATCAGGGGGTACGACGCGACAGGCACCAATTCATCTCTTCCCAGAGGGGATATCAGGGTCCAGATGGTGTCGTATGGGATATCATGGGTAGCGATGGTCTGTCAATGAAAAACGATGGGTTTTTCTGCTATTTTTATGTCTATACAGACTATCGGCGACTGAATTCTTGGTTAATAAATAGTAAATCTAGTCTTGATGTCTCAAGTCAGCTGTACAAGTTCTTTGTATGTTCTCATATAGGCAGAAAATTTATCCACATTGTCCCCAGGCGAGGTGTGGATAATCTTGGAATCCTTAGTCCGGATACCTGATCGAGCTCAGGTGAATGGCGCAGAGCCGTAAGGCATCCCATCGTGCCGCCCGTCGCGCATCCATTGACATGAATGGGCCTGAAAACTATGTGCAATAAGGCGGACCGTAATCGGTCCCCGGCTATTTCTTCTCTTGGCGATAAAGGTGTGTGTCATGTCGGCGCATTGGGTGTTGGATGATATTTCTTGGGACAGTCTGGATGCGGATCGAATCTCTCCCGAGATACTCTCGATCGTCAAAGCGGCGGCCTTGGTTGAGTCCAATGCCGCCGATTATGAACGCTATTTATGTAACGTGTTTCAAAGCGATGCCGCTTTTTGTCGCCTGGTTGAAACCTGGGCGCGGGAGGAAGAGCAGCACGGCGCAGCGCTGGGACGTTGGGCGCAATCTGTGGACCCTTCTTTCGATTATCCCCGCGCCTTGGCGCGTTTTAGGGCCGGATACCGTTTGGACCTCGAACGCCAGACATCGGTGCGCGGTTCGCTTTCGGGCGAATTGATCGCCCGGTGCATCGTGGAAACCGGCACCAGTTCCTTTTACACGGCCCTGGCCGAGGCAACGCAAGAGCCGGTCTTACAAGATATCTGTCGCCGCATCGCCGGAGACGAATTCCGCCATTACAAGCTGTTCTACGATCATCTGATCCGTTACTTGCAGCACGAGGATATTAGCCGCCTGAAACGCCTTCATGTGGGGCTTGGCCGCATGGGCGAGTCCGAAGACGATGAATTGGCCTATGCCTATTACGCCGCCAACACGCCTTTTGAAGCCGCGCCGCCTTATGATCGTAAACTGTATGGCGGGGCCTATTTGGCGCGCGCCTATGCCTGTTATCGCCGCCATCATGTCGATCGCGTGGTAGCCATGGTTTGGAAGGCATGCGGCCTGAAGGCCCGCACGCCCTGGCAGCGTTTGGCCGAATATGTCGTTTGGGGTTTTGTCCGGTTGCGCCTTTTCCTGGCGCGTCCATCCAATGCGTGGCAGGGTGCCGAGTGACAAGCTGGCCTCGGATCATGTAAAAGCCCAAAGAAGGCCCTTTCGGGCAAGCCCTTTGCGTACAGGTTGACCATGACTGAACCCAAGCCCCCCGCCCGTTCCTTGCAAGAGATCATCTTGCGCCTGCAGAATTTCTGGGCCGCTCACGGCTGCGCGATTTTGCAGCCTTACGATATGGAGGTCGGGGCCGGGACTTCGCACCCGGCCACGGTGTTACGCGCTTTGGGGCCGGAGCCGTGGAGCGTGGCCTATGTCCAGCCCTCGCGCCGCCCCAAGGATGGCCGCTATGGCGACAACCCGAACCGTTTGCAGCATTACTATCAGTTCCAGGTTGTTTTAAAGCCCTCTCCGGCGGACAGCCAACAGCTTTACTTGGACAGTCTGGCCGAGGTGGGCATTGATTTTGCCGAGCATGATATCCGCTTTGTCGAGGATGACTGGGAAAACCCGACTCTGGGCGCGTGGGGGCTGGGCTGGGAAGTCTGGTGCGACGGCATGGAGGTCACCCAGTTCACCTATTTCCAGCAAGTCGGCGGTTTCGAGTGTCGGCCCGTCTCGACCGAGATTACCTATGGCCTGGAACGTTTGGCCATGTATTTGCAGGGCAAGGAAAACGTCTATGACTTGGCCTATAACGATCCGGACGCCAAGACTCATTTGACGTATCGGCAAGTCTTTCATCGCGCCGAGCGCGACTATTCGGCCTTTAACTTTGAATATGCCGATACTGACTTGCTGCTACGGCACTTCAAGGACGCGGAGGGCGAGTGTCAGGCGCTGTTGACGCGCAAATTGGCCCAGCCCGCTTATGATCAGTGCTTGAAATGCGGCCATGCGTTTAATCTGCTGGACGCGCGCGGCGTGATCAGCGTGGTCGAGCGCGCCAGCTATATCGGCCGCGTGCGCGCGCTGGCCAAGGCCTGTTGCGAGGCGTGGCTGGACGGTCAGGAAGGAAAATCCCATGTCTGAGTTGCTGATTGAATTATTCGGCGAGGAAATCCCCGCCCGCATGCAAGCGCGCGGCGCGCAGGAATTCGCGCGGCTTTTGGCCGAGAATCTGACCAAGGCCGGGCTTGCTTTCGACTCGTGCGAAGGACATGTCACGCCGCGCCGATTGGCGGCGGTCGTGCGCGGTCTGCCGTTGCAACAGGAGGATATGCGCGAAGAACGTCGCGGTCCGCGTCTGGGTGCGCCCGATGCCGCAGTGACGGGATTCGTGGGCAGTTTGGGCATGACGGATCCGGGGCAGTTGCAACAACGCGATGGGTATTATTGGGCGGTCATTGAACGCAAGGGCCAGGCGACGCTTGATGCGTTGCCCGGATTGATCGACGCCGCGATCCGTGGGTTGGTTTGGCCCAAATCCATGCGTTTCGCGGATGGCGAATTCATGTGGGTACGTCCGCTGCACAGCATCCTGGCCATTTTCGACGGTCAGGCTTTGGCGGGGCGTTTCTCTTTCGGCGGAGGTCAGCCCGATCTGACCTATGGCGATGTCACTTATGGCCACCGCTTTATGGCGCCCGGGGCGTTTCGTGTGTCTTCCTTCGCGGAATACAAAAAGGGCCTGTATGACGCCCATGTCATCTTGGACCGCGACGAACGCAAGGCGGAAATCCTGCGCCAGTTGAATGAGGCAGCGGCCAAACTGGGCCTGACGGTGAAAGAAGATATCGGCCTGCTTGAGGAAGTGACCGGCCTTGTGGAATGGCCGGTGGCGTATGTGGGCATGATCGACGCCGCCTTCCTGGAGCTGCCTATAGAGGTGTTGGTGACCTCGATGCGCACGCATCAGAAATACTTCGCCTTGCTGGATAAGCAAGGAAAGCTGGCGCGTTTCGCGGTGGTGGCCAACAGGACAACACGCGATGGCGGCCAAAAGGTGGTGGCCGGGAACGAGCGCGTCTTGCGCGCGCGTCTATCAGATGCGCGGTTCTTTTGGGAACAGGATCTGAAGATTCCTCTGTCTCAGCGCGTCGATGACCTGCGCAACGTAACCTTCCACGCCAAACTGGGCACGATGTGGGACAAGACGCAGCGCGTGGAAAGAATCGTCCGCAGATTGGCGAATGACATAGTGCCAGTCCAAACGGAGGCGGCATGCCAGGCCGCGACTCTGGCCAAGGCCGATCTGACCACGGGCATGGTGGGTGAGTTCCCCGAATTGCAGGGGATCATGGGCGGCTATTACGCGGGCCAGGGCGAAGTGGGCGCGGCCATCCGCGACCATTACCGTCCCTTAGGACCGGATGACGATATCTCGACACTTCCTGCCTCCAGCGCCATCCTGGCCTTGGCCGATAAACTGGATAGTTTGGCCGGGTTCTTCTCCATTAACGAGAAGCCCACAGGATCGAAGGACCCTTATGCCTTGCGCCGCGCCGCACTGGGCGTCATACGCCTATTGATCGAGAACCAGGCGATGTCGGGCATCCGGGTCCCCTTGGGCCAATTATTGGCATATGCCGTGCATGGCTACTGCGCCGATCCTGAGTCATCGGATTCCGCCGCCCTGTCGGTGCGCGAATCCCTGCTCGATTTCATCTTCGATCGTCTGGCCGTTTATCTGCGTGAGAAGCAGGGCACTCGTTATGACATTGTCGAGGCCGTGTTCTCGCTGCGTCAAGAAGACGATCTGGGCCGCATTCGCGCACGGGCGCAGGCTCTGAGTGAGTTTGTGGGGACGCCGGATGGAGAAAACCTGCTGGCCGCTTATCGTCGCGCCAATAACATCTTGACCATCGAACATAAGAAGGATGGCGGCGGGGCCTTTGTCGCCGAACCCGAAGAATCTTTACTGCAAGAGACAGAGGAAAAGGCGTTGTTCGCGGCGTTGACGGCGTTTCGTAACGCCGCGCCAAGCTGGCTTGAATCTGGGCAATACCAGCCCATGATGCAGGCGATGGCGCAGATGCGCGGTGCGGTGGACGCATTCTTTAAGAACGTTAAGGTCAATGCCGACGAACCGGCATTGCGCTTGAATCGTTTGCGTCTGCTGCGCGCCTTGATCGCCACGGCCGATGGTGTGGCGGATTTTTCTAAGATCCAAGAAGGCTGATCTTTCGCGTTTCACGTCATCGGCCTGACACTCTTTGTCGCAGGGGGATTGCGCGTTGGCGGCGCGTAGCTGATGGTCCGGTCCTAGGAACGGGCATGAGGTCATGCCTGCCATCGGCAATGCGGGGAGATAGGGCGATATGGCACGGATTTATGCAGCACAAAACGAACGCGCGGGTGAGCAAGGCTTTACTCTGGTGGAAATGGCGGTGGTGCTGATTATCGCGGGACTGATGGTCGGCGGTGTGCTTGGTGCTCAGCAAATGGTGCAAAACGCCCGCGTCAACAATGTCGTGACGGCGGTGCAATCCTATCAGGCGGCGGTGGCCGATTATCAGCAGAAATTCGGCGCGCTGCCCGGCGACGACGATAAAGCCAATTTGCATTTTGGTCAGAATGTTTCCGTCACGGGCGCGCAGCATAACGGCCAGATCGGCACCGGCAGCAGCTTCAATTCGACCGAGTCCTTATCCATCGGCGCAGCTGCCGGACAACAGGGGGAAAGTCGTTTGGTATGGGCGCATCTGCGCGCGGCAGGATTGGTCAAGTCCGCCGCATCGCCGTTGGAGCAGCCGGGCAACCCCTTTGGCGGCGTCTATGGCATTCAATATGGCGCGTTTTCCGGGGCCGGGGCTTTGGTCGGAGCGAATGCGCTGTGCATGAACGGCGTTTCAGGGTCGGCGGCCTTGGCCATCGACTCGCGGCTGGATGACGGCAATCCCGTGGGAGGCACCTTGCGCGCCGCGACCGCGATTGGCGGGACACCCCCAGCCGAGGGTTACTCTACCGATGAAACCTATGTCGTCTGCACGACGCTATAGAATTAAATACGCCTTAATCTTGCCGTTGTTAGGGCTATTAACTCTCATCACTCACACCCCCAATCATCAGGAGATCCTTGTATGTCTCGTTTCTCTCATATTCTGGCCGTGTCGGCCCTATCTTTGGCTTTGGCGGCTCCGTTGGCCGTTCGCGCCGAAACGCTGCCTGCCGATTCTGCCATGACCGCGCCTACTCAGGCTCAGCCCGAAAAGGCCGCTAAGAAGCATCACGCCAAGAAGCATCATGAGGCCCATAAGAAGGCCGAGCACAAGAAGGCGGAACATAAAAAGGCAAAACATGCGCACAAGACTCATGCCAAGAAGCATGATGAAAAAGCCATGGTTGCTCCGGCTGCCGAGCCTGCCGTCATGCCGGCTCCCGAGCCTGCTCCGGCCCCCGCTCCTGCGGCTCCGACGGCTGAATAACTCGGTCGTTTAACTCACGTCAACCCAGTGGGGGAGGATAGGATCATGCAAACATCGCTGTTTCTTCGTGGTCTGGCCGCAAGCGCCCTGGTGGCGGTTTTGCTGGCTTCCGCCCCTGCTGGGGCTGTGACGCCCGCATCTGGGCCTCCTGCCCAAACACCCCCCGCCGTTTCTGGTGAGCTTCATGCTCCGGCTCAAGCCACCAAGCCGCAGTTGACCCCCGAGCAGGAAAAACAGCGCCAGGAACGCCGCGCACAGCGTGCCGCTAAAAAGGCCGAGCGCGTCAAGGACATGCAAGGTAAGTTTGCCGCACTGCCAGCCGCCGATCAGCAAAAGATCAAGGCGATCGGGGAAGAGATCAAAGCTTTGTCTGAGGATCACCGCGCCCTGCTGATGTTCCACGTCTATCATGAATTAGGCTTACGCAGTTCACATGGCCGTCAAGGCAAGAAGGGCGGCAGCGGATGGCGCGACCACAAGAAGATGGATGCCCCCTCCGCTTCGGCCAAGCCTGCTGCTCCAACCCAGACACCCGCTTCCGTGCAGTAAAAGTTTGTTTGGATGCGAATGAAGGGCCGACCGAATAGGGTCGGCCCTTTTTTATGTAAGAAAGGGGTCGGGTGCCGAGATGATTGGCACCAGTCATTGCAAGCCCCACCCGCATGCGGCTGGGACCAGGAACGGCCATCAGGATATACGCAGCACAAATGGGGGATGAACACGAAACCACATCTGTCCGTGGATGCTTTCGGTCCGCCGGTCAGTGTCGCTGTCATAGAAGGAGCCAGGGCTGATCGAAGGCTTGAATATTGAATATCGACTAGCCGAGATGGGGCACGACACCGATGCTATCCTGACGCAGGCCGAAGACCTTCACAAACGACGCCATTTGGTCAGAAACATCTTCTTTCGCCTCAGGCGTTGGTGCGGTATGCCCCACACCATGCTAAAAACTCCGCCTTTTTCCTTGTCGCCATCCCTATCCGCTGCCTCGCGCTCCGGCTCAAAATATCGTGACTACGCGCCCTAGTTCTCTGGTGATTAACGGAAATATGTAGCTAAGATCGTTATGGGCAGACAGGCGAGCATGAAACCTATTGACAACCTCGTGGCGCGAAGTAAAGTCGGGCCATCTTCCTTTGACGCGATTAGGGTCGGGGGTAGATAGGGTTTTGCGCAACGTCCGGGGTGGTCGTCGGCATCTGAGCGACGACACAGAATAGGGCGGAGCCATCCCAAATCCGGTTCGACCCAAGTCTGGGAAGAAATCTTTGGCAATTCGCAGTCAGGAGGCTGTCGGTGGCTCGTATCGCGGGTGTCAATATCCCTACGCAAAAAGCGGTGAAATACGCATTGCAATACATTCACGGCATCGGCCCGAAGCTGGCTGATGACATCTGCACCGTGCTGGGTCTGAACCCGCAAACGCGCGTGCAAGAGATGACCGAAGGCGATGTCATGCGTGTACGCGAGTACATCGACAAAAACTGCACCGTCGAAGGCGATTTGCGCCGTGAGACGGCCATGAACATCAAGCGCCTCATGGATTTGGGCGATCGCGGCTGCTATCGCGGCACACGCCATCGCAAGGGCTTGCCCGTGCATGGTCAGCGCACGCACACGAATGCCCGCACCCGCAAGGGTCCGGCGCGTCCGATCGCCGGCAAGGCCCAAGCGAAGAAATAGCCAAAGGGCATCCGCTTAATCCTGATCTGCGGTGCAGACGGCTATAAGCGGTGCCGATCGAGACTTTATGGAAGGAGACATCAGGGGTGGCTGAGAAAGAACAAGCGGGCGCGGGGCGCATCAAGCGGCGTGAACGCAAAAACATCATTGCCGGCGTGGCTCATGTGAATTCGACCTTCAATAACACGCTAGTCACTGTCACCGACGTGCAGGGCAATACCATTGCCTGGGCGTCCTCGGGCAGCGAAAAATTTAAGGGCTCACGCAAATCCACGCCCTATGCAGCGCAGATGGCGGCGGAGTCGGCGGGACGCAAGGCCATGGAGCATGGCATGCGCACTTTGGAGATCGAAGTCAAAGGCCCCGGTTCGGGCCGCGAGTCCGCCTTGCGCGCCTTGCAGTCGGTGGGCTTCACGATCACGACGATCCGCGATGTGACCTCCATCCCGCACAATGGCGTGAGACCGCGCAAGAGACGGCGCGTCTAACGCCGAACAGGCGAATGAAGTTGGGTGCGCGGCGTGTCGCATGCCGCGCAGGATGATCTGGCAAAGAACCAAGGTGAACGATGATGATGGACATTCAGCGCAATTGGACCCAGCTGATCCAGGCCAATAAGAACGTCCAGGCAGAAAGCGATGGGCGTAAGGCGACGATTGTGGTTGAGCCGCTTGAGCGTGGCTTTGGCCTGACCTTGGGCAACGCGCTGCGCCGCGTGCTGCTGTCCTCGCTGCAAGGTGCCGCCGTCACATCGCTTCAGATCGACGGTGTGCTGCATGAGTTCTCGTCAGTCACGGGCGTGCGTGAGGACATCATCAACTTGGTCCTCAACATCAAGGGTCTGGCTTTGCGCATGAACCAGGAGGGGCCGCGTCGTTTGCGTTTGCGGGCCAAGGGTCCTGGGGCGGTTACAGCAGGTCAGATTGAAGCGACGGCCGATGTGGATATCATTAATCCCGAATTGGTGCTGTGCCATCTGGACAATGATGCCCATCTGTCGATGGAATTGGTGGTCGAGAGCGGTAAGGGCTATGTGCCCGGCGGACAGAACCGTCCTGAGGACGCCCCCATTGGCCTCATTCCCGTGGATGCCATATTCAGCCCAGTAACCAAGGTTTCCTACAAGGTAGATAACAGCCGCGTCGGTCAGGTAACTGATTATGACCGCCTGTCGATCTCGGTCGAGACCAATGGCGCGATGTCGGCTGAAGACGCCGTTGCCGTGGCCGCCCGTATCGTGCAAGAGCAAATGCGCTTGTTCGTCACCTTCGAAGAACCCCGCATAGCCGATGCGGCCAGCAGCTTGATTGAATCCCCGATCGTCGAACGCGCTGCCGGCGTAGTTGAAGCCTCCTTCAATCGCAATCTGTTACGCCGCGTGGATGAGCTGGAATTGACCGTTCGCTCAGGAAACTGCCTGAAGAACGAGAACATCATCTACATCGGTGATCTTGTCCAGATGACCGAGTCGCAGATGCTACGGACACCAAATTTCGGGCGCAAGAGCCTGAACGAGATCAAGGAAATCTTGACGCGTATGGGGCTGAACTTAGGCATGACAGTGCCCAATTGGCCCCCTGAAAACATCGAGGAAATGGCCAAGAAGCTCGACGAACCGTTCTGATCCGGTCGCGTCTTTATGGTCATGTGCAATCAACTTGCTTTCAGGGCGTCCGGCGTGGTTTAGTGTCGCCGAGCCAATGAAGGTCCGCAGGGAATTAAGGAGTTTGGGTTATGCGTCACGGTATCGCTGGCAAAAAGCTGAACCGCACCAGTTCACACCGCAAAGCCATGTTGTCGAACATGGCAGTGGCTTTGCTGAAGCATGAGCAAATCACGACCACTCTGCCCAAGGCCAAGACTTTGCGCCCAGTGGTGGAAAAGCTGATTACCCTGGGCAAAAAAGGTTCTATGTCTCAACGCCGCATGGCTTTTTCAAGCCTGCGCGACGATGGCATCGTGGCTAAGCTGTTCGGCACCTTGGCTGATCGCTATAAGTCGCGCGCGGGTGGCTATATCCGCATTCTCAAGGCCGGTTTCCGCTATGGCGATAACGCACCGATGGCCGTGATTGAGCTGGTAGATCGCGATGTGGCAGCCAAGGGTCAAAACAGCGGCCCCAAGCCCGTCAAAAAGGGTGAGACTGCCGATTCCGAGGCTGCAGCCGCCTAAGCCCGCGCGGCATTTCTGGCCCGTCCAACTTTTGACGTTATTTCCCCTGATCCCCTCGCACGGAGGCGCAGATGGGCTTGGCTGACCGTTTGGGCGTTATCTGTGGCATGGAAGTCGAAGCGCGATATGCGCGGTGTTTGACGTCCGATGTCGCTTGCGCAGCCGGCCAGCGTCGCTTAGCCCAGCATGCCGCCACACAGATGCTGGACGAGGGCGTGACCGCCCTGCTCAGCTTTGGCGTCGCGGGAGCCTTGGCCCCCCATCTGAAACCCGGCGATGTGGTCATTGGCACTAAGGTTCTAACCTATGACGCCGTCTGGACCGCCGATTCCGCACTAACAGCCCGTTTACGCGCCGCACTGCCCCAAGCTTATGACGGAATGATCTGGTCGGAAGGTGACATTGTCCCTACCGCCGCGCTCAAAGCCGATTTATTCGAGCGCAGCGCATGCCTGGCCGCAGACCAGGAAAGCGCTGGAATGGCGCAAGCCGCGGCCCCCATGGCCGCGCCGTTTGCTGTCTTACGTGTTATCGTGGATACAGCACAACATAGCCTCCCCCCCGCTGCCTTATTGCCCTTTGGCGAGAATGGCCGTCCTCGGTGTTTGGATATCCTAGGCAGTCTGATCCAGCACCCCGGGCAAATTCATTCCTTACTTAAGATTGCATCATCTATGGGTAAGGCCACCCATAAGATGCGAAACATTTCCTGCATTATCAATAGGATATAGCTTGTCTTGCCGGAAGGCGTCATGCCATGTATAATACACATCGTTTTATTGGTTATACATGCAACGATATGAACTTGCGGAAAAGGCATTCATGTACGGACCTCCTATTCCACAGCCATTATATGGCCGTCTAGCCGCGATCTATGAAGAACTCATGGATATCCCGGACGGCCACGAATCTGGTGATATACACAAAAAATGGCTACGGGCAGCGAATGATATTTGGGACAAGCATCCCGGTGAGCAGTGGAGAAAATTTGCTGAGTGGCCACTGACAGTCCGCATAGCTCTGGCGGGTGCAGCCATGTCGTCATGGGCGACCCCCTTGCGCCAGGCTGATTTGCCCTATGATCCCGACATGGGCTGGCCCATCGCGCAACTGCCGAGCCAAGAATCCAGGCGACATGTTGTGACCATGCTTGAACGCGCCCGTGATGCTAACCGCGCACTCGGCATGGATCCACGCTATCTGCACACACAAGAACATGTCGTTCGAACATTCATAACCGATCTAGAAAGATCACCTGTCGTCAATATCTTGAAAAGTTCCTGGCCACGATTACACGACACGACTTCTGATTCTTGCGATATCATCCCAGCCATTATCAGCGTTTTTCGTACCTTGAATGTAGGCGGTATGCTGCCCGACCACAATTACATCACGTGCATCCCCTATCACGACCATGACACACCAAAGATCAGCGATCATTGGTGGCACCCTTCGCACCGTGCCTTGTCAGAAAAAGCCATGACGACATTCGATAACCAGGGATTGGGGATTAAAAATCTTCAAGAGCACTTACAAATCATCTTAACCCTATATTGGCAGAGCTGGCGCAAGGCACTACCCCATGTTTTTGGTTCAATTCCTGTGCCGCAACTGTTATTGCAGAATCAGAACACCAAGACATCGTCGGCAGGCACACGCCAGTATCGGGCTCCACCAGAAATGGAGCAGCAAAGACAGGAAAGCAAGGTGATGGCCGAAAGGCCGGAAATCGCGTTGGCCGATATCCAGGCATCCGTTGTGTTGTGTGCCCGCGCTCCCGTCATGACGCGCTTGGCGGGAGCGATTCACGTCATGATTCACAATGCCGAGCACGTTGTGCAGGATTTCTTAGGCGGCGCATGGAAACGGAACCTCTTGCAAGATAAATGTCATCAGCAGTGGATCGGTGCGGCATCTCGTTTTGCCATGCCAGATATACACCGCCGGCATGGCTATGATGATCGTTTGGTTTTTGATATCTCAGGCCTTAGCTACCCAGAAACCCATTCTTTCTTGCGGTTATCCGCACAAATACACCAGGGATCTGCTCGTATAATGGGAGCGCGTTTTGCCGCTTCAATGGCAGAAACCCTGTTCTGCGAAAATCATCAATATCCTCTTGGGACAACAAGCCCCATTCTGCCGCCTAATTTTTCTGCAATCCGCATCAACACCGATAATGTGCCTCATACGGCGGATTGTACCCGGCCTAAGCTCCTCCCGAAGTCCACCGAATATGCCCTTTATGTATAGCGCCTAATGTGCTTCATAGCACTTCGCGCACTGGCCGTGCATTTCGATCACATGATGCTGCAGGTGATGCTCGTATCTGTCGGCCAGTTCGTGCAGTTTTTTAGCGGCGAACCGATCCGTAATTTCTTGCCTATGGCCACATGAATCACAAATCATCACCAGATGCCCATGAGCGTGGCCATGATCCAGGCACAAACGATATGTGTTGTCGCTGTCGGATTTTAATACCACGTCCAGCGTTATCAAAAAGTCCAGCACGCGATACAAACTCATCGCGGCAAGTTTCGGGCTACGCTTTTTGTTGATAAAGCCCAGAATCTGATAGGCCGTGCGCGGCTGGTCCAGCTTTTCCAGTATGGTCAGGACTTCGCGGCGCAAGGACGTCAAACGCTCGCCGCGCTGCCCGCATAACGCAATCACACTATCCATCAAACCTTGTGCCCTAAGAGCTGGGTTGGCTGGATTTCTTAACCGCGAAACCATGACATGATCCTTGTTGTTTGATCGGCCAAGCATATCGCACGCGGCAGCTTTAGGCCACATATCCACCGATCATGAATATGTGTGTTGGTGATGTGTCATCTTCTGCGCTGCTCTATTCGGGCGCAATGGCCGAGGTAACGGGGCCGCACCGCAGCCGATCAGAGCGTATAGAATATCGCGTGATTGTGCAGGAACCTTGTCGGCCAGGACCGCTCATGCTGATGCCAATAGGTGGGGTGTGCGCGTACAATGTTCAGACATAGGTCAGCCACGGTCTTCGGGGGCCTTTTGTTCGTAGCCATGTTCGGCACTAGGCGGCAGCGTCTGACGCAAAAGGTCGGGGGATTGCCGTATCGTGCGCGGTAGCAATCAGATGCGCTTACTCTCGCAATCCAGTTCTGCCATGCGGCCTTTGATGTAACCTGCCGCCCCCAGCACCAACCAATCCGAGACATGATCGCCTTTTTGCGGCTCGCTCTTAGGCATGAAGGCGTAACGCGCCGACTCGTCGCCGCGATGCACAGCGTTGTGCGCGACCATGGTTTCAAGGCAGCGGATCATGCGCAAACGCAAAGAGGTCTCCCAATCCAAAAACTTGATATCAAGCCGTCCTGGCAGATCGCCATTCTTATCTTCCGGATCATCCATATCCTGCTTGCCGACTTGATGCAGCAACTGCATGGCTTCGTCTTGAAGCACATCAAAAACCGTTTCCAGGTCTCTTGCCTGTTGAAACGCCGTGCTGCGTCCATGCGCGGCATCGCCCAACGTCTTGCCCGAGGCAATCAAAGCCAGGGTTGCTTCAACCCCTTCGGCACGTGTCAGCGCGTCTTTCAAGCTTTGCAGCGCCTCATCGTCCATGTTGCTCCACAAAATGGCCACGGGGATCACGGAGTGCATGGGGAGGACCTTTCTAAAGCTTGAGACTTTTCACCGCCGTCATCCTAACGCATCAATCCTACGAAACGCTTAAGCAACGATGAGTTGGCCCTATAAAAACATGCAACTTCACCCAATACATAATAATATCAATATATTATTCCTATTTTTTGCGAGTCTTCGACCGAGCCGCCATAGTATCTGTCGGGCCGTCTTCGTCTTCTTGAGGAGGGGGACAGCCGTGTTTTTTCAATAAAAGACGCTGGCGCTTATGCAGATCGGCCACGCTAAAACCATCTACCAGCTCGTTAAACAGTCTGTGCCAATTCACTTCAGCGCGCAAGCGTAAGAACACGCCGCCCAGCCCCACGGCGGCACGATCCATCAGGACAAAGGCGCGCGGCACTTCCAC
Source organism: Alphaproteobacteria bacterium (assembly GCA_016699305.1). Taxonomy (NCBI): domain Bacteria; kingdom Pseudomonadati; phylum Pseudomonadota; class Alphaproteobacteria; species Alphaproteobacteria bacterium. Next base: position 793,252 of record CP064970.1, read on the forward strand.
CCCGCCGCCCAGCTTGCGCAGTTCTTGATGCACACGGCTGGCGGTCTGGCGACCAAAGGCCCCCGTGTTGGTTTCCTCGATCAGACGCGTACGATCTTCCAACAACGGGGCATAAAGGAATCGCGCCCAGATGTTCAGCACCTGCGCCATCTCACGCGAGATGCCATGAAAGCCCCAATTCTCATAGGCGGCGATGGCGCGGTCTTCGTCGTTGTCGCGCAAAGCCATGTACAGCTCCACCACCGCGCCCACCAGATGCGCCGGGAACACGCGCACGCAGCCAAAATCCAACAGATTGACGCTGTTATCCGCGCGAAAGCTGTAATTGCCCGGATGCGGATCGCCGTGAATGACGCCATAACCGTAAAATGGCCGATACCACGCGCGAAACATGTTCATGGCCACAGCGTTGCGGTCGGCAAGCGAGCGACCATCCACGGCGTCGAGACGTTCGCCCTCCATCCAGGACATGGTCAACAAGCGGTTTGTGGACAGCTCGGAATACACCCGCGGCACATGCACATCGGGCAGCTTGGCCAGCATGTCGGCGAACAACGCCATGTTGCGGGCCTCGTGTTGATAATCCAGCTCCTCACGCAAACGCGCACCGATTTCCGCCTGGACGTGGCGTGTCGAAAGCGCCTTGTCGTAACGCTCGAACACGCCAAGGACCAAGGCCAATTGCCGCAGATCGGCGGTAACGACCGAGTCCATATCGGGATATTGCAGCTTACAAGCCATATCCTCGCCTTGTAATCCCACGGCACGATGAACCTGCCCTAGGGAAGCGGCGGCGCTGGCCTCGCGCTCGAAATGGCGAAAACGTTGCGGCCAATCCTGCCCCAATTCACCGGTCATGCGGCGCTTGACGAACAGCCAGCCCATAGGCGGAGCGTCGGACTGCAATTGGGCCAGTTCTTTGGCGTATTCAGGAGGGATCACATCGGGCAAAGCGGCCAGAATCTGCGCCGCCTTCATCAAGGGGCCTTTCAACCCGCCCAATGCGCCACGCAAATCACGGGCCAGGGCCTCCGGTTCCGGCTCGCGTCCGGTCAGTTTGTGACCGGCCACACGCGCCGCCACGCCGCCCATGGCCGCGCCGACGCGTGCATAGCGTCCCAGTCTTTGCCCTAAACCGCTTGATGACTCGTCATTCACGGGAACAGCCTTATCTGAAACAATCCTACCCCTATACTTAGGCGTCCGGCAGCCCTCTTGCAACGGCGGCCCAAGGCAGGGCATACAAGGAAGCCTTCTATCTGTCTTTCCTAAGGATTCGCCGCATGACGACCCCCGCCCCTACCTCTTTTGACGTTGTCGGAATCGGCAATCCATTGCTGGATATTGTGATCCAGGTTCCCGATGATTTTCTTGATCAAAATGGCATCGTCAAAGGATCGTCCTCATTGGCCGATTCAGATCGGATCAACCAGATTTACGACCTGTCCGGTCCCGGCGTTGAGATGTCAGGCGGGTCGGTGGCCAATTCCATTGCGGCGCTGGCCGCCTTGGGCCAACAAACGGCACTGACCGGCAAAATCGGCTCGGACGCATGGGGTGATATCCTGCGCCACGATCTACGCGCCCAAGGGGTCAAGTTCGAAACCATGTCACATCCCGAGATGCCCACGGGCTGTTGCTTGTGTTTGGTCTCGCGCGATGGCGACCGTACTCTGATCACGCATCTGGGCGCTTGCATGGCGTTGGGAGCCGAAGACTTGGATCCCGACACCATCCGCAATTCAAAATACCTGCTGTTAGAGGGCTATCTGTTCGACCAGCCCGCCGCCAAAGCCGCCTTCTTAAGGGCCGCCGATATCGCGCACAGCGCGGGCAGCAAGGTCGCTTTATCGCTTTCAGCCGAATGGTGCGTGCAGAACCACCGCAATGACTTCCTGGCCCTTGTGCGCGGCCATGTCGATGTTGTGCTGGGCAATGAAACCGAAATCTGTGCCCTTTATGAGACCGAGGATTTCGAGCAGGCCATTCGTCAGGTTCAAGAACATTGCGACATCGCCGCCCTTACACGGGCCGAGAAAGGCTGCGTGATCGTATCGCACGGCAAGCGTCATGTGGTGCCGGCGGCCACCATCAATCCTGTGGTGGATACGACGGGCGCGGGCGATTTATTTGCCGCTGGGTTCCTATCGGGCTTGGTGCGTGGCATCGAGCTGGCCGATTGTGGTCGCCTAGGGTCCTTATGCGCCGCCGAGATCATCGGCCATCCGGGTGCCCGTCCGCTGACCCCGCTGCGCGAATGGGTCGCCGAGCATGGCGGTAAGGCTTTGCTGGGATAAGTGCCGATAGAACACTGTTAGCGAAACTTGCTATTGCAAATCCTCACTACGGTTCAATGGTATGGCCGGATGGCACTTGGGGTACAAGCCGCCCCTGTGGTCGTGCGGGGCTGGAATCCGTGGAAGGCACCAATCCATGGGGTAGCCCAGCATCTATGCGCCCGATGGCCTCGGCGATCTTCTCTGGGACTTCCTTTTGTTCTATCTTTAATCCGTAGATGTTGAAAAGATGGCTCAGCCCCTTGCAGCCCTCGCGCGTCAGGCCTCGACGCTGGTATGTAAGGGCTTTTCTCCACATTCCCCAATTCTGTCCCGACATGCCGGGAATATCGCCGCTCCTGTTAGACGGCAAAATACCATCATGATCCCGCGCCCATAAAAGCGCATGGGTTAAGATGATCTCCTCGGTCAGCAAAGAAGACGCATTCGTTTCGGTCAACCCATGCGGCTGTCCTTCGTTTATGCGCCCGATGGCCTCGGCGATCTTCTCAGGAGCTTCCTTGCGTCCTATCTTCAATCCGTAGATGTTAAAAAGATGGTTCAGCCCCTTGCAGCCCTCGCGCGTCAGGCCGCGATTTCGACAGCGAAGGGCTATGGTCCACATACCCCAATTCTGTCCCGACATGCCGGGAATATCGCCACTATATGTTGCAGGCAACTTGCCGTCATGATCCCGCGCCCAGAGCAAGGCATGAGTTAAGATGAGGTCCTCGGTCACTCGAAAGCCTGTTTCTGGAACGTCATCAATCTCGGTCAATCCATGCTGCTGACCCTCATTCATGCGCATGATGGCCGGTTCGATCACCTCGGGAACTTCCTTTTTTCCCTTCTTCAATCCATAGATATTAAAAAGATGACTAAGCCCCTTGCAGCCCTCGCGCGTCAGGCCTCGACGCTGGTTTGTAAGGGCTTTGGACCACATCGTCCAAGTCTGTCCCGACATGCCGGGAATATCGCCACTCTTGTCATGCGGTAATTTGCCGTCATGATCCCTTGCCCATAAAAGCGCATGGGTTAAGATGATCCCTTCGGTCAGCGGGAAAGCCGGAGCACTGCTTAATACGGTTTTCGGGCGCGGTGGATTGTCGCTCAGCACCGCCGCCGCCAGTCTGTCTTGCCAGGTTAAATCCATCGCCACGCGGGTGATGTGGGGCATGTGGCGCAGTTGTTCCTTGCTATAACTGGCCCAAAATAACGGGCCGGGTTGCCCCTGGGCGACATAGATGGCCTGACCTGCTTGATCGCAAACGGCGATTTCCCGATCCAAGCGCGGTATCTGTACGATCCGATAACCGCGCCGACGCATCCCTTTTGGGTCGAGGACGCCGTCAAGAACTCGGTAATCCGATGTCGATATGTCGTTCTGCGCCAGGAAAAGCAGCACCTGATTCAAGCGCGGTTCCAGCCGAATCGAATCCATCCCCGCGCCACTACCGGTTTGTATCGGCTTTTGTCCGTGGGTGGGTAGGAACTCTAGATCGGTCTGGAATGTGATGAAGGACACCGTGTCGTTGTTTAGACGACGGGCAAAGTTTCGCATCGCAAGATCCAACAAATCACTGACCGTGACCGGTTTATGGCCAGGCCCGCGCGCATGGCGGCTGAGGCTGGATTCGACGGCATCGCGGTTCAACGCGCTGTCCTTGCCGCGCTCTAAAGCGAGGTTGTCGAACGGGGCGAGTGCCTCTGTTAAGGCATCGATGCTTGCATCCGAATTATCGAAGTCTCGCGCCGCACGAAAGGCGCGGGCAAGAATATCGCGCAGATAACCCCGATCATCCCCCACGGCGATGGGCGAATAATGGATTTTCTCTTGTGGACGCGCTGGAGCAAAGGACATGGCGGCAAAACCCTTTTGTGCAATTCATCGAAGATGATTATGAATAACGATATCGCAACTAAATGCGTTTTCTTTATCGCGCAGTACGCCCACCTATATCTGAATCAGCCTTAACCGCTTGGTCAGCCGCTTTGATTCCGCACGCTTCCCGTCAGCAACCGATCCAACCGTGCCGAGAACAGGGCGGTGCTGGCCGATTGTGGTCGCCTAGGGTCCTTATGCGCCGCCGAGATCATCGGCCATCCGGGTGCCCGTCCGCTGACCCCGCTGCGCGAATGGGTCGCCGAACATGGCGGTAAGGCCCTGCTGGGATAAGATACATTTTTTCTGAATCAGCACAGCCCTGGCCGGGGCAATGGTCTCCCCCTTAAATCTACCCTCGCACATGCGGCGAAGGCGGAGGGGGATTCAGTGCGCCAAAAGAAACTTATGAAGTGTAGCTATTGATGCTCTCCCAGAATTTTCGCACCCAAGGCAACCCCAATGTTGAAAGGACATATCCTGCAACAGGCACTATTGCAGCCAAATACCATTCTGCGGTTGGAATTATGAAGATAAATATTAGACTTCCGCAAATATACGTCACAAAAACAATAGATAACCTTCGGGTAAGACTTATTTCCCAAGCCTTATCGACGGTGACTTTCTTGTTTCTTTCTTCAATCGCTGAGATTCGGTCTTCTAGATCCATTTAATTTACTCCGGTGACGGCATCGGTATCTCATGCCATAAATACGTCAAAACTCCAATTAGGTCCTCTCCCATTCAACCTACCCTCGCACATGCGGCGAAGGCGGAAGTCACTTGTATAAAGATGTCATGGAGAGAGATTCAGATAGAAGGCACGACCCTCCTAAAGGATCGGCATTCCTCCAAATCCCTCTCCAAAAAATTTAGCCGGCTCCACCACCACCAGGGAACGAAGACCAGCTGTGTAGATTATTCGACATGTTGGCGACTCCTCTCATTGGTTATTACGATGGTTGCATCGGGGCATTCGAATATTTCCTGCCCCGTTGAGCAGACTAGCACAGATTCTAACGTTCAGAAAGCGACCGCGGACACATAACGACAGGTTTCTCCGATTCAGACACGCGCCTTTCGCGTTTTCGTCAGTCATCGGCCATCCGGGTGCCCGTCCGCTGACCCCGCTGCGCGAATGGGTCGCCGATCATGGTGGTAAGGCTTTGCTGGGGTAAAGCCTTAGGGCAACTTCCTGGCCCAGAGCATGTAATTGATGCCTAGCTTATGCGGTGACAGGCTGAATGCGCCCGTCAGAGGATCAAAGGGCATCCCCATGATGCCCCCGACTTCCATCCCCTGCTGACGCACCAGCCGCGCCAGTTCGTGCGGACGCAGGAATCGGTGCCAATCATGCGAACCCGGCTCGGCCCAGCCCAGGACATGTTCGGCCAGCTCCACCGCCAGCAACCGCGCCATCCATGTGCGGTTAAGCGTGGACAAGATCAACGCGCCGCCCGGCCTGACCGCTTTCGCGGCAGCTTGGACGAAGGTCCCGGCATCGGCGGTATGTTCGATGATCTCCATGCCCAGAACCAAGTCGAAACTGCCCGGACGCAAAGATGCCGTATCAAGGCTGGCGGCATGATAGGCGATTTCCAATCCGTGATCTTTGGCATGGCGGCGGGCCACCTGAATGGCCTTGGGGCTGGCATCTAGGCCGGTTACCGCCGCGCCTTGACGCGCCAGCGGCTCACATAAAAGGCCGCCGCCACAGCCGATATCCAGCACGGTGACTCCGCGCAGAGGATGGCGCGAAGCGGGATCGGACGGAATATCCAGGGCCTTGGCGGCAATATCACCAATGCAGCGTAATCGCGCCGGATTCATCCGGTGCAGCATCCGCAAGGGACCGGAAGGGTCCCACCAATGCTCGGCGATCCGATCAAAAGTGGCCACTTCCTGGGGATCAAGTGTCGCGCGGGCGGGTTGTGTCATGGCAAGTTTTGGTCTCCTGGGCTTGGCTGGGTTATACTGCCGCCTCGCTCTTAAGGAAACCGTCTTATGCCCTCGGACATGCTTAGCCAAACGCTCGACGAAAGCCTTGCCGGCCTGCCTCATGGCGCGCGGGTGGTGGTGGCCATGTCCGGCGGCGTGGATAGCTCGGTCACGGCGGCGGCTTTGGTTCAGCGCGGCTTCGACGTAATTGGCGTGACGTTGCAGCTTTACGATCATGGCGCGGCCATGGCGCGCAAGGGCGCATGTTGCGCCGGACGCGACATCCGCGACGCCAAGGCCATCGCCGAAAAACTGGGATTTCCCCATTATGTCCTGGACTATGAGGCGCAGTTTCAGCGCGACGTGATCGACGACTTCGTGGACAGCTATCGCCGTGGCGAGACGCCCATCCCTTGCGTGCGCTGCAATCAAAAGGTCAAGTTCCGCGACCTGATGCAAGTCGCGCATGATCTGGGCGCGGCGGCCTTGGCCACGGGTCATTATGTGCGCCGCAAGGAGGACCCCCAAGGCCCCGCCATTTATCGCGCCCATGACGCGAATCGCGATCAAAGCTATTTCCTGTTCACCACCACGCCCCAGCAGCTGGCCATGTTGCGCTTTCCCTTGGGCGGCATGGAAAAGCCACAAGTCCGCGCGCTGGCCGCCGAAATGGGCCTGGCCGTGGCGGAGAAACCCGATAGTCAGGATATTTGCTTTGTCCCCTCGGGCCGCTATAGCGATGTGGTCACCCGTCTGCGCCCCGATGCGGCCATTCCTGGGAAAATCGTGCATCTGGATGGCCGCGTTTTGGGCCAACATGAAGGCATTATCCATTACACCATCGGCCAAAGGCGCGGACTTGGCACCACCGACAACAGCGGCGAGCCGCTTTATGTCATGCAGCTGGATGCAACCAAGCAAGAGGTGATCGTCGGCCCCTTATCGGCCCTGGGGCAAAACCGCGTCCACCTGCGCGATGTGAATTGGCTGATCCCGCCCCCCGCACCCGATGGCGAGCCTTTGCGCGTCGATATCAAGATGCGCTCGGCCCAGCCCCCCGCCCCTGCCCGCATCACTCCCCTGCCCGATGGCGGCGTTCAGGTGATGTTGGACGCGCCCCTGACGGGTATCGCCCCTGGCCAAGCCGGTGTGTTCTACGATGGCGACCGCCTGTTGGGCGGCGGATGGATCACCGCCACCGATCATCAAAGCGACCTTGCGGCATAGCCAATCCCTTATCCGTGCGCCCCGCCATAAAAATACCAACCCAGCCCCACCAAAAACAACGCATTGCCGTATAGGCCATGCTCTATCGCCACCAAGGCCAAGGAACGCGTTCGCGCGAAAGTGCGGGCAAAGATAAACCCCGCGACCAGGCTAAGAACCGGCGCGACCCAATTGATGAACAGGACATGGGCATAGGCGAATGTCAGCGCGCTGGCGAGGATGCGCCATCGGTCAGAAGGAAAGAACGGCGCGTAGCGTTTAAAGAAAACGCTGCAAAAGATAAACTCTTGCGGCAGCGCCGATAGCAAGGGATACAGCACCAGCAAAAACGGTACAAAATCCGGCCGACGCCGCACCAACTGAAACATGCGATCCGGATCCATCACCGCCACCAGAATCACCAGCCCCACACAGCATATCGCCCAGCGGATCAAGATGGGCCGCAGATTGTCCCAGCGCACCGCTTCCCAACGCCACAAATCGCGCCAGCCTGTCCAAAAATGCCGCCGATAGATCCAAGCGCAATACGCCGTCGCGCTCCAAAGGAACACGAACATATAAGGGGCCAAGCGAAAAGCCAGAATGATCGTCGGCACGCCCAACCAAAGCAGGACGAATTCAAGGCCTAAGACAAGTTTTGCACCATTCACGATGCGGAAATGCCTCGTCATGCCCCCATCAGCTCTCGAACATGAGCGGCGCTGCATTCGGCCAAAGCATCAAGGTCATAGCCGCCTTCCAGGAAGGAAACCACCCTGCCCCCCGCATGGCGGTTGGCCGACTGGCATAACTGCGCCGTGATCCAGGCGAAATCGCCGGCTTCTAGATTCAAGCTGGCCAAGGGGTCGCGCCGGTGCGCATCAAAGCCCGCAGAAATCAGGATCAATTGAGGCTTGAACCGATCCAGAGCGGGCAACAAATGCCAAAGCCAGGCCGCGCGGAACTCGGCAGAACCGGAACCGGGGGCCAAGGGCGCGTTCAGGATATTGCCAAAGCGCCCCGTTTCTTCGGCCATGCCCGTGCCCGGATATAACGGCACTTGGTGCGACGACAGAAACAGGACATCCGAATGCCCTTGCGCCCAAGCCTGCGTGCCGTTGCCGTGATGCACGTCGAAATCCGCAATCGCCACGCGCGTGGCATGACCGGCGGCCAAAGCCTCGGCAGCCGCGATGGCCACATTGTTCAGCAGGCAGAATCCCATCCCGCGCCCTGGCTCGGCATGATGGCCGGGCGGGCGCACGGCGCAAAAAGCGCGCCGTGACGCGCCATCGGGATGAAAAACCTCGCCCACCGCCGCGCAGCCCGCGCCCGCCGCGCGGCGCATCGCCCGGGCCGAGCCTGGACCGATGATGGTGTCGCCGCCATCAAGAGGCACCGTGTCGGCGCTTTGCAGCCAAACGGCCAAATCGGCCAAATAGGGGCGTTCATGCACTCTCTCAATCTGGGATTCATGCGCCAAGGGCGCGATGCGGCGGGCCAGAGCGGAAAAATCGGGACCGTCCAAAGCCGCCAGCACGGCGCGCAACCTATCGGCGCTTTCCACATGACCGGGGCCGGTATCGTGTTCAAGACATGCAGGATGGGTGTAGAGCAGCACGGTCATCTTTTCCGCCCCTTTCTTCGTCAATCCCGACGCGGCGCATCGGCCAAGACGACGGAGACGGCGGCATGGTCCGAAGGTCTTTCCCCTTCGCGCGTGGCGCGTTCGACCGTGCAAGCCGACAAACGATCCGCCGCCTCGGGCGAGAGCAGCACATGATCGATCCGCAAGCCATCGTCACGCGCAAAGGCGTTGTCTTGATAATCCCAGAATGTGAAGAGGTGGTCGTCCTGGGGATGCAGGGCGCGCAAAGAATCCGTCCAGCCTTGGTTCAATAAGGCGCGATAACGCCGCCGCGCCTCGATATGGAACAAGGCGTGATCCTGCCAGGCTTGCGGATCTGTCACGTCGCGCGATTGAGGGATGATGTTGAAATCGCCCATCATCGCCACCGGCATATCCATCTCTAGCAAGATCTGGGCGCGCGCGATCAGGCGATCCAGCCAGACCAACTTGTCATGATATTTCTCGCTGCCGGGAGCAGGACCATCGGCAGGCTGGCCATTGGGCGCGTATAATCCCGCCACGCGCACCCCCTGAATCGTCGCCTCAAGATACCGCGCTTGCGGCTCGTCGGGCGTGACCAGCCCCAGGCGCGTATCCTCCAACGGATGACGGCTAAGCAGAGCGACGCCGTTATAGGCTTTTTGTCCAAGAACCAATTGATGCGTATAGCCCAGCCCGTGAAACTCCAGCGCAGGAAAGGCCGCGCTCTCGCATTTGATTTCCTGCATCACCAGCATATCGGGCTGGTTCTGGCGCAAGAACTCTTGAACCTGCGCCAGGCGCACGCGCACCGAATTGACGTTCCAAGTGACCAGCTTCATAAAGCGGGAACCGACGGCTTAAAGCTGACATGATCCGGCCCCACCACGCCGCCCGACACGACATAGCGCATGGCTTCCTCGAACGTCCAATCCATCACCGTCAGGCGATCCATGGGCAAAATCTCTAAATAGCCCGAGCTGGGATTGGGCGCCGTGGGCACGAACACCGTCGCCAAAGGCGGGCCGCCTTGCGTATTGGTCAGCATGCGCGTCACAAAGCCCACCGCCTTGACCCCCGGATAGGGAAAATCGATCAGCACCACTTTCCAGCTATGCCCGTCGGGCTTTTGCTCTAGCGCCAAGACCAGTTTACGCATCGCCCCATAGATTTTCTTGACCAGGGGGATGCCCTCCATCACGCGATCGAACGCGCCCATCAGCTTTTGGCCCACCACATGGGTGGTGATCCAGCCCAGCAGATACAAGGCCAATACCACGACCAGCAACGCCATGACGCCTTGGAACATCGGCTCTTGCAGGGCCTCGGCCAATAAAGGATGCGAGGGGTGCAGCAAACGCGCCAGCGCCGCCACACCCGGACGGCCCACCTGAAGCAGGAAATCGAACAACAGCGAGCAGACCAGCCAGGTTACCCACAAAGGAACCAGCGATAACGCACCCGCCAACACATAACGCTGGAAACGCGCCATAAGAGAGACACGCGCCGCAGAAGAATCCGTCGAAACCATCAACACGTTTTCCTTATCGAGAGAGCATCGCTATATCCCCCGCCAGCCTATCTTTCGAAACACAGCAGGGCAAGCGACGCGGGGGGCGACGCAGGGGCCGCCATTCTTCACAGGCTATTCGACCTGTCCGGGCGGGCGTATCTGCCGCGCACCCCCTGCCAACCAGCGGCGGCGGGGTTGATCATCGATATCCTGGGCAGCCTCGATAAGGGGCGGCGGGGCATGATCGCCCGCGCCCTTTCCCTGACCTTCGCCCTGACGGGTTCCGCCCCGTGATCTGCGCCACGAGTCGTCGTCATCGGATAGGCGGTCGCCAGACAGGCTTTCCGATTCAATCAAGTCCTCGATCACCGAAGGCAATTGGCCATCGGCGGGGTAACCGCTGCCGATCCCCTCGTCCAAGGCATGGGCGGGGCCATGAAACAGCTCGGAGGTGATGCGGTCGCACGCGCTTTCGCTTTGCCACGAGCATTCCATCAAACGCTGCATATCCTGAGACCATAAGGGCATATCCTGCAACGCCTCGACCAAGGCGTCGCGCGCCAGGTAAATCGCCAGCTCTTGCAAGCGAACCGGGTCATCCGTGCCGGGAATGCCAGGACGTGGGGCGATGTGCGCGCGTTCCACAGGAAGAAAACCGTTCGCCAGACGCTGACGCAACTGCTCGGCGCGCGCCGCGCGGTCAAGATAGGCATGCTGGCGATAGACAAGCGCCACGGTCGTCAAGCGACGCTCGAGAATGCGTGCCCAGTGCCGCCAAGCGTAAAAAGAGGCTCTGCCCGCCATGAACCTGCCATCCTAGTCAGAGTTCGCAGTGTCTCCCGTCATTCTGCCTGTCATCTTGCAGGCACGCAAGAGTTGATTGCTTGATGACCCCAACGCCTTATTTCGGCGCGTGGTCACAGGGGGGCCTCGCCCCCCTGGACCCCTCATTGCAACAGCACTATGCAGACGCTACACTAGGGCCGGGATTGCGGTACAGGCTGGGAAGCCGATGACCGCACAGGGTAACACCGGGGCGCGGCTCTCAAGGGGGCCGCGCTTTCACATTTTAAGAGATTGTTAAGATGTGAAAGATAGAGCTATGATGAATTGACCTACTTCCTCTCGCGATAAGGAATGGACGCCATGCTGAAAAAGACGATCATCGGTTTCATGCTGGCTTTGTTCGCAGGGCCTCTCTCCGCTCATGCAGAACTGCCCGGGCAACCCTGCACCGCCGCGCAAATCGGCACGACTAAAATGGCCGATGACAAGCAAAACATCATTGCTTGCCTCGTAACGGGTAACGTCGCGCCAGAAAACGTCCAGGAATGGAAGTCTATGACTGCGGGTAGCCGTACCCGTTACTCTCTTACTTGTGATGACTGGAAGAAAATAGGGTGGGGCAGCAAGGACGAATGTATTAAGGATGGGCGTTGGCATCTCGTGTATGTCAACAATAACTCTGGTGGCTCTGCATATGGAAATATTAGTAATTTAGTGGATTATGCGAATTCAGGAGCTGACGTAAAAAGTAATACTTCAGGTTCAGTAGGAGGTTCTCACCTTTGTTCCTCTATTGCATGGAAGGATGGAGTATTAGCTTGCATGGATACTATCAGTGCGGATGCTAGTGATCTGTTTGTAACCAGTGCAGGCCCGAATGATGGAACTGTTTTCGCTGGTTCAGCATTGAGGCGAACAGATGGTATGAGGATGAATACGAATATTGTGCCAAACAATAGTGGCAACATGCAAATGACAGGATCATTAAATAATAATCGGAAAGCTATGGAATGGTATGTGAGATTCTAGTGCCAAGACCGCTGCTCCTTAGGGCTTCCTCATTGCTCCGCCGAACTATCTTTGACTTTTGGCTGGCGCGGCGGATACTGAGGGGATAGAGGTTGAGGGTGGTACAGGCTGGGAAGCCGATGATCACGAAGGGTAAGGCTGTAGGGAATGAGGCTGCTGATGAGGAATGCCATGATTGCTCTTGCGACGCTGCTGGTCGGTGTCAGTCTCGGTCTGCCTAGCTTTGCCGCAGCATGGGCTACCCCTGGCGCGGCTTGTACCCAAGAAGGCGCGAACGCGAACAGCGATGGCTTTCTCACCTGTACCGGCGGGGTCTGGGTGTCAAACGCCGTCCTGCTGGGTACGACATCCGCCACATGCGATTCTACGAAGGCCGGATATATCCGCTATACCGGCGGCCAATTTGAGGGCTGCAATGGAACAGGTTGGATTCAGTTGGCGAGTAGTTCGTCCCTGAAAGTCTACAAATCAGATGGCGTGACAGAACTGGGGAAAATGATGGGTAATTATGCTTCTGGGTGCGGAGGACTTGTTTTTGCAAGGAGTGATGGAGAAATTTTTTCTGCTAGTACCCTTTTCTGCGAAGGGGGCACAATACAAACGAATATTCTTTTCACTGGTGATAACTGTACTGGCTCCCCTTACTCACAGCATGGGGATACACAGCAATATCTTGGGTATTGCTGCACGGGAAGTGCACAATGTTTAACAAATAAATGCATTGGAAGTGGTGGCAAAAAAAATAATGTAAATCTTAGATCTTACAGAGCTACTAATGGGCTTTGCGCTGCTAACATTACAACTCTGTCTTCGTTGTATTTAGCCGTGCCGATTTGCAGTGATAACGGCACTGCCTGCATCGTGAAATAACCGACCTTACCGATTTCATTCAGGCCGTACTTTTGTGTTCGGTGTCTCTGTCGCTACCGGCCTCCTCGTTGCCCTGCCGAACTGTCTTTTGACTTTTGCGTTTTAACGGGCCGTGGATGGCCTGAAAGAGGCTGAATCGCAGACTCTTTTCTGAAATCCCGCACCATCGGCCAGGTCAGGAGATGGACTCCCGCCTTCGCGGGAGTGACTCACGAGGAGAGAAAGGCGCACAACAAACCATGCCGCATTCATATAAAAACCACTCTCTCAACTTGGTTTTGTCCGCCATCCACGCTGTCACTGAATCGCGCCGCGTGTCCCGTCTTTGAGCAACCTCGATATGGCAAAGAACCGGGGGAATTCTAGCCCGGGATATCATGTCTATTCTCGGGTCGATAACGTCTTAAGGAGCAAAAATGGAAGCGGGGCGGCCCCATAAGGACCGCCCCGCTTCTTTTGCCCAACAGGAGCTTGGGTTAACCGAAAAAAACTCAGGCGGCCTTCTTGTCGCGCACCAGCGCGGCTTCCAGCTTTTCGGCGGCACGGCCTGTATCGATCTTCTCGACCGCCGCCAGCTCACGCGCCAGGCGTTCCAGCGCCGCCTGATAGATCTGGCGTTCGCTGTAAGACTGTTCGGGCTGGTCGCTTTGACGATGCAAATCGCGCACGACCTCGGCAATCGACACCGGGTCGCCCGAATTGATCTTGGTTTCGTATTCCTGGGCGCGGCGGCTCCACATCACGCGGCGGACGCGCGAACGGCCTTTTAACGTTGCCAAAGCATCGCGGATGCGATCGCGCGAGCTAAGGCGACGCAAACCACACGCTTCGATCTTGTTGAAGGGCACCTTCAGACGCATACGGTCCTCATCAAAGACGATCGAATAGAATTTGATGCCTTCTATAATCACCGTGCCCTCGACACGGCCAACGCCATGTACCGGATACACCACGCTGTCACCTTTGTTAAAGGCTTCGCGTTCCTTTTTCACTTTCAGCTCGACGGGCTTAACCTCAAGCTTAACGACAACGCGCTCAGCGACCCGTTTAACCGGCGGCTTGGTCGCCACTACGGCTTTCTTGATGGCGGCCTTCGGCTCACTAACGGCCCTGACCTTGACGGTCTTGACTTGTTGCGTCTTCTTCACCGGCTTTGTTGCCATCGAGTTACCCTCATATCTTGCGTTGCGAACACCCCAGCGACCCACTATCTCCAACGGGCGCACCGTCCGACCTCTCATGCCGTCATCCGATGTGATCCGTGCGAAGACGGCCCATAGCCCCGATCGCATACCGGAACATCTTTTCCTCTTCCTTGCTTTTTTAGCACAATTTTCACCAATTTACAATTTATTTATGGTTTTTCCTGTGAAGAACCCCTGAAGATATCGATTTCGATATATATAATTTAAGCACAATATACTTTATATCCATATGATTATAATAGACTATTACGGAAATGTTGTTCCGCGCCAGACGAAAGAAGCCGCATTATATAGATGTTGCCTAACGAAACCAGCTTTGCTATGACAGCCGCCGGTGGGGCGCATAGCTCAGTTGGTAGAGCAGCTGACTCTTAATCAGCGGGTCGTAGGTTCGAGCCCTACTGCGCCCACCATCGCCTTTAGAATGACAATCGCAAACCCAGGACGCATTGCGGAGCGGTCAATCCCCCCGCACGGCATCGGTGGCGTCCAGCAATGCCGCGCGGATGGCGGGGTCGGAGCTGTGGTGACTGCCGCCGGGAACCATGATCAGTTTCGATTCTGGCAGTGCATTGTGCAGGTCATAGGCGCTGATGGGCGGCGTGATCATGTCATAGCGGCCCTGCACCAGGGTCAGCGGGATACCCTGAAGCCGGTTGGCTTCACGCAGCAACAGATCGTCCGGCTGCAAGAAACAGCCATTGACCGTGTAATGCGCGGCCAAAACCGCCGCCGCCATGGCCTGAGCTTTCTGTTCAGGCGTCAAAGCGAGGCTAGCCGCGCCATCAGCCGCGACATTGGGCGCGTGCGGCAGGCCGACCAACAGACTTTCCCACTGATTGCAGACTTCGGCGGCGGCCATGCGCAGTTCCTCGTCCTGACTGGTCAAGCGGCGGTAATAGGCGCGCATCATGTCGCCGCGCTCGTCCTCGGGGATAAAATCACGAAAAACCGGCCAATATTCGGGAAAGAAAGGCCGCGCCCCGCCCTGGTAGAACCAGTCGATCTCGTGCCGGCGACCCAAAAAGATGCCGCGCAGGATCATCGACGTCACGCGCCCAGGGTGACGCTGAGCATAGGCCAGCCCCAACAAACTGCCCCAAGACCCGCCAAAGACCATCCATTTCTCAATGCCCAGCAGCGTTCTTAGGCGTTCAATATCCTCGACCAAGTGCCAGGTGGTGTTATGGTCCAGCAGCCCCAAAGGCTTACTGCGCCCACACCCGCGTTGATCGAACAACACGACCCGATAGGTCGATGGATCAAAAAAGCGGCGATGGGCCGGTTTGCATCCGCCGCCCGGGCCGCCATGCAAAAAGACGACCGGCTTTCCTGACGGATTGCCGCAAACCTCGTAATACATCTGATGCCCGTCGCCCACATCCAGCATGCCGCTTTGATAGGGATCGATCTCGGGGTACAACTCTGCCTGCGGGCGATTCTCGGCCATGGTCACGAATCCTGCTAAATTGAGGATAACCTTCTGATGCGGCTCAACTTGACATGAACAGGCTTTCCAGGCAACGGCACCCCAGGCAATCACACCGTGACTTTCCGGCCCTGACCGTCCAGGCGCGGCCAGGTATCGGCGATATGGTGTGGTTCCTGCCGGCCTTGCGCGCCGTGGCGCGTGCCGAAGGGGCCACCGCCCAGCGCCCCATGCCGATCTTGACCAAGATGCCCCTAGGGGCCGCCAGCCTGTTCGAGGAAGACCCGTTTCGCTTTATCCCCATGCCGCGCCGCTTTTGGGGACGCTCGGCCCCCGCGCGGCTGGCTTGGTGCACGGCGCGTTTTGGCATGATGCGGTCGCTGCAACGCCTGTATGTCATGCATGATAGCCCTTGGTATGCTCTGGCAGGGCGATGGGCGGGGGTTCCACAGCGCTTTGGTTTGTTCTCGACCGGGCGACCTCATGCCGCGCTGACCGTGGGCTTGGCCATGCCCAAGGGCCCTGAGATCGACGAAATGCTTGCCTTGCCCGTGCAGTCGCAAAATCTGGTGCGACGTTTGGGCATACCTATCGACGAATCCGTGCCGCGTCTGCGGATCAAGCCCGCACGGCGCGAACAGATCGCCCAGAGGCTGGCCGATATGCCCCGGCCATGGATCATTTTCGGCATTGCCGCCAGCGAAGACTGGAAAATATGGCCACCCGAACATTTCGCCGCCCTCGCCGACGCCTTGATGCCGCGTCAAGGCACGATCTTTTTGCTCAGCGGTCCCGACGGGGTGGAACGGGCCGGTCGGATCAAGGCGCAATCGAGTCATCCGCATCTGGTGGCCATTAATGATTGGGCCTTACCCGACTCGGCGGCCCTGATCGAATCCGCCGATCTGTTCATCGGCAACGACACGGGACCTGCCAATATCGCCGCCGCCCTAGATCGCCCCAGCTTGGTACTGTTTGGAAAGACTCTTTCCTTCTCAATGCTTTATGGTAAGCATGTGCGCTCTTTATACGCGACCGACGCGGATAAAAGCATGGTCAGTATCTCTCCCGCGCATGTATTGGCCGAGCTGGAATCCCTAATTCACGGAAAAGGGGCTTTTCTTACGCCGCATTTTGACGCAAACAAGGCAAGATGATGACGTTTCAGGTTACAGTGCTTCCATGTCCTTGGGTCTGACATCCTCCAAAACGCCGCGCCCGACCACGGTGCTGTTGGCGATGAAGAACCTGCGCGAGGGCGCGTTGACGCGCGCCCTGTTGGATGTCGTGTCCGCCATTCGCAAGGCGGGCGGGCGGGCCATCGTCGCCTCGCCCGGCGGCGGCCTGGTCCACGAATTGCGCCATGTGGGAGCCATACACGCCACGGTGCCTTTGGACAGCGAACATCCCGTGACGGTGTCGCTGAACACCGGACGTTTGGTGGACATCATCCGCGCCAGCCGCGTCGATATCGTGCATGCGTTCAACCGCTCGCCCGCTTGGAGCGCGATGAAGGCGGCGCGGCGTACGCGTACGCGACTGGTGACCACCGTGCGGGCGTTGCATCCCATTCACAGCGCGTTCGAGCGCGCCTATTGCATGGTCATGACCGAAGGGGATGTGATCACGACGCCCTCGCATTGGCTGCGCGACAGCCTGATCAACGAATATGGCCTGGACGCGACGCGGGTGATGGTGGTGCCGCATGGCGTGTCGATGGATTCCTACGATCCCGAGCGCGTCGGCCATACCCGCCCGGCGCAATTGGCCGAATCCTGGATGTTGCCCGAAGAATGCGCGGTGATCCTGCTGCCCGGCTCGCTCGATCGCAGCCGGGGCCATGCCGTGCTGTTGCGCGCCATGGCGCGGCTGAAGCGGCGCGATATGGTGGCCGTGTTCCCCGGCGCGGACCAAGGCGACGACGACGCCTATCGCGACGAAATCCGTTTCCTGATCGCCCGTTTTGGCCTAGAAGGCCGCGTGCTGATGCCGCCAGAAACACCCTACCGCGCGGCGGCCTTATGGTTGGCCAGCGTGGTGGTGTCCCCCGCGATCGAGCCGGAAGGCTTCAACCCCGCGATCATCGAGGCCCAGGCGATGGGACGTCCCGTGGTGCTGTCGCATCACGGCGCTTCGGCCGAATTGGTCCGCGCGGGCGAGACCGCCTGGCTGGTGCCGCCCAATAATTCCGCCGCCCTGGCCGCCGCCTTGCAAGAAACATTGGCATTATCCGCATCCGAGCGCCTAGCTCTGGCCGAGCGCACCCGCGCCTTCGTCAGCCATACCTATAGCCGTGAACGCATGTGCGCCAGTCTGCTGACCGTTTATGACGCCCTGCTGCAAAACCAAGCCCGCGCGCCATTGCCTCTGCGAGCGGCTTAGAGGAAAACCGCATCCTCCATTTCGGACGAAAGACTTTTCTTTTATTGCAATCCGCACCGCACAATCACGCGGAAGCTTGAACATATCGGCGGGATATGACTTGTCTCCATCAGGCATGTGGCACGAGATTGAGACCAAGGCCCGTTCTTGCCCCGAGCTTTCCGCTATTTTGTCGGACTGATTGCAGGGCACGCAGTTTGATCTTCGTAAAATGATCCCTATGCAGTTACGCGATATTGGGTTTGTCGATGAACACACATGGAATGTCATGCGGCCTGTACGGCAGCGCCGGATTCGATGTATTCCTCCCATATCTTGGCGCTGCAGATGGGGGAGCGGATATTGGGATTTTGTATTGTCATATGGTAGCTTTTGCTAAGCTGCGCGTAGCAGAAAAAACGGGGGAATAAATGACAGAGCCTACAGAATTCTATGACGATTATGGTCGTGCTACGACGGTGACCGATCCGGCGCTGATCCAAAAATTTGATACCGTGCATGTCCTATGTCACAGCCAAGGGCATTGGCTGCTTAGCGTAATGGGCATGCTGCCCGATGTGCCTGAGTTTCCCGGTGGACGTGCCAATCCTGAAGAGAGCTTTGGGGCGAATCTACACCGTGAGTTTCTGGAAGAAACCGGCCTTACCCTGCCGCCAGACATCGAACGCCATGTGCGGCGGCGGCATCATCAAGTCGCGCCCTTTCACGCACGGATGGGGGGTAAGTTCTTTTTGTTGAACCAGACCTATGTGCTGATCGATTTGCCTGAGAACTTACGCGAACACGGCCCCGACCATCGTCTGGAATGGTCCGGTTCCGAGGAGAACCGCTTGGTCTGGATGCCGGATGCCCAAATGTCGGGCATCACCTTGCGCCACGAGCATGGATTGGCTTGGAAAGCGTTGCGCGCGGTAGAAGAATGAGCCACATGAACCCTCGTATTTTTATGGCTTCTCGCTTTTATCATGCGCCGGTTTGGCGAGCTTAGCGCGCGGCCGGGGTGCCTATTTGTGCCGATTGGATCGATCACATTGATCTGGACAGCCTCCCCAAAGAGCCTGACTAGGAACAGGGGTTGGCGCAGGAATGGGCGCAAAAAGCCAGGGAAATTCACGATTCAGATGGGTTTATTCTGTACTGTCAGCCCGGTGAAGTCCTACGTGGGGCCTTGGTCGAGGCGGGGATGGCCATGGCTTTTCAAAAGCGAATTGCCTGTGTCGGGTCTTGTGACGCAACTCTGGGCGGGCCAACACAGGCCACATATACCTACAGCCCGTTATGGGTGGCCTTTGATAGCTTGAAAGACGCCTTTCTAAGCTTTGGCATCACCTTGCCCCAAGGCTTACCTATCCCCGAACAGACCCGCTTGACCGCTTAGTTTCCCATCTTGATCATTGCGAAAGCTAGGCTATACTGTGCCTAATCTCTTGCGCCAAAAGGCGTGGGGGATGTGTGTTTGCGTCTTCATGGCAGGGAGTAACGACCATCCAAAAATTTAATGGCCCTGCGTCGGGTGCCCACGATGGCCCGCGCATCAATGGTCAAATCACGGCGCGTCAGGTGCGGTTAATTGACGCCAGCGGTGTGACACGGGGGATCGTCGCGTTGCGCGATGCCCAATTGGTTGCCGAACAGGCGGGTTTGGATCTGGTGGAGATCGCCGGCACGTCGGAGCCGCCTGTGTGTAAGGTCATGGATTATGGCAAGTTCCGCTTTGCCGAGCAAAAAAAGGCGTCCGAGGCCCGTCGCCGGCAGAAGGTGATGGAGATCAAGGAAATACGCTTGCGACCCATGATCGACGACAATGATTTTGGCATTAAGATCAATCAGGCGCGGCGTTTCTTGCAAGATGGCGACAAAGTCAAGGTGACCTTGCGTTTCCGTGGCCGCGAAATGTCGCATCAAGAATTGGGCGGCCAAGTGCTGGCCCGTGTGCGCGAGTCCCTGGCGGATGTCGGCAAGATCGAGATGATGCCCAAATTCGAGGGCCGTCAGATGGTCATGGTGATGACCCCGCAGCAACAGCAAGCGCCACAAAAGGCCTAAGCACATACGGCCTGTTGACAGGCCGTTCGTTTGTAGGATTGATGCGCTCGCCATGGATGGTGCCTTCTTAGAAGAGGCATCATCCATTTATAGTAAATTCAATAAAAATGGGATGAGCACTTTATTGAGCACTTTATCAAGGCCACCGTTTTCCACGATTTGCTGAATACACGCTGATGATAAGGCTTACATCTGGAAATGGGCGATGGGGTTCTTAGAAGTGCCCTCGAACGATGGATCAAAGCTCGACAATCCGCCGCCTTGCGGCAAGAAGCCGCAACACACCCCCCATGCTACCCACTTTTACAGAAGCCGCCCTTCCACGCCGCTGGCTGTCAATTGATCGGTCAGGGCTTGTTTCAGGCGAACCAAGGCCGCTTCGTCATGGCCTTCGGCGCGAAGGATTAGGGCGTTTTGCGTGTTCGAGGCGCGCAGCAGCCACCAACCATCCGGCGTTTTCACGCGCGCGCCGTCCACCAAGATCACATCGGCTCCCGCGCGGCTTAAACGCTCTTGCACCTCGGCGACGATGGCGAATTTGCGCTCCTCGGGCACATCCATGCGGATCTCGGGCGTGTTGACGGCTTGGGGCAGGGCATCGACCAGCTCGGCCAGGCTTTTACCCGAACGGCTGACCAGATTGATCAAGCGCATGGCGGCGTATAAGCCATCGTCGAAGCCGTCGTTATCGGCGAAGAACAGATGACCGCTCATCTCGCCGGCCAGAGGCGCGTTCACCTCTTTCATCTTGGCCTTGATCGGCGCATGGCCTGTCTTCCACATCAAAGGCTTGCCGCCCAGACGTGCGATTTCGTCATACAGGACTTGGCTGGCCTTGACCTCGGAGATGATCGTCGCGCCCGGTTTTTGCGCCAGAATCTCGGCGGCGAACAACGCCATCAGCTGATCGCCGGAAATCAGGCGTCCTGTATGGTCCACCGCGCCCAGACGATCCCCGTCGCCGTCAAAGGCCACGCCCAAATCGCAGCCTTCCTCAAGGATCTTGGCGCGTAGGTCCAAAATGTTCTTTTCCACCACGGGATCCGGGTGGTGGTTGGGAAAACGTCCATCGATGGTTTCATACAGCAGGATATGCTGCCCTGGCAGCGAGCCTGTCAGGCGGCGCATGACTTCGCCCGTGGCACCATTGCCGGCATCCCAGGCCACCTTCAGCGCCCGCGTGCCCTGCCAAGATCCCAGCAGTCGCGCCAAATAGGCATCGCCCATATTGATCGATTCGGACGTGCCTTGCCCCGTCTCGACATCGCCGCGCGCGGCCATCGCGCCCAATTCTTGAATGCCGGGACCATAGAACGGCGCATAATTGTCGTTCGGGCCCAACATCATCTTGAAGCCATTATACTCTGGCGGATTGTGCGAACCGGTGATCATGATCCCGGCATCGGCCTCTAAATGGCGCACGGCGAAATACAGCATGGGGGTCGGCCCCAGGCCGACATTGCTGACCATGATTCCTGCCGCCGTCAGCCCCTCGGCCAATGCCTGAGACAAAGCGGGCGAAGTGAGACGGCCGTCATAGCCCACACAAACCCGCACGCCGCCTTTGCGTCGGACGATGGATCCAAAGACGCGGCCTATGGCGCGCGCATCAGCCTCGGTCAGCGTGTCCCCGACAATGCCACGAATATCGTATTCCCGCAGACAAGACGGATTAAAGCTGTGCTGAAAGTCGGACATATATCCCCCAGAAAACCAGGCCCAAAAAGCCGGAGACGAGCGATTCGACCCCGTGGACTCTGTTTTTTAGACCGCTTATGCCGAATCTGCAATCTTCCTGTCAGTTTTACCCTTGGTAGAAATGCTTGTGGCGACCATAATCATAATGAGAACGGATGCGACATGGCCGCAGATCCACCAGGCTTGCATCAAGCCATAGGCCGTGTTCAGGACCACCAAGGCACAAGCCAGCATCCCCAACGCCAGGGCCTGGAGTTCGTCATCAAGCCGCCGCACCACACCCATCAGGGCCGCCCAAAGAAAAAGAATCACACCAACACCCACCGCACCCCATTCCATCCAAATTTGCAAAAAGCCGTTATGGGGATGCAAAGAGGTGGTGACGGGTTGATCGGCGGGCAAGCCTTGCAAATGCCGCGCCGTGTCCGGATCGTCAAAGGCGCGCGCGGCGTCTGTGCCCCATCCCTGCGCGGGCTTGATCATCACGCGCTGCGCGCTGGCATGCCAAATATCCAAACGCTGCTGGGCCGAGGCGAACAGCCAGCCATCGGTTTTCTGGGCAAGAGAGGGCAAAGCCAAACCAGCCGGCACCATCCCCAAAAAGCCGGTCACGACCAGCAAAGACAGGATGCGCCGTGTCCAGGTCAGGCTGATCCACGCAGTCAACAGAACCACCATGCCCGCCGCCACTCCCGCCGAGGCCGCGCGCGAGGGCCAGATCATGGCAAAAGGCAGGATCATCGTCCCGGCCAGCACCGCCATGGCTCCCACACGCCCCATATGGGGACGCAGTCGGCGCATGACCAAGGCCGCCACGGGCCAAGCCAACATGGCCAGCAACGCCGCAGCGCGTTTGGGCACATTGCCGCCCACGGGACTGTCCGAGGGAACATGGCTGACAAAGCGATGAAGGCTGTGATCCGTAAGAATCTCGAAGATCATCAATCCCAAGCCCAGCGCAGCACCGGCCAGAAAGACGCGACACAGTTGTTGCCTTTCTTCGGGAGCCAAAGCACGAACGGCCTGAATCAAAACCAGCCCACCTAGAATCGCGTAAATGACGGCGATGGCCGATGACCAAGCACGCGGCGAGGGGCTCCATAGAGCGGCGGCGGCGGCCCAGACTGCCAGCGCGGCCAAGCCTGCCAGGGCCAAAGGCGGGGCGGGCGGCCAGACACGCCGAGGCAGCAAGATGCTCAGCCCGGCCAACAAAGCGCTGACCAACAGCCATACCGGCATGCCGCGCGGCACCACGGCGGCCACAGGCAACAGCAGAAAAAAAGCCAAAGCCATCGGAATCACGTTTAACTGCAAGGCCCCGCGCATCACGTCATGCCTAAATCAGAGGAAAGAACGGCTGGAATCGACCCCAGAGACTGCATCCTGTCAAGTGCGCCTTGCAGAATATAGCTGGCGGCGGCGGCATCGACGGCGGCGGCGCGGCGGCGGCGGCTGACATCTTCGGCCAGCATGGCGCGGGTGACGGCAGCGGTGGACAAACGTTCGTCGAACAGCGCGACCGGCACGGGGGCCCCTGCCCTTTCCTGCCCTTGGCGCATCATATGAAAGGCAAAACTGCGCACCGATTGGCAGGCGGTGCCTTCCTTGCCGTCCATCTCCATCGGCAGCCCCAGCACATATCCCGCCACGTCGCGCTCTTGCGCCAGGGCGAAGAGTTTTTCAAGGTCCGGGCGTAACTTGCCCCGGTGCAAGGTGGTGATGCTGGCCGCCACGCGCCATGCGGCGTCCGAAACGGCCAGGCCCAAGGTCGTCGAGCCGACATCCACGCCCATCAGGCGCTTTCCGGGCGGCACCAGGGCGCGCAATTGGTCGAGGTTGCAGATTGGCATGGCCAATGATAAGCAGACAAAGCTGCGTTTGTCATAAGGTTGCGTGCTTGCCATGGCTATTGATCTACAAACCGTGCGCCGCGTGGCGCATCTGGCGCGACTGAAGGTCGCCGAAGAAGACTTGCCCCGCTTGGTGCAGGAGCTGGACGGCATCCTGACCTGGATCGAGCAATTGCAAGAAGTCGATGTCGAAGGCGTCGAGCCGATGACAGGCGTCGAGAACGACGCCTTGCGCATGCGGCCCGATCAAGTCACCGATGGCGGCAAGCCTGCCGATATCCTGGCCAACGCGCCGGACAAGACAGCCGATTTCTTTGTCGTATCGAAGGTGGTCGAATAATGAGCGCCCTAACCCGATTGAGCCTGTCCGAGGCCCTGGACGGCCTGAACAAAAAGGAATTCTGCGCGGTAGATCTGGTCCAAGACCATATCAAGGCCGTGGAAGACGCGCGGGTGCTGAACGCCTTCACCAAGGAAACGCCCGAGATCGCCCTGGCCGCCGCCAAGGAGTCGGATGCAAGGCGCGCCAAAGGCCAAGCGGGACCGTTGGACGGCATCCCCATCGCCGTCAAGGACCTGTATTGCACCAAGGGAATCGAGACCACCGCCTGCAGTAACGCCCTGCGCGGCTTTAAGCCCACATACGAATCCACCGTCACGGCGAATCTGTGGCGCGACGGCGCGGTCATGCTGGGCAAAGTGGGGTTGGACGAATTCGCCATGGGCTCCAGCAACGCAACCAGTTGTTTTGGGCCGGTCATCAATCCTTGGAGTCCGGGCAAGCCCGGGGCATGGGACAAACAGTTGGTGCCAGGCGGTTCGTCGGGCGGTTCGGCGGCGGCGGTCGCGGCGCGTTGCGCCATGGCGGCCACGGCCACGGATACCGGCGGTTCGATTCGCCAGCCCGCTTCCGTGTGCGGCATCACCGGCATTCGGCCTTCCTATGGAAGGTGTTCGCGCTGGGGCATCGTGGCCTTCGCCTCGTCTTTAGACCAGGCGGGGCCTTTGGCGCGCACGGTGCGCGATTGCGCGCATATGCTGCGTTCGATGTCCGGTTTCGACGAGAAGGATTCGACCAGCGTCAACCGTCCGGTGCCCGATTATGTGGCCGCGCTGACCGGCGATATTCGCGGCCTGAAGGTAGGCATTCCCCGCGAATACCGCATCCCCGGCATTCCGGCCGAGATCGACGCCCTATGGTCGCGCGGCGCGGCTTGGCTGCGCGAGGCGGGAGCGGAAATCGTGGAAATCAGCCTGCCGCACACCAAATACGCCCTGGCCGCCTATTACATCATCGCGCCGGCCGAGGCGTCGTCGAATCTGGCCCGCTATGATGGCGTGCGCTATGGTACGCGCGTCGAAGGCGAGGGCATCGACCAGATGTACGAAAATTCGCGCGGCGCGGCCTTTGGCAAAGAAGTGCGTCGCCGCATCCTGATCGGCACTTATGTGCTTTCGGCCGGGTATTACGACGCCTATTATCTGCGCGCCCAAAAGGTCCGCACCCGCATCGCGCAGGATTTCGAGCATGCCTACACGCAGTGCGACGTGATCTTGACCCCGACGGCCCCCGGCCCGGCCTTTGCCATCGGCGAAAAGCAAGACGATCCCATCGCCATGTATCTGGAAGACGTGTTCACCGTTCCCGTCAACCTGGCCGCGACATGCGGTTTGTCGGTCCCCGCCGGACTAAGCGCCCAAGGCCTGCCGCTGGGCCTGCAGCTGATCGGACGCCCCTTTGACGAAGAAACCGTCTTGCGCGTGGGCGACGTGCTGGAAAAAGCGGCAAACTTCCATGCACTGCCGCCTTTCCTGGCGGGGTAGTCCCAAGCTTTTCGCGGTTCTCGCTCAGGGTTGAGTTGACGAATCCGTAGCCTATGACGCTCCGCGCTGCGAGCCTTTATTGGTAGGCAGGCGAATCGTGAGCTACCTACGGCGATGGATTCCATATAACGCTGGGAATTCTGATTCTGAACCTGCAGGAGCTATGGAATCATCCCAAAATCACCCATTAAAATCCGTGAAGAGCTTCTTGTCGCCCTTGCGGCCAGGCGCGCGAGATTCGCTTAGAAGCCACTGTGCCAAAGGATCCCAAACCAATCGAGGCGCGCGCCGACTGGCGATCATGCCGATATGGCCAAGAGCCGTTTCGTTTAACGTGGCATGGGGTAAGTCCCTGGCCAAAGCCCGCGCCGAATCCGGCGGCACGATACGATCTTGTCCAGGCACAATGACCAAGGCGGGTTGACGTATATCTTGGGCGCGGCATGTCTGTCCGGCGATTTGCCACAATCCTTGCGCGGGCAGGTTATCTCGATACCAATCATGCAGTCCGTCGCGCGCCACCAGTCCGGGCAAGGGAACGCCGTCATTGAGCCAGTCTTCGACCAAGACAAAACGCCGTGCCGCTTCGCTATGCGGGTTCATGCCGGCGAAGCGGCGGAATTTTTCCACCATGCCCACAGGCTGCATCAAGGCAAACAGGGCCTGCAGCACGTCCACGGGCAGGGCAGCGCCTTCCTTCAGCCACGGGGCCAGCCAAGTCTCGATGGCCGACACATGGGCTTGCGCCTCTTTGGGATTTCGCCCGGCATGGAAATCCCATGGTGTTGCCAGCAGGGCCACGGCGCGAATGCTGGCGGGCCAGCGCGCGGCGGCAGCCAGGGCCAACAATCCGCCCATGCAATACCCCACCGTCGCCACCGGTTGGCCGCCGATCCGTAAGGCGGTTTCAAGGGCCGGGGCGATACGGGTGATCAAATAGCCGGACATATCCAAGGCTCTTTCACTTGCGCCCGCTCTCCCCCAGTCCAGAAGCATCGGGCGCAAACCCTTGGCCGCCAAAGCGCGCAGCCAACTATGGTCGGTGTCCAAATCCAGAATATACGACCGATTAATCAAAGAGGGGATGACAAAGACCACCGGCACGCCGCGCGGCGCGGTGGGGGCATAATCCAACAACCGAACGGAGCCTTCCTGCCATAAAACAGGTGTATCCGGCAGATTGCGCCGCGCGGGGTGAGAACGCCAAGCGTCAATGCCGTCCAGAAATTCTTTGTAATTTTTTCGCGCTTCAGCGGCGAGGGCGTCTTCGAGGCGTGGGTCTAAGGGGTGGGGTGTCCGGCGGCTTGCGCCCGCGCGGCTTGTCGGTTGTGGCCTTGGTTCGGGCGCGTCCGGCGGAGGCGGAGCGTGCGGGTTTGGCTGTGAGCAGGACGATTCGGGATTCAAGCTCTCCCACTCGCGCTTCAAGTGCCGCCATGCGAAGGGCCAGGTCAGCAGAGGTATTCCCGCCATCAGCAGATGCAAAACCAGCGGCCTTGGCCCCTGTCTTGAGAATGTCATCGAACATGCTCCCAACCGGCGATTCCTGCGTGCCCGCGCGGCGCATGAAGGCGTTCATGGCCGCCATGGCTCCGGCGATAAAACTTCCCGAAGGCTGGGCCAAAGAATCCAGATCGCGCATCGCCTCGGGGTCGCGCAAGGTGGCTACCCATTGTTGTTGCCACATTTCTAGGGTTCGTCGCACCAGGGCCTGTGTCTCTGCCATGGCGTCGGTGGACTCGTCCGCCCCGCTTGTCATACACTGTCCTCCAGTGTCCCGGCTTCTCCAACTCGTCCGCACGGGTCCCGTGCAGATCGCTATCCAGTGTTAGGCTGGGGCGGCCTTCCGGGTCAAGACGGCAGATCGGAGATGCATTCTTTTTCCAAGAGGCGACCTTGCCCATGACTACGGCCCCAGCTCCATCGTCTCCGCCCGTTCTGATCAAAAAGTATCCGAACCGGCGTCTGTACAATACCGCCAGCAGCTCCTATGTGACCTTGGAATATCTGGGACAGATGGTGCGGGACGGTGTGGATTTCGTTGTGTGTGACGCCAAATCAGGCGACGACATCACCCGTTCGGTCCTAACACAGATCATCGTGGAGCATGAAAACAGCGGCCATAGCCTGTTGCCTGAAGGCTTCCTAAGGCAGTTAATTTCCCTTTATGGCGACAATCTGGGTTGGCTGGTGCCGCGCTATCTGGAACACAGTCTGCAGGTCTTCTCCGGAAACCAGGAAAAGATCCGCGATTATGTTCAAGACACGGTGGGCGGCCTGCTGCCCTTCAGCCGTCCCTTGCAGGAGATGGGGCGCGAGGTCAGCCGCCAGAATCTGGAAATGGTTGAGCGCACCATGCGTTTGTTCAACCCCTTTGCCGCCGGAGCAGACGAGGCCAGCAAGGTCGAAGCCAAATCCGTTTTAGATACCTTAAGCCGCGCGCAACTGATCTCACGCGTCACCGAGTTGGAGGCGCATTTGCGTAGCCTGGCCAGTTTTGGCTCGCACGCCGTGGCCTCAAATAAATCTTCCGTAACTTCCCCCAAAACATCCAAACGCGCAAAGAAGACTAAAGACTCATGACCGGTTCATCATCTTTGGCGGCCTATTTGCGCCAGGCCGCCGCCGTGATTGAATCCACGATCAACAGCGAGGCGGTTGTCGCCACCGAGCAGGCCATCGTTGTGATCTCTCAGGCGTTGCATGCCAACAAGCCGCTGTTGGTCTGCGGCAATGGGGGATCGGCCAGCGACGCTTGCCATATCGCGGGGGAGATGGTGGGGCGTTTCTTGAAGGAACGGCGAGCCCTGCGCTGTGTCAGCTTGGTGGGCGATCCGGCGGTCATGACGGCGCTGGCCAATGATTACGGCTATGAGCAGGTCTTTGCCCGCCAGGTCGAGGCTTTGGGAGAGAAAGGGGGCGTATTGCTGGCCATCAGCACCTCGGGCAATTCGCCCAATGTCCTGGCCGCATGCCAAAAGGCGCGAGATATGGGCATGCAGGTCATCGGCCTGACCGGGCATGGTGGGGGGAAGATGGCTGCGATGTCAGATATTCTCATAGCCGTGCCTTCGCGCGCCACGCCGGAAATCCAGCAGGTGCATTTGTGCCTTTACCACTATTTATGCCAGGAAGTTGAAATGCGCATAACGGCAATGATTTAAACACGAAATAATCATAGGATTGGATTGATCGAGAATCTATGCAAATCCTGATGATGGATTAATTTAGAACTATTCTATCTCTTGATTAAGAGGCTTAATATGTGCTAGGGTTCCAGATCAAGAATGGCTTACGGCCATTCGGTTTCGTTCAGAGGGCATCATGCTTCAAATCAGAACGATGAGACCGGATGATTGGGGTAGCTATGGTCGGCACGCCCAAGATCAAGGTGGGGGATGGAATTCTCCGTCCATCAGTGCACTGACGGCTGACCATGCGTGTGTGGATGCATTGTCGCTCATCGTTGAGGCGGATGGCACCGTGGTTGCTGGAATACGGCATTGGCGCGTCCTCATGGGTGAATATGTCCCCGCCCTTTTGATGGAACGGACTTTTGTCAAACCCACTCATGTTGATGAGGGGCTTGAGGCATGGTTAATCCGTGAGTCTTTGGATCGGGCCTATCGCTTGGGACACCGAGTCGTCGTGACATTGGGGCATCCGGAAAGATTTCGTCGATTTGGCTTCTCTCGTTCCCTGGGTGCGGCTTTTTCTCTGCCGGGGTATGAATGCCAAGACGAGGAAACACTGTTGGTGATGGAATTTTGTCCCGGCACTTTGATGGGTGTCAACGGCCCCATCAATCGCTGGAGCGAGAATGAGGATGATGCCATCACATCGGGGATGAACAGCGGGCCTTGGACATATCAGGGGGCTACGGCCACTGCCGAGTAATGGTCCCGGACACTTCCATCTAAAAGAAAATCACGCGCCTTGATTGAACGACTTCTACACGCAGAGCATGTAAGGCGGTCGCAGAGAGTATCGGTTCTTCCATAAGTCGTTTCTTCATCGGCCTACTCATTTCAAACGAAGAAAGAACATGCTCCCTGCCATTCTGGGCCAAATCATGGGGGACAAGTTCCTTTCCATAAACTTGCTTTATCCGCGCAATTTATAGCCTGTGGCCAACATCCGCCAACACAAGAACCCAAGAGCCAATGTCACCGTCAGCATGATGAAAAGGCCCAAAGCCGGGTCGCTGTCGCCATGCCCTAACACGCCCTGGCGGAAACCGTCGATCATGTAAAAGAATGGATTTCCCAGGCACAGCCAGCGCCACTCGGCGGGAAGTTGCTCTAATGTGAAGAAAGTCCCGGACAGGAACGTCGCGGGCATGACGACGAAATTATTGATGGCGGCCAGTTGATCGAACTTATCGGCCCAGATGCCCGAAGCCAGCCCCAGCAGGGCCAAAAAGGCCGAACCCAGCAACAGATGAGCCAGCGCCAACCCGGGCTGGGCCGAAGGCATGACGACCAAAGGCAGCAACGCCACGATGGTGGCCGCGCCCACGACCAGGCCGCGCACCACGCCGCCCAAAGCGAATCCGGCCAGCAAATCAGCCGCCGACAAGGGGGCCATCAACACATCGGTGATGTTGGTCTGCATCTTGGATAGGATGAGCGAGCTGGATGTATTGGCAAAAGCGTTTTGCGCCACGGCCATCATCACCAGGCCAGGCGCCAGGAAGGTCAGCACGTCCACGCCGTGAATCTGACGCGCGCCGTGCTGCATGATGACGAAAAAGACGACACAGAACAGCAAGGTGTTTAAGGCAGGGGCAAGCACGGTTTGCACCGGCACCTTCAAGAAGCGCCCAATCTCGCGCCCAGCGAAGGTCCACAGACCGAGCCGGTTGCCCGAGGGCCAAAACAATATGTCGCTGGGATGCATCGGTATCGTCCTTTCATGACGTCTTTTACCCACAACCCTTCCATCATACACATAACATCATCCCGTTGTTTGCCCGAGAATGAATGTCCGCGCACACACCTCACTTTGCCCTTGTTTTCTGCACGATCACGCGGCATTGTGGGCACGTCGAAGGCTGGGGCGGAGCGTAGCGCAGTCTGGTAGCGCATCAGTCTGGGGGACTGGGGGCCGTGGGTTCGAATCCCGCCGCTCCGACCATCTTCGACGGCCCGCGATCTTTGGCCTCATGGCGCTGGGTTTTATGTGTGTTAGGCCGGATATTGTCGCGTCATGACTCAGTCGCGTCATACGGACCCGTAGCTCAGCTGGATAGAGTGCTGCCCTCCGAAGGCAGAGGTCGTGGGTTCGAATCCCGCCGGGTCCGCCACTTCACCCAGGATTCTGGAAAGCTAGTGATGCGTAGGTGGCGTTGCGTCCATCCGCTCTTCAAGTTTTCGAAGCCGTGCTTCGAGTGCGGCGTTTTTGGCATCGGCATTGTCTTTGGCGGCCTTCAGCTCTTGGATGGCTTTGGTCAGGACGGGGATGAGTTCGTTGTATTTGAGGCCCTTGGTTTGCTCGGCGTCCTCGTTGGTCAGCACCACACCGGGAAGGACTTTTTCGACTTCCTGGGCGATGAAGCCGATCTGCTCGCCCTTCATGCCCCCATCCTTGGGATCCTTCCATTCGAAGGTCACCGGCCGCAAGCGCTCGACGGCGGACAGGCCCTGGTCCAGGGAATGAATATTTTTCTTATGCCGCATATCCGATAACGCTCCCGCCGCGCCGATGGCATAGGCTGTGCCGTTGACTTCCAATCTATAACTTGGGGTGGTTGCAGCAATACCAATACCAATATAGCCGGTTGACAGATTGCCCCTGATTGTGTTGCCGATATTCAGATAATCGCTGGTGTCTGCCGCCGGCACATTGACGTTATATCCGATGACAATGTTGTTAGATCCTGTGGTCAGTGTTGCACCCGTGTTATAGCCCAGCGCGGTGTTGTTGTTGCCCGTGGTTTTGGCGGAGATCGCGTAAGCACCCACTGCAGTGTTTGAGCCGCCCGTGGTGTTGGAGTAGAGCGCGCTAGATCCGATGGCGGTGTTATATCCTCCCGTTGAGTTTGTGATAAGCGCGCTAATGCCAACGGCGATGTTCCCGCCGCCCGTGGTGTTGGCTCTGAGCGCTCCAGAGCCCACTGTAGTGTTTGCGGTGCCCGTGGTGTTATTTCTGAGCGCCGTATAGCCCAGCGCGGTGTTGTCGCTACCCATGGTATTTGTGGTGAGCGCATCACCACCCAGTGCTGTGTTCTGGAATCCGGTGGTGCTGGCGTAGAGCGCGTAATTGCCCACAGCAGTGTTGTGGGCACCCGAGGTGTTGGCGGCGAGGGCCTGAAGGCCGACGGCCATGTTGTCGCCGCCTGAATTCGCAGCCCCCGCCCCATAGCCAACGAACAGGTTGTAATCGGTGACATTTCCAATATTCAGGCGGTTTCCGGTGATGCTGACCAGGCCCGTATTGGCGATGGTCATCTGTGTGGTGCCCTCCGTGACGAAGGTCAGCGTGCCGTCGGCGCCGGTGTCGGTGGCGGTGATGCTGGTATTGCCTTGGCTGATGGCATTGACGGAGAGGGGTTGCCAGGTGCTGTCGCCGCGCAGATAGGTGGTGCTGTTGGCGGTGCCGCTGCCCAGGCGGGCGGTGGCCATGGTTCCGGCGGTCAGATTGGCGGCATCGTTGGTTCCTAGATTAGAGCGCGCGGTGGCGGCGTCCGTCGCCCCGGTGCCGCCATTGGCAACGGCCACCGTGCCGGTCACATTGGCCGCCGTGCCGGTCACATTGCCGCTGACGCCGCCCGTGGCGGTTAATACGCCCGCGATGGTGACAGCGCCGGTCGACAGATTCCCCGTGATCGCGCCTCCGATATTCAGATAATCGCTGGTGTCTGCCGCCGGCACATTTACGTTATATCCGATGAGGATGTTGTTAGATCCTGTGCTCAGTGTTGCTGCCGTGTTATAGCCCAGCGCTGTGTTGTTGTTGCCCGTGGTATTGGCGGCGAGCGCCGTATAGCCCACTGCAGTGTTTGAGCCGCCCGCGGTGTTGACGGCGAGCGCAACATTACCCAAGGCAGTGTTGCTGGCCCCCGTGGTGTTGGTGATGAGCGCGGAATTACCCACAGCGGTGTTAGAGGTACCAGTGGTGTTGGCGTAAAGCGCCCGATAGCCCAGTGCGGTGCCACCCGATGCTGTGTTGGCTTTGAGCGCCTGATAGCCAAGAGCGGTGTTCTGAGTTCCCGTGGCGTTGAAGAAGAGGGCATCACTGCCCACAGCGGTATTGTAGTGGCCCGTGGTGTTGGATACGAGCGCGTAAGTGCCCAGCGCTGTGTTCTGAGTTCCCGTGGTGTTGAAGAAGAGGGCCCCACCGCCCACAGCGGTGTTATTAGTGCCCGTGGTGTTGGATTGGAGCGTCTCTTTGCCCAGCGCGGTATTGAGGGAGCCCGTGGTGTTGGCTTGGAGCGCTAATTTGCCCAGCGCGGTATTGTGGAAGCCTGTGGTGTTGACGGCGAGCGCCTGATAGCCCACTGCGGTGTTGCCGGGACCCGAGGTGTTGGCGGCGAGCGCGGAAGTGCCCACAGCAGTGTTGCCGTCGCCCGTGGTGTTGGCTTTGAGCGCCTGATAGCCCAGTGCGGTGCTATCGGATGTTGAGTTGGCTTTGAGCGCCTGATAGCCAAGAGCGGTGTTGTTATTACCCGTGGTGTTGGCTTGGAGCGCCTCAAAGCCCAGCGCGGTATTGTAGTAGCCCGTGGTGTTGCCTTGGAGCGCGCTAACGCCCATTGCGACGCCGGCGGTACCCGTGGTGTTGTCTTTGAGCGCGTAATCACCTACGGCGGTATTCGAGTATCCGGTGTTGGCCCACAGCGCGTAATTACCCACAGCAGTGTTGCTGTTGCCCGTAATGTTTGAGGTGAGAGCAGAAGCACCCACAGCAGTGTTTGCGATGCCCGTA
Source organism: Alphaproteobacteria bacterium (assembly GCA_016699305.1). Taxonomy (NCBI): domain Bacteria; kingdom Pseudomonadati; phylum Pseudomonadota; class Alphaproteobacteria; species Alphaproteobacteria bacterium. The sequence continues at coordinate 826,715 of CP064970.1, forward strand.
GTGTTGGCGGCGAGCGCCATATAGCCCAGTGCTGTGCCACTCGATGCTGTGTTGACTTGGAGCGTCCGAAAGCCCAGCGCTGTGTTTTGGACTCCGGTAACGTTGGCGTTGAGAGCGTTATAGCCGACGGCGACGTTGTTTGTGTTAGAACTCGAAGCTCCCGCGCTATAGCCGACAAATGTACCAAAGGTGGCGACGCTCCCGATCCCAAGGCGTGGTCCGGCGATGCTGACCAGGCCCGTATTGGCGATGGTCATCTGTGTGGAGCCCTCCGTGACGAAGGTCAGCGTGCCGTCCGCGCCGGTGTCGGTGGCGGTGATGCTGGTATTGCCTTGGCTGATGGCATTGACGGAGAGGGGTTGCCAGGTGCTGTCGCCGCGCAGATAGGTGGTGCTGTTGGCGGTGCCGCTGCCTAGGCGGGCGGTGGCCATGGTTCCGGTGGTTAGATTGGCGGCATCGTTGGTTCCTAGATTAGAGCGCGCGGTGGCGGCGTCCGTCGCCCCGGTGCCGCCATTGGCAACCGCCACCGTGCCGGTCACATTACCCGCCGTGCCGGTCACATTGCCCGTCACATTGCCGGTGATGCCTCCCGTAGCGGTTAATACGCCCGCGATGGTGACAGCGCCGGTCGACAGATTCCCTGTGATCGCGTTGCCGATATTCAGATAATCGCTGGTGTCTGCCGCCGGCACATTGGCGTTATATCCGATGAGGAGGTTCCGAGACCCCGTGTTCAGTGTTCCTGCCGTGTTATAGCCCAGCGCGGTGTTGTATTGACCCGTGGTGTTGTCGGCGAGCGCGCCATAGCCAACAGCAACGTTATTGGTGGCCGTAGTGTTGGATTTGAGCGCCCAAAAGCCCAGTGCTACGTTCTGGTCTCCGGTGGTGTTGGTGAAGAGCGCGTAATTGCCCACGGCAGTGTTGGCACTGCCCGTGGTGTTATGGGTGAGTGCCTCATTACCTAGGGCGATGTTGTTGGCACCCGTAGTGTTGGCGGTAAGGGCCTCCTCGCCCACAGCGATGTTATTGCTGGCAGTGTTGGCTTTGAGCGCCCGATAGCCCAGCGCGGTATTGTTATTACCCGTGGTGTTGGCTTGGAGAGCCTCACCGCCCAGCGCGGTATTGTAGTAGCCCGTGGTGTTGGAGTAGAGCGCCTGAACGCCAACTGCCGTGTTGCTGTTGCTGCCTGAATTCGCAGCCCCCGCCCCATAGCCAACGAACAGGTTGTAAGCGGTGGCGTCTCCAATATCCAGGCGTTCTCCGGTGATGCTGACCAGGCCGGCATTGCCGATGGTCATCCGTGTGGTGCCTTCCGTGACGAAGGTCAGCGTGCCGTCGGCGCCGGTGTCGGTGGCGGTGATGCTGGTGTTGCCTTGGCTGATGGCATTGACGGAGAGGGGTTGCCAGGTGCTGTCGCCGCGCAGATAGGTGGTGGTGTTGGCAGTGCCGCTTCCCAGACGGGCGGTGGCCATGGTTCCGGTGGTCAGGTTGGCGGCATCGTTGGTTCCTAGATTGGAGCGCGCGGTGGCTGCCGTGGTCGCGCCGGTGCCGCCATTGGCGATGGCCACCGTGCCGGTCACATTGGCCGCCGTGCCCGTCACATTGCCGGTGACATTGCCCGTCACGTTGCCCGTTACATTGCCGGTGATGCCGCCCGTGACGTTGAGCGTGCCTGTGACGTCCAATGTGCTGCTGGGGTTGTTATTTCCTACGCCGAGTTTGCCCTCGACATAGAGGCCGGCGGTTCCTGCACCGGCGTTGAGTATCTGGACTTGGTTGGAATTGGCATCCGACGTCGTGATACGGAACGCATTTTGATAGACGTCCGTCGTCCAATTTGAATAGGTACCATTGGATCTATTCCAAGCGACTTGCGCGCCTTCACTTGTGCCGTCCACGGCGCCAAGAGACAGCCCCGTCGAGTCTACTGTCATGCGCGCCGTTCCGCCTGTGGATATGGCGACGGCATCCGCATTGGGGGAATAGATGCCGGTGTTGGAGTCGCTGGTGAAGGACAACGACGGTGCAGCGGCAGAGCCGACGGGCAGGACGAGGCTGCTGTTGCTGATGGTGCCGCCGCTGATATTGGTGCCGCTGATTCCTCCCGTGGCGCTGAATGTACCGCCGATGGTGGCATTGCCCACGACATTAAAGACGCCAGATGGGTTAACGGTCATCCGTGTGGTGCCTTCCGTGACGAAGGTCAGCGTGCCGTCTGCGCCGGTGTCGGTGGCGGTGATGCTGGTGTTGCCTTGGCTGAGAGTATTGGTGGTGGCGGATATGCTCTGCCAGGTGCTGTCACCGCGCAGATAGGTGGTGCTGTTGGCGGTGCCGCTGCCCAAACGCGCGGTGGCCACGGTTCCGGCGGTCAGATTGGCGGCGTCGTTGGTGCCCAGATTGGAGCGCGCGGTGGCGGCGGTCGTCGCCCCGGTGCCGCCATTGGCGATGGCCACCGTGCCGGTCACATTGCCCGCATTGCCGCTGACATCTCCCGTGATCGTGCTGCCCGAAAGAGTCACCCCGCTGATCGTGCCGCCGGTGATCGCCACGGCGTTGGCGTCTTGCGTGGCGATGGTGCCCAGGCTCAAGGCCGTGCGTCCCGCCGCCGCGCTGGCCGCCGTGAACAGGCTCTTGCCCGTCGCTGTGGCTCCCAATGCGCCTTGCGCCGCGTCTTGACTGGCCGCCATGAACACGCTCTTGCCCGTCGCGGTGGCTCCCAATGCGCCTTGCGCCGCGTCTTGGCTGGCCGCCGTGAACACGCCCTTGCCTGTCGCGGTGGCTCCCAATGCGCCTTGCGCCGCGTCTTGACTGGCCGCCGTGAACACGCCCTTGCCTGTCGCGGTGGCTCCCAACGCGCCTTGCGCCGCGTCTTGGCTGGCCGCCGTGAATACGCTCTTGCCCGTTGCGCTGGCTCCCAGCGCGTCTTGCGCCGTGCCTTGGGTGGCGGCGGTGAACACGTCCTTGCCCACGACGGTGCCGCCCAGATTGCTCAGCGCGCCATTGGCATTGCCGGATCCCGTGCCGCCGCTGGTGATCGGCAAGGCCGTGGTCAGGACCAGGCTGCTGGCGCTCATCCCCGCACCCGTCAGAGTCCCCGAAAGAGTCAGATTGCGCGCCGAGATGTCGCCGGTGTCTTGCACGCTGACCGCATTGCTGCTGTTGCCAAAGGTCACTTTGTTCGCGTTGTCCACCCGCCACACATTGGCCCGCTCACGCGCAATGGCCACCGATAGATACTCCGTCCGATCGTCGCCAGAGGGAGTCGCGCTTTGGGCGCAGTTGGTCTGCACCGTGCCATCCGCGCCCGCCGAGATCAGCTTGATGACGGGCATCGCGCTATCGGCCAGATTTTGCTGCCAGCGGCAATACAGGTAATAGCGTCCCCACGGATCCAGTTGCCGCGCCCCCGAGGACACTTCCAACACGCCGGTTTCCGTGGGCGAACCGCCGCCGCTGATGGCCGCATAGCCCGAAGGCAGCTTGGCGGCATCCGCGCTGCCAAAGGCCAAAAGGGCCGGCGGCAACAACACGGGCTGGGCATAGGTGGTATTGTCGATGGTGGCGCGGTACGGAGAGCTTGACCGGCCATGAACAGCTGATTGCGGGCCGCCGTCTCGTTCGAGACCGTTATTCCCGAGCGCAACACCTGTGAATACCCGCCGAACAACACCCCGGTGGCCACGCCAATAAGGCCCAAAACATACAAAATCGGCCCCAAGATGAACCCTCGGGAACCGTTGTCACGCCGCCTTGCAAAATAGGGGGTGCGCTTCATCTTATCTTCCCTCTCCCCTCGGGATACGCCTCGCCACAAGCCCAACTCGACAGAATCTAAGCAGAGGAAGGTTAAGAAAACGGTTAAAACATGGGAACATTCAGCTGGAAATCTTGACAGGGTGCCTCGGGTGTCATTACAAGGGAGACACGTTAAAGTGAGGGGAAGTCATGGCTAAGGTTAAAACCGCTATCCGTATGAACAGCACGGCCAGTGGGTATTTCAAGGTCGCACGCAAGAACCCGAAAAAGGTTGAGAAGCTGACCTTGCGCAAATATGACCCCGTCGTGCGTAAGCATGTCGAGTTCAAGGAAGGCAAAGTCAAATAGCCTTGTTCGACAGGCTTGCTCTGCGTCGGACGGGAAACAGGATGCCTGGCCTGATCAAGCGGGCCGGTGTCCTGCTGGGTTTGTTGTGCCTGGTGACCGCGTGCAGTGGCAGCCTCTGGTCGGATGACAAGGAGATCCGCGCCGGACGCGGCTGTCCGCAAGTCGCCATTTTGCGCCCATTGGCGCAGACTCCGCCCGAATCCGCCAAACCAGATCCAGCGATTCCCGTGCTGAGCATGGTCGCGGTGCAGGCACAGCCTTGTCGATATGAGGATGAATCTCTGGACGTTCGCTTTGCATTGGATTTTGTCGCCCGGCATCAGGCTAAGGGACAGGATCGTCATCTGGACGCTCCATTCATTATCGCTGTGGTCGATCCGCATGGCACTGTGATCGCCAAGACCCAATACAATCTGAGCATGCATCTTGATGGGGAGGAGGCCCTTTCCGGTCATCAGGAGAATCTGCGCGTTCAACTTCCGGTTAGACCTGATGTCGATGGGGCGCTATATCGTGTGCTGACGGGCTTCCAGCTTGACGAAAAGCACTTGAATTCAAAGTCCGAATCTTTTGAGAATGCTTCTAGGCCAGTTGTACAGACTGGACGATGACGGTGCGCATGTTGCGCCCTGATATTTCCCAAACGGAGGGTGTAGATGCCAGACAAAGGTCAAAGTGTACAGGATGTCTTTTTGAACCATATGCGCAAACACAAAGTTCCTCTAACGGTCTTTCTGGCTAATGGCGTGAAATTACAAGGCGTTGTCACATGGTTCGATGCTTTTTGCGTATTGTTGCGCCGCGACGGCCATTTGCAACTGGTGTACAAGCATGCTATCTCCACGGTTATGCCTGGCCACCCCGTGGACTTATTCGAGACGCATGACAATACCGAGAGCATCGACGCCTGACATAGATTTGCCCGAGGAATCCTGCACTGGTCACGCATGGATCCTGTGTCCCATGCGCGAAGATGCGTCAGGGCATCAGCGTTCGGCTCAGGCGCGGATGAACGAGGCGGCGGGTTTGGCCGTGGCGATCCATTTGAATGTCGTAGGCGTCGAGGCGGTGGCTGTGGACAGGCCGCATCCCGGGACGTTCCTGGGCGCGGGGACCGTCGATCGCCTAAAGGCGGCGGTGGCCGAGGCCAAGGCAGATCTGCTGATCTTCGATCACGCCCTTTCGCCCGTTCAGCAACGCAATTTGGAACGGGCACTGATGTGCAAGGTGGTGGATCGCACCGGCCTTATTCTGGAGATTTTCGGCGCACGCGCCCGCACGCGAGAAGGCCAGCTTCAGGTGGAGCTGGCCGCGCTGCTGTACCAAAAATCCCGCCTGGTGCGTTCGTGGACGCATTTGGAACGTCAGCGCGGCGGCTTTGGATTTTTGGGCGGCCCTGGCGAATCCCAGCTCGAGATTGACCGTCGTTTGATCGGTCAACGTATCCTGACCATTCAGCGCGAATTGCACGAGGCGCGCCAACGCCGCGCCCTCCAGCGTCAGACTCGACGCCGCCGCGCATGGCCTTTGGTGGCTCTGGCCGGTTATACCAATGCCGGAAAATCGACTTTGTTCAATCGCCTGACCGGCGCGCAGGTGCGGGCCGAGAATCTGCTGTTCGCCACATTGGATCCCACTTTACGCGCCTTCGATTTGCCGGGGGGACACCGCGCCTTGCTATCCGACACGGTGGGCTTTATCAGCGATCTGCCCACGCAATTGGTCGAGGCCTTTCACGCGACCTTGGAAGAGGTGCAAGACGCCGACATCATCTTGCATGTGCGCGATATCGCCCATCCCGACAGCGGCCTGCAGCGCCATGATGTTCAGCAGGTCTTGGCGGCGCTGGGCATCGCGGCGGATTCCGATCGGGTGATCGAGGTGTTGAACAAGGCCGACAATCTGCCCTTGGATGACCATCGCCGCCTGAACCTGGAATGCGACCGCCATAACGCCGTCGCCTCTGCCGCCGCCGATGGCCAGACGGAGCCTGGGGCCGGGATGGTGGCTGTGTCGGCCTTATCGGGCGAGGGGATGGACCGACTTTATGCCTTGATGACAAACAAGCTGTTTGCCAGCCGACATGAACGCATCCTGACCTTGACGGCCGATGGCGGCGCGACTCTGGCTTGGCTGCATCGCCATGGCCAGGTACAAAGCCAGCGTGTGACGAAAACCGGCCGATTACACGTGCGCGCGGCGCTGGATTCGAGCGATTGGGGCCGTTTCGAAAAATCCTTTCCCGATATCCCTACCCGTGCCGCCCCAGCTAAGGGGCATTGAGAAACAAGAGGTAAGCGGCGCTGTGGGCCGATCCCCGAGTGGTTTCAATCCCTCTTGGCCTGACCTGTCTTTTGGTGCTAACCTTCGCCGCCGTGCTGGGGGATCGTCTAGCGGTAGGACAACGGACTCTGACTCCGTTTACCTAGGTTCGAATCCTAGTCCCCCAGCCAAATCTTAGCTTTAGCTGCATTGACCGTGTTCCCCGTCTCATGGCGAGCGGCAGCGGCAATTTCCTCCAATCTTGACAGACTTACGATCATCTTTTAGCATTCGCTCGGCTTTGGCGACGGATATTTATTGTCCTGGCGCGGACAGAGGCCTTCTGCGGCTTTCCGCATTCAGTTTTGGTTGAGAGATGACCCGTCCCCAGCAACTACGCAAGAATCTGGACATCGCACTAGCGGCCAAGACGTCTCTGTTGCAGGCAGCGGCCTTGCGACAAGGACAACCTGGCCTCCCGCCATGCCCCCCGGGACATATCTGCCGCCCTAATAAGAAGCCACGACCAGGGTGGCAAACAGCCCTGCTTGGTTGGTTGTATATCAAATATAAGAGCGTCAGGTCGCTGAGCGGCAAGGTATGGCGCAAAGGCCAGAGTTTTTTGCGCCGCGTACGCAATCGGATGATGCGGACCTTCGCGGTCGCCTTATTGAGACGCGTTATCCGGAAACTGCGCGCCGTCTGGTGCCAGATAACCATTAACAAACAATATCTGTTTCTAGCTGGCCAACTGGCCGCTCATACCGATGAAATGCGGCGAGAGATTTATGAGCTAAAGAAGGCTCTGTGGGAAAATGCCGATATTTCCTTCACCCAGTTGGAAATCGCCATCCAAACGAAGGACAATACTCCGTCCGCTGAACCGATGCAGGGCCAGAACACCTCGTCCGCGCTGCCTCGCCCTCCCAATCTTCCCATACCCCCGTCCGTCACGTCAGTTGAGGGGGAAGAGATCGACCGCGATCAACAGCTGATCTGGCATTTAAGCCAGTTGGACAAGCTGGGCTATAGGCCGGGGAACCGAGTTGCGGTGAATTGCGGACCGGATCAGATATTGGTGCGCACGCAGGTTGGCTATGTCTTCTGCTCGGCGCATGATCCGGTGGTGCTATGTGCCCTGGCCGAGACAGGAGAGCTGGAACACGGCACCCGTCTGGCAATTCAACGAATACTGCAACCGGGTGAAACCTTCATTGATGTCGGTGCCCATCTGGGACTGCACACCATAGCAGCAGCGAGAGTCTTAAAAGACCATGGCCGCGTCATCGCATTCGAACCTTTTCCGCTGACATGTTCCCTGCTGCGTAAATCAGTCGAGTTGAACAATCTGTCCTCGCTGGTGGAAATCCACAATGCAGCAGTGTCGAATCGGGCGGAATCACGTCCGCTGTTTCTTGGCTCCATCAGCGGTCACCATTCCCTGTTCCCGTTGCCGGATGAGGAAAAGGCCGGTGTGGCACCGGTGGAGGTGCCGACCATGCGCCTGGATCAAGTCATCGAACCGGGCCAGAAAGCCGACATGATCAAGATCGATGCAGAGGGCGCAGAGCTGGATGTTTTGGAAGGTGCGCGAACGCTGATCGAGGCCAATCCGGAAATCGTGCTGGTGGTGGAATTTGGCCCCTCGCATTTGCGGCGCGTTGGTCACATGCCATCGGATTGGCTTGCCCGTTTCGCCGATCTGGGGCTGATCTATCGCGTTATTAACGAGCAGACAGGCAACCTGGAATCTTGGCCCTATCACAAACTTCTGGACGTGTATTCCGTCAATCTCCTCTTTGCACGGCCGGACGCTTCGGTCTGGCAGAGGAGCTGACATCTTATGTCCGAAGATGTGATCCTGATCGGCGCCGGAGGGCACGCCAAGGTAGTGATCGAGTTATTTCAGGCCATGGGTCGTCGCGTGGCCTTTTGCGTCGGCGGAGCTGCAGATATTGCCGATCACTGTCTAGACGTACCGGTTTTGGCGGGGGACGAACATCTGGCCCGGCTTTTTGCCAAGGGGTATCGACACGCATTCGTTGCCATCGGTTCCAATGTCATGCGTCGCCGTATGGCTGATGAGGCGCGAAAAATTGGCTTTATCCTCGTCAGCGCCGTAAGCCCGAGGGCCGTTCTGTCACCTTCCTGCCGCTTGGGTACAGGGGTGGCGGTGATGGCAGGCGTGGTCGTCAATGCCGAGTCGGTGATTGAGGACCTTGTCATTCTTAATACCGGTGCCAGCGTGGATCATGACTGCCGCATCGGAGTTACAGCCCATATAGCCCCGCAATGCGCCCTCGCCGGGAATGTCCAGGTGGGAGAGTCGACCTTCCTTGGAGTGGGTTGTAAAGTTATCCCCGGTGTGCGCATTGGGGCGGGAACAGTGATCGGTGCCGGCTCTGTGGTGATCCGCGACATACCCGATGGCGTCACGGCCATGGGTGTCCCTGCGCGCGTGGCCAATGGCGCGACAGACAAGAAAGGACCTTAAAGGATGGAGAGAATTTTCGTTGCCGAGCCAAAGCTGGCCGGACGGGAACGCGAATATGTGCTGGACTGTTTGGATAGCACCTGGATTTCCTCGAACGGCAAATACATCACCGCGTTTGAACAGGCATTTGCCGCGTTCTGCGGCGCAAAGCACGCCATCGCCACCAATAACGGCACTACCGCCTTGCATGTGGCCCTGGTGGCGCTGGGCTTGAAGCCGGGCGACGAAGTGCTGGTGCCAACGGTCACTTACATTGCCACCGCCAACGCGGTGCGCTATTGCGGGGCGACGCCTATTCTGGTGGATGTCTGCCCCGACACGATGAATATCGATCCCACCCAAATCGAAGCCAAGCTGACGCCCAATACTCGCGGCATTCTGCCTGTCCACCTTTATGGCCATCCGGCCGAGATGGAGGCGATCAACGACATCGCAAGGCAGCACGGCCTGTGGGTGGTCGAGGACGCGGCCGAGGCCCACGGCGCGACCTATCATGGACGTAAGGTCGGTACGCTGGCCACCTGCGCCACCTTCAGCTTCTTTGGCAACAAGCTGATCACGACCGGCGAAGGCGGCATGGTCACCACAGATGATGACGAGCTGGCCGCGCGCATCCGCCTGTTGCGTGGCCAGGGCATGGATTCGCAGCGTCGTTACTGGTTCCCGGTGGTCGGCTACAATTACCGCATGACCAATATCGAGGCCGCTCTGGGCCTGGCTCAGCTGGAGCAGATCGAGACCGTTCTATCCGAACGCCGACAACTGGCGGCCTGGTACACGGAAGCATTGGCACCGCTGGAAGACATGATCGTTCTGCCGCAACAGCGGGCGGAATGCGAGCATGTCTATTGGATGTATACCGTCTATCTGCGTCGGGGCGGTGAGACCGAGCGCGATGCCATCATGAGGGCACTGGACGCGGCGGGCATCGAAACGCGGCCCGTCTTCTATCCCATGCATGTGATGCCGCCATATCTAGACTCCACCCCCTATCCGGTGGCCGATCTGTGGGCCGGTCGCGGCATCAACCTGCCATCCCACCGCAATCTGACCCAGGCTCATATCGTCCGCATCGCCGCCGCTGTTGCGGATGCGCTGGCGATGTGCGGGGAGGCTTTGAAAGTCGTATGAAAATTGCTTTGGTTTCCTCTTTCGTGCCGTTCATCTTCGGCGGTGCGCGCAACATCGTCGAATGGCTAGAGGAACATCTTCGCGCCGCCGGACACACGGTGGAGAGGATATATCTGCCGCAGGTCGACGCGCCCGATGTGCTTTTTCCTCAGATGGCTGCCTATCGTTGGATCGATTTGTCGTCCGCCGATCGGGTGATCTGTTTCCGTCCGCCAGCGCATATGATTCGACATCCACATAAAATTCTTTGGTTCATCCACCATATCCGTCTTTTTTACGATCTGTGGGACACACCCTATCGTGACTTTCCCGAGGATTCCAAGCATCTGGGCCTGCGCGAGGCGCTGTGGGCCGCAGACACGGCGGCGCTGATGGAGGCCAGGAAAATATTCACCAATTCAAAAGTGGTCAGTGACCGCCTAACCCATTTCAACCAGGTCAAAAGCGAAATTCTTTATCCCCCCATCCTGAATCCTGAGCGGTTTACCTGCAAAGAGTTCAATGACGAGGTGGTCTATGTGTCCCGCTTTGAGCATCACAAGCGTCAACATTTGCTGGTCGAGGCAATGGAGCACACCAAGACGGCTGTAAAAATACGCCTATGCGGCACGGGATCTAAGCCTTATATCGAGGAAATGCGCCAGACCATCAACCGCTCCAAACTGCACGATAAGGTGATTCTGGAAGATCGTTGGATCAGCGAAGAAGAAAAAGTGAATATCCTTGCCAACAGTCTGGCCACCGCCTATTTGCCGCTGGACGAGGATTCCTATGGCTATCCCAGCCTAGAATCCAGTCATTCAGCCAAGGCAATCCTAACTGTCACGGATTCGGGCGGCGTGATAGAGCTGGTCAAGGATGGCGTCAACGGCCTGATCACCGAACCCACGCCCCAAGCGATTGCCGAAGCGCTGGACAGATTCTATCTCGACCGAGCCGCCACACGCCGCATGGGCAAGGCAGCGGAAGAACGGCTAGGGGAGATGAACATCTCCTGGCCGCATGTGCTGGAAAGGCTGATGGGATGAAGGTTCTGGTTGTTAACAATATGGCGCCCTTCGTGTGGGGCGGGGCGGAGGAACTGGCCCTCCATCTTCAGAAAAATCTGATCGCCGCTGGCCATCAGTCCGAGGTTCTGCGCCTGCCGTTCCAATGGGCACCGGCTACGCGTATCCCGTCGCAAATGTTGATGGCGCGGGCGTTCGAGATATGGAACGTCGATCGGGTCATCGCCTTAAAGTTTCCTGCCTACCTGGTGCGCCACCCGCACAAAACCCTATGGCTGCTGCACCAATACCGTCAGGCCTACGACCTGTACGATGCCGGCCAAAGCAACCTGCCGCCGGGGCAAGAGGGGGAAGATATCCGCTCCCTGATCCGCAATGCCGATAACGAGGCCGTCAGCGAATCCCGTCAGGTTTTTACTTTGTCGGAAAATACGCGCAAACGCCTGAACCATTATAACGGCCTGGATGCCCAAGTGCTGCCGCAGCCCTTGAACGATCCGGAGATTTTCTGCGGAGGCAAGGCGGAAGGTTATATCTTTGCCGGTGGCCGTATCAACGGCATGAAGCGTCAGCATCTGCTGTTAGAAGCATTGGCCCAGACTTCTTCTAACATCCGCCTTGTTATCGCAGGCCCTGCGGACTCGCCAGCGGATGTAGAGCGTCTGGCCCGGCTAGCCGAAACCTTCGGGCTGAATGATGATCGCTTGCGCATCGACGCCCGTTTCCTGCCGCGCGCCGAGATCGCCGCCTTGGTCAATGGCGCGTCTGCCTGCGCCTGTCTGCCATATGACGAAGACTGTCTTAGCTATGTGGCAATGGAAGCAGCTTGCGCAGGCAAGCCCATTATTAGCACAACCGATTCCGGCGGCGTGCTGGGCCTGGCCCGACACCAGGAAACCGGCTGGGTGGTGGCCCCACAACCCCAGACTCTGGCCGAGGCAATGACGCAGGTCATAGCGCAGCCAGCCCGAGCCCGTGATCTGGGAGCAAGTGCCAAGACGCTGTGGAACAGCCTGGGAATCACCTGGCCCCGAACCATCGAAAGTCTGCTGCAATGAAACTGCTGATCTTCACGCCAGCCTGCAACACCTCTGCTATCGGTCGCATGGTCAGAATCATCGTCAACGTCCTAAAGGAGCAGGGACACACCATCGGCATCGTGCGCTCAGAAGATTTGTCCTTGCTGGATTCATCGATGCACGATTACGGCTGTGAGGTGATGCGCTGGGACGAACTGGAAAAAGTCGACGCGGCAACACGGGCGGCGGATATGATCGTCTATCAGATCGGCGACAACTATCATTACCATCGCGGCTGTCTGGAGTGGATGCCGCTGGTTCCGGGCATCGTATGCTTGCATGATTTCTTCCTGGGCAACCTATTCTGGGCCTGGGCCGATGGCCGATGCAAGATCGCCGAGGAAATCTTGAAATCCCTGTACGGCCCCAATATCGCCGCTGCTTACTTCAGATTTGGATCGCCGACAGAATTCGTAGAAAGCACGCGCCAGACCGCGCCGATGACCGAATGGATCGCCGCCCAAGCCACTGGCGTCATCACTCACTCGGGCTGGGATGCGCAACGCGTATTGGAATCCTGTCCCGGCCCGGTGGAAGTGGTTCCCCTGCCCTATCGGGGTTCGCACGATGCTATCGGCGGCCAGACTCACCCCACGCCGCGTTTCGCGGAATTCCAGGTACTGACCTTTGGCCATATCAACCCCAATAAGAGGGCTGAAAGCGTCATCCGCGCATTGGGTATCAGCCAGTCGCTGCGGCACAAAAGCTCGTACCATCTTGTCGGCGTCATCGCGCCGGACGTGTCAGCCCGCCTGCGCGGTTTGGCGGCCAGCTTGAAAGTGCCGTTGAGAATCTCCGGAGAGGTGAACGAAGCGACATTGATGCAGGCCATCGACGAGGCGGACGTGGTGTGCTGTCTGCGTCTACCGGCGCTGGAGGCCGCTTCAGCCTCCACCATCGAAGCGATGCTCTATGCCAAACCGGTGGTGGTGATGGATGTCGGTTTTTATCAAAGCCTGCCTGACGATTGCGTAAAAAAGATCAACCCCAAATCGGAAGTGCTGGAACTTCAGCGCACATTGGAAGTGCTGTACGAATCACCTCAAGAACGGCGGGCTATGGGGCGTAGGGCCGCACAATGGGCGGCGGCGACCTTCGATCCCGTCTCTTATGCCGACCGGCTGGTGGCGATGGGACAAGAAACGGCACGACTTAACCCGGCATTACAGGCGACTCGCGGCTTTACCAGCACTCTGGCCCGCTGGGGGGCCCCCGATCATTTCCCACTGGACGACACGCTGGATCCCCTGAAAATCTTTGAATTGCGGATTTAAGTCTTCCGCAACCTAATGGCTACCACTCCTTAGGTCCCACACTTCCTAGAAAGCCGTCACACATGATCAACAGCCGCCGCTCGGTCACCTCTGCCGATATCCCCGCCGCCACACTTGATTTCCACGGTGCCGTGGCCCTGGCTGCGGGCATGGCCAGTTTGGTGGCGATGATCTTGCTGATGGCGGATTCTTTCGATGTGCCGTTGATGCTGGGCGGCGGCGTCATTCTCAGCATTGTTGCTCTGGCCGCATTTCGGGCGCGGATCGCCCTGTCCCCCATGATACCCAGCGCAGCGCTGCTGGTTATCCTAGGCTTGGCACTGCTGCTGCGCATCGATCTTTACCCCCATTTAATGGGCGGACAAGATCAAGGCCTTTATGCCAACATGGCCGAGATATTTTTACGCGCGCGAAGTCTGTTCTATGTAGATGGGTTTCGCGCTTTGCTGCCAGACGATCTGAAAGCCTTGTACGATATGTCGCCGATGGCGGGGCCGGTGATGGTCAACCCGGCGCAGTCGTTGATGAGCATCGCCTTTTACCCGATGCACCCGTTATGGATGGCGGCGGCCAGGTTCTTGTTTGGCGAAGGCAATCATACGCTCTCCCTCCTGTTCTTTACCGCTTTATATCTAGCGGGTGGCCACAGATTGACGTTGGAAATCTTCAAGGATCGCCGCGCCGCGCTGTTGGTCTTGGCGTTTCTGGCTGTGAATCCGGCTCTTGTATTCTTCTCGAAATTTCCCGTGACGGAGATGGTGGCTTTTGCCTTTACCATCAACGGTTATCTGTTCTTCTTGCGCGGGGTGCGCGAAACCCGACTGCGTCAACAAGGGCTGTTCCTACTGATCGCCTTGCTCTGTTTTAACGGCTTATTCTATACGCGGCCACAATTCCTGATGCACTTGCCTTTCTTGGGGCTGCTGGCGGCGGCGTGCCTATTGCCATTGTGGCCGACGCGCCAGCGCTGGGCGACGGTCGGATTTATCACCGCCCTGGTTGCTACCTTCGGATTCAGCTTGTTGTTTTATTATGTGTATCAAAAAGAATTGTTCTTTGGCATCGCCGATTACATCTTCCACAGCATGGCCATGCCGAAGGTGTTGATCGGATTGTCCGCCGCCGCTGTGATGGGGGCCTTGGCGGTCGCCCTGCTGGCCTGGTTGCGGCCTAGAGGCACGAAACCAGGCGCGCATCTGGCGACGCTGGCGCAGAGAGGCTTGGCCCTGTCTCCCTGGCTGCTGTTGGCGGGTTTTCTGTTATCCATTCCGTCGATCTTGGCCCTCTACCGCACTGGGTCCGTGCCCTCGTTCAACTTTTTTGTCCCCACGAACGAAGATCCCTGGCTGATCCGTTATCACGTCATCTACCGCCTGATGATGATGCTCAGCCCCGTTGGACTGCTGCTTTTATTCGCGGCACCTTTCCTGCGGGCCGCCCGCACCGGGATGATCCAGATAGCGTTTGCCTTCACGGCCCTGGCATGGTTGGTGATGCTGCTTCAGCCCTATGTGCCCTATCTCTATTACTACGGTCGTTATCTGTCGGGGGAGCTGGTGCCGCTGGGATTGATCCTATCGGCTGGATTGATCATGCAACTGCATGATCGGTGCCGCTGGGTAGGAATCGGAGCGGCCGGATTGATGCTGGTCTATTTCCTGGCGTTTTCCGCCGCCCAATACGGCCACAAAGAAAGCGAGGATCCCGCCTTTGCCAAAGAACTGGCCAGTCTATTGACCCGTAACGATATCCTGGTCTCTAGCGAGCTGGACGACCGGCACATAGTGCCGCTGCGACTGACCTATGGACGACAACTCTTTATGCTGCGGCATTCCAAATCAAAAAATATCGATATGGAACCGCTTTTTCAGAAACTGCAGGGCATTGCCGACGCGCATGGTGGAAAGATCTATTTCATCTCCTATAACAAAGAGATCCGTGAGAATTTTACCCTCGTCCGAAAACTGACTTTCTCCAGTTCCTACCTATCGAATGGCGAGCGTAACTACAATAAGAACGCGAGTGAGCGGCTGATGCTGCCCACAGTATATAACCCCTCCAGCAGCGATCTATACCTATACCAGATCGACGCCAGCAAAGCATCCGACTTCACCTGCAAAGCGCATGTGGATTTCCGCAAGTCTCTGGGGCTTTCCGAATCCATTATCGGATTCAGCGGCCCTGAAGAACATGGACGCTGGACGGATGCGCCAAAAGCCAGTTTCCAATGCATGCTCTCGACTAATAGGCCGGCACCAAAGCGGGTTACGATTACCTTGAAGGCGATGGTGACGCCAGAACACCGGCAGCGCGTTCGTATCTCGGTCAATAACGGTCCGGCACAAGAATTTGTTTTCGTTCCCGCCACTGCTCAGCAAACCCTTAGTTTGCCGGTGATGGCTCAGCCGGGCCAGAATCTGAAGCTAGATTTCGACTTGCGCGATGCCATCACCCCTACCGCACTAGGCCTCGGCGACGATCCCAGGCGGATTGCGGTATCGGTAAAGTTCATAGATATGGAATAGCCTCTCTTGCAACGGCCATGCGGCGATCCACTGCCAAAAAGCGACGACATCGGCGATGATGGCTATCGCGATCTTATCCCGCCAAAGCCAATAGGCTATAGGATGCGGCCAGGCTGACGGCCAAAAGGCCGGCGGCCAGCCAAGGAGAAGGCGGACGGATTCCTAATTCGGGCGCATTGTCGATCTGCTTCTTGCGACCGGTCAGCATGGGGGTCAGCAAGTCTTGGCGGCGCAATAACCGATACACGATAATCGCGGCGACATGCACCCCGATCATGGCCATCAACAGATCAAAATTCTGATGATGCCAAGCGGTCAGCCTGTCCGACCATTCTTCCGGCAGATGTGGGGCCAAGGGTCCGCCCACCGAGAAAATCATGTCGTAAGAGCCAAGCCCCGTCAGGGCCTGAACGCCCATCAGGCCTAAAAGCGCCATGACCGCCCAGCCGCCCAGAGGATTATGTCCGAGGGACTGACCATGCTGCCCGCCCCGGATCAGCCATCGCAGATGTCCAATCACCGCGCGCGGCCCGCGCAGAAATTGAGCAAAGCGAGCCGTAGGCGACCCAATGAACCCCCAGATGATTCGGAATATCAGTAAGCCCAAAACGGCCAAGCCGCACAAAATATGCAAATCCATCATGCCGTTTTCGGCACTTATCCAGCAGGCTAGAACCAGTAGCACGATGCTCCAATGGAACAGCCTCACGGCTCCGTCCCAGATGAGAATGGTTCGAGATTTATCAAGGATTTTCTGTTCGTTAGGCATGACGTATTCCGGACGGGGAGATGTGGGAGGGCTGGGTTGAATCTCTCATCATGGGTAGGTAGAATACCATGGAAGACTTGGTGCAAGATTTTTATGTCTTTTTACGTTTAAAAGCCATTATGTTGCCGGGAGGCTGGAGATAAACCGTCGTGACGATCACTCAGTTCAAAGACAGCGATATGATCCCGCCGGTGCTTTCAACCGGCATCGGTCGCGTGACGTTGCGCACGCTGGTGTTCATTCGCTGGATCGCGGTGGGCGGCCAGATGGCGGCCCTGCTGGTGGCGCATTTCGCATTGGGTTACGCCCTGCCCATGGTGCCCGCTATCGTTGTTATAGGCAGTTCGGTGGTGTTGAACCTGCTGGCGCAATCGCCGCGCGGGCTACGTCCTACATTGCGTGGGCGCGACGTGGCCTTGTACCTGGCCTTCGACATCATTCAACTATCTTGCCTGTTGCATCTGACCGGGGGACTCACCAATCCCTTTACCATGATGCTGCTGGCTCCTTTGACCGTCGCGGCGACGTTGTTAAATTGGCGCTATGTGGCCGGGTTGACCTTTTTGGCCTTGTTGGGGCTTACCGCCATGTCCGCGTGGCGATTCCCCTTGCCTTGGACGGCCGAGAGCTTTCCTCAGGATTACGTCTATGGCCTGTGGATCTCCATGGCGTTGTCGGCGGTATTCCTGGCGATTTACGTCTATCACGTCTCGCACGAGGCGCAGAAGATATCGAACGCCCTGACGGCAAGCCAGGCGGCGTTGGACCGCGAGCAAAGACTGTCCACATCGGGCGCTTTGGCCGCCGCCGCCGCGCATGAGCTGGGATCGCCGCTCAGCACCATCGCCATCACCGTGCGTGAGATGGAGCGAGACCTGCCCCCCGGCAGCGGCCTGCGCGAGGATATCGCCCTACTCAACAGCCAGGTCGCGCGTTGCCGCGATATTTTGGCGACGTTCTCACGCCAGCCGCAGCAATTGACCGTAACCGACCCGGGGTTATTCGGAAGGTTGCCTTTATCCGTCCTGGTGCAGCTGGCGGCCGAGCCGCATCGTGCCGAACGCATTGATTTCGTCATCGCGCCCGAGGCTCATTGCCGTGGCCGCGAGCCGCGTATCAGCAACCGGCCCGAGATCACCCATGGACTGGGCAATCTGTTGCAAAACGGATTTCAGTTCGCGCATCAAAAGCTTCAGGCGTCCTTGTTTTGGAACGATGCCATCGTCCGGCTGATCGTCAGCGACGACGGACCGGGCTTCCCCGTGCATGTGCTCTCACGCATGGGGGAACCCTATCTGTCGGTACAACATGGCAAGAGCCCGGATGGCGGCGGTCATATGGGGCTGGGCATTTTCATTGCCCAAGTGTTGTTGGAGCGGACAGGAGCCAATCTCAGTTTTGGCAATAACGACTCTGCCCAGAGACATGCCACGATCGTCATCGAATGGCCCCGCAGCGCCGAGATCTTCGAGCCTATCGTTTTTCCCATGCAGGCTTCCGCCTAGGCCGTGAGTGTCCGATGGATGATTTTTCCTTTCGGCAAGCGGGGATAAATCTGCTAAGGTCACACCGCTATGCATGATCCTGGTTTTGCCGAAATTCTGATTCTGGCGGTCGTGGCCACATTTCTTGTGGCACGGCTTTACGCGATTTTTGGTCGCCGCGACGATGGTGGCCAACCGCCGCGCCAGCGCCCCAATCCGTATGCCCAAGCCGCGCCTGCTGCCGACAAGCCGGCGGTGACGGTTGGGGATATCACGCAGGCTCTGGCCCAGGCCGTGCCCGAAGAAGAACCGGATGACGGACGCCCTTTGTCTTTGGCTGCCAGCTTACAGCGTATTCAAAAGCGTGATCCCAGTTTCCAGGAAAAGGATTTTCTGAAAGGCGCGCGCGCGGCGTTTGAGATGATCCTTGGCGCCTATGCGCGCGGCGATTCCGATCAATTGCGCGGCTTGTTGGCCCCTGGCGTCTTCGATCGGTTCGATACCTCGATTCAAGAGCGTAAATCCCAGCAACAAAGCCTGGAGAGCCGAATTCTGCGCGTGCGCGAGGCCGAGATCATCAAGGCCGTCGTCTCTGGGACGGATGCGCGGGTCACCGTGCGCTATCTGAGCGAACAGATCCATGTGCTGCGCGATACAAGTGGTCAGATCATCAGTGGCGATCCCACGCGCGCCGAAGAAACCGAGGATTGCTGGACCTTCCGCAGGGAATTGGGCGCGGCGGATCCCAATTGGCAACTTGTCGAAACCGGGACGTGATTCACGACATGAAAGCTTTATCCGGCACCGCCTTGGCGGTGATGGCCGCGCTGATGCTGACCGCTTGCACCTCTGTTGAACCCGAAGAGGCCAGCCGCGTGCCGGTGGCTTTTGCCGATCTGCCCGGTTGGTACAGGGACGGGACTTCGGCGGTTTTGCCGGCCTTACGCCGTTCTTGCGCGCCGCGTCGCCTGGTTCTGACCGAAGAGATTTGCGCGGCCCTTGACGATATGCCCGATCAAGTCGATGACACCCAAATTCGCGCCTTCTTTGAACACTATTTTCAGCCCTATGCCCTTATCGGCAGCGGTAACGGAGCGAACGGCCTGTTCACGGGCTATTACGAGCCGGAGGTGACGGGCAGTTTTCGTCCCGATGCCACCGCCGCCACGCCGCTTTATCGCCTGCCCCCAAAGACGCCGGGAGAGGCCATGCCCAGCCGGGCCGAAATTTTCCAAGGCGCGTTGGAAGACCAAGATTTAGAGCTGGCCTATCTGGATGATCCCGTGGCCGCGTTCTTCCTGGAAATCCAAGGTTCGGGCGTGTTGCGTCTGCGCGACGGGCGCACGCGGCGTTTGGCTTATGCGGGACAAAACGGCCATCCTTATGTGCCCATTGGCCGCATCTTGGCCGATGCCCAGGAAATCCCCCGTTCTGAAGTCTCGTTATTCACCATCCATGCATGGCTACGCGCGAATCCGCTCAAAGCGCAGGACTTGATGAACAGCAATCCTTCTTACGTCTTTTTCCGTTTGTTGGAGCCGGGGGCCGAAGGCCCCATCGGGGCGCAAGGCGTGCCGTTGACCGCTGGACGTAGCCTGGCCGTGGATCGTCGCTATACCCCCTATGGAACGCCGGTTTGGCTGGACGCCGATCCGCCCTTGGCCGGTATGCCGCGCGTGCAGCGGCTGATGATGGCCCAAGATACGGGCGGAGCCATTCGCGGAGTCGTGCGGGGGGATGTCTTTTGGGGGACCGGCGAGGAAGCCGGGCAGATCGCGGGGGCCATGAAAAGCCGGGGCCGAATCTATCAGCTATTGCCCAAGAATTAAGCATGGCTTGCCAATCGCCGCCAAAGGATTATCTTAACGCTTGAAATGCCGTCCCCCTTTCCTTGATGGAGCCAGTGCCATGCCGTTCGAGCTTCCCGCCCTGCCCTACGCCTTGGATGCTTTGGAGCCGGCGATTTCCGCCCGCACCTTGGAATTCCATCATGGCAAGCATCATCAGGCCTATGTGACCAACCTTAACAATCTGATCAAAGGCACGCCTTTGGAGAGCCAGTCGCTTGACGCGGTGATCCGCCAATCGGCCGGGAACGCCGCGCAAGCCGGGATATTTAACAACGCCGCGCAAGTCTGGAATCACAGCTTTTTCTGGCACAGCATGAAAAAGGGCGGCGGCGGCACCATTCCCGCCGCGCTGGGAAAGCGCTTGCAAGACGATTTCGGCGGTGTGGACGCCTTTAAACAGGCCTTCACCCAGGCGGGGCTGACTCAATTCGGCAGCGGCTGGGCGTGGCTTGTCGCGGGGACGGACGGGAAGCTCAAAGTCGTCAAGACCGCCAACGCCGAAACGCCCTTGACCACCACCGACACGCCGCTTGTGGTGTGTGATGTGTGGGAACACGCCTATTACCTGGATTACCAAAACCGGCGCGGCGATTTCCTGAAGGCTTTCTTGGACAATCTGATCGACTGGGAATTCGCCGCCGCGAATATGGGCTAGGCACTGTTCACAAAGGTCTATGAATCGGCATCAACCGCTGTGATTAAAGTGAAGAGTCAACGATTCAGCACGGACACGAATGACAGGTGATGGATGCCCGCCCGCGCGGGGGTGGTTTCCATATGAAGGCGGCACACTTTGCTGTGAGCCTCCCTCTCCTCATGCGTCACTCCCGCGAAGGCGGGAGTCCATCTCCTGCCCTTGCCGATGGCGCTGGGGTTTGGAATGTTTACGCATGCAGCCTCGAACTCCAAGTTTTGTAAACAGTATCTAGGCCTCTCAGGTCGAGGGCTGCGCTGCCGCCAAACGGGACAGCCTTTGATCCAATTTTCCCACAGGGAGGTTTTGTTGCTGTCCCAAAGCAGGAATCGGCCCCTTCGGCCTGTATGGAAAGATATGGTGCGGCTATAGACTCAGCGCACCAAGGCCAAATTACCAATCGGTTCGGCCTAGGCCAGACGGACCTTTGAAGGGTGCTCTTACACAAACGTCTTCGTGTAATCCTCGATCACGCGGCGCAGTTTGCCTTCCAGCTCGGTGCTGATGTCGTGCTTGATGCGGATTTCTTCCACAAGCTCGGGGGCGGCGGTCTCAAAGTGATGACGCAAGCCGGCCTCGTACCGGACCACGGCGTCCACGGCGACCTTATCCAGATAGCCATGCACGCCCGCGAACAGCACCACCACCTGTTCCTCAACGGACAGGGGCGAATATTGCCCTTGCTTGAGCAATTCGGTCAGGCGCGCGCCGCGCGCCAATAGGCGCTGGGTCGAGGCGTCAAGATCGGATGAGAACTGTGCGAAAGAGGCCATTTCGCGGTATTGGGCCAATTCCAGCTTGATGGAGCCGGCCACCTTCTTCATGGCCTTGATCTGCGCGGCCGAGCCGACGCGGCTGACCGAGATGCCCACATTCACCGCCGGGCGAATGCCCTTATAGAACAGGCCGGATTCCAAAAAGATCTGGCCGTCGGTGATCGAGATGACATTGGTCGGGATATAGGCCGACACGTCGCCCGCCTGAGTTTCGATGATGGGCAGCGCCGTCAGGGAACCGCCGCCGTTCTCATCATTCATCTTGGCGGCACGTTCCAACAGGCGCGAATGCAAATAGAACACGTCGCCGGGATAGGCCTCGCGCCCGGGGGGACGGCGCAACAGCAAGGACATCTGACGATAGGCCACGGCATGCTTGGACAAATCGTCATAAACGATCAAGGCGTGGCGGCCACTGTCGCGGAAATATTCGCCCATGGCGCAGCCGACATAGGGTGCCAGGAACTGCATGGGAGCGGGGTCCGATGCGGTGGCGGCGACCACGGTGCAATAATCCATCGCCCCGTTGTCTTCGAGCGTCTTGACGATACGCGCCACGGTGGACCGCTTTTGACCGATGGCCACATAGATGCAATGCAGCTTGGTCTTGGGGTCGCCTGCGGCGTTTGGTCCTTTTTGATTCAAGATGGCGTCAAGCGCCAAGGCGGTCTTGCCGGTTTGGCGATCGCCGATGATCAGCTCACGCTGGCCGCGACCGATGGGCACCAACGAGTCGATGGCCTTCAGGCCAGTTTGCATCGGTTCGCTGACCGAGAGGCGGGTGATGATGCCCGGAGCCTTCATCTCGACGCGCTGCTTTTTTTGGTCGCCAACCAACGGACCTTTGCCGTCGATGGGATTGCCCAGCCCGTCCACAACGCGGCCCAACAAGGCCTCGCCCGTTATGACCTCGATGATGCGGCCTGTGCGGCGCACGATATCGCCTTCATGAATGTCGCGGTCGTCGCCGAAGATCACGGCTCCTACCGTATCGATTTCCAAGTTCAGCGCCATGCCGCGCACGCCGGATTCGAATTCCAGCATTTCGCCCGCCTGGGCCGAATCAAGGCCGAAAATACGCGCCACGCCGTCGCCGACGGTGACCACGCGGCCGATTTCCTCCATCTCGGTCTCGACGCCGAAAGTTTCGATGCGCTGCCGCAGCAGGGCCGAGATTTCCGCCGTATCCAACGTGATTTGCATCTTAAGAGACCTCCTTCATCCGTCGGCTCATCAAAGCCAGACGCCGTTTGATCGACGCATCATACAAATGCCCGCCCGTTTCGATAGTCAGGCCGCCAAGTAGGCTAGGGTCCGTGTGGGCCTCTAACACGACGCCGGGGCCTTGCACCGCTTCCATCGCCTGTTGCAGCTGCGCCATGCGCGCCTCCGGCATGGGGCGCGTGCTGGTCACTACGGTCAGGCGGCGGCCCCGATGGCTGAACAGGCGCGCCAGGATATCATCCAATACGACACCCAGCAGATTCAGCCGGCGACGCTGCGCCAGCACACCCAGAAATTTGCTCATCAAAGGCGACAATTTGGCATGTGCGGCAAGTTGTCGCATTAAGTCCACTTTGTCGTCGCAGTCATAAAGCGGGTTGCGCACCAGGTCTTGCAGGACGGTGCTGTTGGCCAGCAAGCGTTTCAGTGCGTCCGCCTCGTCCTCGATCTGATGCAGCTGACCGGCCGCCTCCGCCGAGCGGAACAAAGCCAAGGCATAGCGTCCCGCCACCACATGGGCAGGCCCGACCACCGCGTTGCGCCTTGTTTTCTTTCCACTTTGCGGCATACCTGTTTGGCCTTTGCGTCCTTGGTGATTCTGAACGTGTCAGTGTCATGCCTAGCGGTTTTATAGGCATTGTGCAACTGCCGTTGAGCTTGCTTGAAGCCCCTTACGCAATAGATTACATACGGTCCTGGTTTCACCCCATCATCCAGATAGAGTTCTGTCCATGCCCAAAACAATTTCTTCCCAGGCCTCTCCCTGTCAGGCTGGGGCTGATTCGATACACATGCTGGAAAACCAACAAGCCTTGGACCTGTTGCGCGTCAGAGAAGCCGTCATCTACCAAACGCGGTACGATGCCTTTGTCGCCAAGCTTTCTAGCTTTCCTCGTGCTGTCCAAGCATTGAAAGAAATGCACATGCGCTTTGACGGCTATCGCAAAGACGGGGTGACTCCGGAAGGGGCGCATCCGCTTGAGGTGGCACGTCACGTCGGCCGCTATAAAAGACTGATAGTTTCGGCATATGGCAGGAAATTCTTTGATGATGTCGTGATCGCCTGCGCTCTACACGATGGCATAGAAGACAAGGGAATGAGTGGTAAAGAAATACAAAGAAAATATGGCTTGAATGCTGCGGAAATGGTCCGGCTTGTATCGAAGGATAAGTCGGATCCAGGCTTTACAATAGCTCGTTATTATCATGAAATCGCAAACTATAGCGGGCCAGAAAGAATCCGTGTCGGGGCGATTGTCATCAAAGGAAGCGATAGACGGCATAATTTTCATACGGTCTTAGGCTTGAACCCTGCCCGGATTGGTCCGTATGTTGAGGAAACAGAGGAATATGTGATTCCGATGTTGATGGATGCAACCCATATGTATCCGCGTCTTGAGGGGTACTTTGCAGATACTGCCATTGAATTGACGGAGGCCACCTTGGTCGCGCGTAAATGGCATGAAATCGCCAGTCATCGGGGAACGCTGCAAGCACTTATGAAGGGATTTAGTCGTGCGACCGAGGCTACTGAATCCAATTCCAGTGCAGGGCGCATTCAATCTTTAGGGGTGACTTGCGCGATCGGTCATACTGCACGAAACGCGGTGCTGAATGACAAAAAGCCGCCCGCATCCCGTCAGAAGAAATCTGCACAGCCCCATCCATTACCTCCTGTCATTGGTATGGAATATGCGTTTTCATGATCGTTTCCTTATCGTTATTTCTATATTAGAATTGATCTAAACCATATATGACAAATCCCATTTTTCCTGTTAGGATGCTCACATGTCCGTTGGATCCCAAAAGGGATAGGCGGATTGGGTGTCTTGCCTCACACAGGGAGAACCAATCATGGCTTATATCGACGACCCTCAAACCCGCAAAGCGAATCAGGCTTTCATCCGTGCCAGCATGGCTGTGCCGTTGTTGGAACGCGAAGAGGAATTGGAACTGGCCCGCCAATGGCGGGGGCATGGCGATGAAAAAGCTCTGCATCGTCTCATCAAACCCTATATGCGCCTCTCGGTGGCGATGGCGACACGCTTTCGTCCCTACGGTTTGCCGATGGGCGATCTGGTGCAAGAAGGCGTGATCGGTCTGCTGCAGGCCGCCGCGCGTTTCGAGCCCGAGCGGGGCTTACGTTTCTCCACTTACGCCTCATGGTGGATCCGCGCCGCGATGCAAGACTACGTACTGCGCAACTGGTCCATCGTTCGCACCGGCACCACGCTGGCTCAAAAGACCCTGTTCTTCAATTTGCGTCGCTTGCGCGCGCGCATCGCCCAGTGGACTCCTGAGGGCCGTTTGACGGGAGAGGGACGCACGCGCTTGGCCAAGCAAACGGGCATTTCCGAACGTGAGATTGAAGATATGGAAAACCGCCTCTCGGCGGGCGATCAATCCCTCAACGCGCCTATGTCGCGCGAGGGCGATATGGAGTGGCAGGAACGCTTGGTGGATGCCGGTCCTTCTCCGGAACAGGCCACGATGGAGGATCATGACGGACGTCTACGCCGGGAATGGCTGGACAAGGCGCTGGCGGCCCTGCCCGATAGAGATCGCGAGATCATCCGCCGCCGTCGCCTCAGTGAAGACTCGGCTACCTTGGAAGAACTGGGAGTGGCCTTGAAAGTTAGTAAAGAGCGTGTCCGCCAATTGGAAGTCCGTGCCTTACAACGTCTGAAAACACTGATCTCGGAGCAGACCAAAAATCCCGAAGATCTGATGGTGGATGCCTGATGTTTCTGGCAACCGCGGAGCGAACAAGGGAATGAGGCTCGACCTTCTGATCCGGGCCTCATCCCGATTCGTCGAATATCCCCGGAAGAGGACATGTGTCCCGGCACCTACCTCCAATGGGATTGGTTAAAAAATGAAAGAAGAAACAGCATGTTAACTTTTTCTTTATCTTCTTCATTTACCAATCCATGGGAATGGGGTTAGCCTGTTACCGCTCTTGTCCCCCGTTTCCCATGTGAGTTTCTCAGGAGGTCGTCATGCAAGTGAGTGTCAGGACCAACCCGCAGGCAGGTATTGCCATCGGACCCATCTTGTTTGTTGTGGCCATCTTGGCTGTGCTGGCTTCGGCCATCGCGGCGGGAAGTGGTTCCTTTACGGCATCGTCGACATCGGAAGCGTCGCGCGCCAATGCGGCGGCGATGCTCGATATCGGTCAGAACCTGAAGATCGGATTTGATCGCCTGATGGGCTTGGAGACGGCCTACAACGGCGTGGTCATCGGTGCCACCAACACCGTCAATGCGGTGGATCTGTTCTCTCCTTCTGGCGGCGGCGTCAACCCACCCTCGACCAAAGTGGCCAAGAGCGGTGCCAGCTGGACCTATCCATACGCGAATATCACGAATTTGGGTGGCGCAGGCTGCACAGCCACGACGTCCAAGCGCGTGGCGGTGATCGCGGTGACGGACGCCACCATGTGCACGCAGCTAAACACCTACTTGGGCAATGGCGCAACGCCTGCCGCCGCGGCTGTGGGCGATCCCACGACCGTGGCCGAGGCCACCTGCTTGACCATTCCTGCGGGCCTCGCCGGCAAGATGGCCGGCTGCTATGAATCAACCACTGTGGGGTTTGTCGGGTTCTACTTTTATCAGGTCCTTGGCGTCCGCTAAGACCTGAAAGCCAAACGAGGCGCGGCGGGACATCCTGCCGCGCTTTTTTTTGTGGCGTGTTAACTATCTTTTTATTTTTTGCATTTACCAATTATAGTGAATGGGCCTGATCCGGGCCGATCCTTATGGCGAGTTTCTTTGGAGGTTGTCATGCAAGTGAATGTCAGGACCAACCCGCAGGCAGGCATTGCCATCGGGCCCATCTTGTTCATCGTGGCCATCCTGGCTGTGTTGGCTTCGGCCATCGCGGCGGGTAGCGGGACGTTTTCCGGTTCTACGACATCGGAAGCGTTGCGTGTCAATGCATCGGCGATGCTCGATATCGGTCAGAACCTGAAGATCGGATTTGATCGCCTGATGGGCTTGGAGACAGGCTACAACAGCGTGGTCATCGGTGCCACCAACACCGTCAATGCGGTGGATCTGTTCTCTCCTTCTGGCGGCGGCGTCAACCCACCCTCGACCAAAGTGGCCAAGAGCGGTGCCAGCTGGACCTATCCATACGCGAATATAGGCGCTCTGGGTGGCGCAGGCTGCACCGCCACGACATCCAAGCGCGTGGCGGTAATCGAAGTGACGGACGCCACCATGTGCACGCAGCTGAACACCTACTTGGGCAATGGCGCAACGCCTGCCGTTTCCGGCGTGGGCAACCCCACAACCATAGCCGAGGCCACCTGTTTGGCCATTCCCGCCGGTTTGGATGGCAAGATGGCCGGCTGCTATCAATCGAACACCGCCAGCTATACCGGGTTCTACTTTTACCAGGTCCTTGGCGTCCGCTAAGGCCTGAAGGCAAACAAGGCGCGGCAGGCTATTCTGCCGCGCTTTTTTTTTGCATGTTAACCATCTTTTCATTTTATACGTTTACCAATATAAATAACGGACTAATTCTAGTCCGCCAATTCTGGCGAGTTGCCCAGGAGGTTGTCATGCATCCCGATGTTGTTATGCAAATGTGTGTGGTATGTGCCAGGACCAACCCGCAGGCAGGTATTGCCATCGGGCCCATCCTGTTCATCGTGGCCATCCTGGCTGTGCTGGCTTCGGCCATCGCGGCGGGAAGTGGTTCCTTTACGGCATCGTCGACATCGGAAGCGGCGCGCGCCAATGCGGCGGCGATGCTCGATATCGGTCAGAACCTGAAGATCGGATTTGATCGCCTGATGGGCTTGGAGACAGGCTACAACAGCGTGGTCATCGGTGCCACCAACACCGTCAATGCGGTGGATCTGTTCTCTCCTTCTGGCGGCGGCGTCAACCCACCCTCGACCAAAGTGGCCAAGAGCGGTTCCAGCTGGACCTATCCATACGCGAATATCACGAATTTGGGTGGCGCAGGCTGCACAGCCACGACGTCCAAGCGCGTGGCTGTGATCGCGGTGACGGACGCCACCATGTGCACGCAGCTAAACACCTACTTGGGCAATGGCGCCACACCTGCCGTCGCAGATGTGGGCAACCCCACGACCATAGCCGAGGCCACCTGCTTGACCATTCCTGCGGGCCTCGCCGGCAAGATGGCCGGCTGCTATCAATCAAACACCGCCAGCTATACCGGGTTCTACTTTTATCAGGTCCTTGGCGTCCGCTAAGACCTGAAGGCAAACGAGGGCGTAGCGGTTATGCCGTTACGCCCCACTTGCGCCCTCCGCCTGATCGCGTCAGAGTATTCGGCATGACAAAGACCCCACGGCGTTCATATGACATCATGCGCCACCCAAGGACCTCGCATGCGGCACGACCCGCTAGGAGAAACAGGTGATCCCCGGCGTTCGTGACGCCGATATTCCTCTGCAGGCTTGTCCAGCCTTGGTCCTTAATGCTGATTTTCGTCCCCTTAGCTATTTCCCGCTCTCTTTGTGGCCATGGCAAGAAACGATCAAAGCCGTGGTGTTGGGCCGTGTGGTCGTCCTATCGGAATATGAGCGCCCGATTCGCTCGCCGCGCATCTCGATGCGGTTGCCCAGCGTTGTTGCCTTGCGTGACTACGCGCCGACGCCGCCCTGGCCCGCCTTTACGCGATTCAACGTTTTCTTGCGCGATGACTTTGCCTGTCAATATTGCGGCGCGCGTCCGGGCGTGCGCGAGCTGACCTTCGATCACGTCCTTGCCCGCAGTCAGGGCGGACGAACCGGCTGGACGAATGTGGTGGCGGCCTGCACTTCGTGCAATCTGCAAAAGGGAAACAGGACGCTGGCGCAAAGCGGCATGCGGTTGCGTCGTCCGCCTTGGCGTCCGAACAGTTATGAATTGCAGGCGCATGGGCGATGCTTTCCGCCCAATTATCTGCATACCAGCTGGCGCGACTTTTTGTATTGGGACGCCGAGCTGGAGACGGTCTAGAATGTCGCGTCACCGCCAAGGATCATGCCCAGGATGACCGAATCTTCGCCGCGTCCCCGCCACCCGGAAAAGGCGCACCGTCCCGACAATCCCACCACATGGGGCCGCAAGCCTGAATGGCTGCGCGTGCGCGCGCCAGGGCCTGGTGCCTTCGACGAAACCCACGCCACCATCCGCGCCATGGGCCTAACCACCGTATGCGAGGAGGCGGCATGCCCCAATATCGGCGAATGCTGGAAGCATCGCCACGCCACTTTCATGATCCTGGGTTCCGTCTGCACACGCGCTTGTGCCTTTTGCAATGTCTCCACCGGGTTGCCCGACCGCCTGGACCCGCACGAGCCGGAGCGTCTGGCCCAAGCGGTTCTTAAACTGGGATTGGCGCATGTGGTGATCACCTCGGTGGATCGTGACGATCTGGACGATGGCGGTGCCGAGCATTTCGCCCGCACCATCGCCACCGTACGCGCCGCTGCGCCCGACACAACCATCGAGGTCCTAACCCCCGATTTCATGCGCAAACCGGGGGCCATTGAAACCGTTGTGCGTGCCGCGCCCGATGTCTTCAACCACAATCTCGAGACGGTGCCGCGCCTGTATCCGTCTATTCGTCCTGGCGCGCGTTACTTTACTTCGCTGCGCCTGTTGCAGATGGTCAAGGAACTGGACCCGAACCGTATCACCAAATCCGGCCTGATGGTGGGGCTTGGCGAAACGCGGGAAGAGCTGTTGCAGGTCATGGACGATTTGCGCGCCGCCGATGTCGATTTCCTGACCATCGGCCAATATCTGCAACCCACGCCCAAACATGCCGAGGTGGCGCGCTTTGTGCCGCCCGAGGAGTTTGACGATTACGCGGCCTTGGCGCGCGGGCGCGGCTTTGCGATGGTTTCCAGTTCTCCCTTCACCCGTTCATCCTTTCATGCCGGTGAGGATTTTGAGCGTCTCACACGCCAGCGCAAAGTGACGGCCGGATAACTGGCGCATGGTTTGCACGGGTGTTTTCCGCATCTGCATAATCATTCGTCCCAGACGAGGGTGTGGAAACGAATTGCTAAGACGATAAGAAGTATTCTCGGAATGAAGGAGAACGCGACGGATGTCCATATCACCCCCTCATGTTCCTTGCGTGGCCAAGCCGCTTTTGGCCGTGGTGGATGACCAGGCCGATATTGGCGCTTTCGTCATCGAAGTGGCTGAAGGCATGGGATTCGATACCCATCAATCCATGAGCGCGGCCGAGTATTTCGACGCCGCCGCACAAAAAACGCCGGATGTTCTGGTCTTGGATATCGTGATGCCCGAGATGGACGGCATCGAGCTGGTCAATCGTTTGGAGCAGTCGCCGCACCCCCCTTTGGTGATCCTGATGAGCGGTTATGCGGGACAATACATTGTGCCCGTTCAGGAAAAGGCCAACCGTGATGGGCTTCAAGTCATCGGTACTTTAGAAAAACCGTTTCGTCTGGAGGAACTGCAGGTCCTGTTAACGCGCGCCATGTCCTTGTTAGACCGATAACATTTTGCCTTCTCAGGCAAAAACCCCTAATCTGAAAGGCAGTTTTGTTGCTAAGGAGACCAACAGCATCATGGGCATGACGCTCCAAGCCAGTCCGGCACCGCTTTGGAAAGACGGGCAGGATGTGACGGTCGATGATTTGGCCGAGGCTTTGCGTTGCGGTTCTCCCGTGGTGGTGGTGGATGTGCGCGAGCCTTGGGAAGTCGAAAAGGCCCATTTGCCTGAGACAATCCATATCCCGCTGGTGCAGTTGGACGAGCGATGCTGCGAATTGCCCCGTGATGCGCGCATCGTGGTGCATTGCCATCACGGCGGACGCAGCGCATGCGCTGTAGCCTGGTTACAAGAACACGGCTATGTTCAGGTTCACAATCTGCTGGGCGGGGTCGACGCTTGGAGCCGGATGGTGGATCCGAGCGTGCCGCGTTATTGAAGACGATAAAAAAGATAGAGCAGGAGACAATGGCCATGAAACAGATGCGCAAGACGGCTTGGATGTGGGCCTTACTGGCCTCGACGGCGATGATCGGATGGGCCGCGCCCGTTCGTGCCGATAGCTTGCAAGAGGCTTTGGCCCAGGCCTATAGCCAGAATCCCAGCCTGGCCGCCGCTCGCGCCGCTTTGCGCGCCGCCGATGAGAAGGTGTCCGAGGCCGAGGCGGGTCGCCGTCCTAATCTAGAGGCCAATGGATCGGCGGGGCTGAGCCGTACGGCCACCGAAGATCCGACAAGCGATAACGATATGACGCCGCGCAGCCTGGGCATTCAGGCCACGCAGCCCATTTGGCGTTTCGGACGCATCCAGTCGGCCATCGACACAGCCGAAAACAGCATGAAGGCTCAACGGGCGCAATTGGACGCGCAGGAACAGTCCTTATTGTTGTCTGCGGCCACGACCTATTTGGACGTTCTGCGCGATCAATCGGTTTTTGACTTGGCCAGCAATAACGAACAGGTATTGGAACGCCAATTACAAGCCTCGCGCGACCGTTTCGAGGTGGGTGAGATCACCCGCACCGATGTCAGCCAATCCGAGGCGCGCCTGGCCCGCGCCCGTTCGGATCGGGTCGAGTCGCAAGGTGCGTTATTTGCCAGCCGTGCCGCCTATCAGCGTCTGGTCGGAAGCGAGCCGCAGAATCTGTCCCAGCCGGAATTGGCCCTTGCGGAAATCAATTTGGATGAGGCCGTGCAGCAGGCGGAAAGCGCCAACCCCAATGTGCAATCCGCCATCATGGCGGTGGCCGCCGCGCAAAGCCAGGTCGAGGCCACCCAGTCCGAATTGCTGCCTGATCTGTCTTTGACGGCAGGCGCGCAGCGTTCTTGGGAGACATCGATGGGCGTGAAGGGGGCCAGCGATGCCGCCCAGGTGCAGATGCACATGCGCGTGCCCTTGTATCAATCCGGCGCGGAATATGCGCGTTTGCGCGGTGCCCAGCAGCAAGCCAACCAAAAGCAAATGGAACTGGACGAGGCGCGCCGCGCCACGCGCGAAGAGGCCATTCGCGCGTTCGAGGCTTTGCGCGCCACCCGCTCGTCGGTCGACTCGCGCAAGTCCCAGGTCAAGGCCAGCACCTTGGCGCTGGAAGGGGTGCGTCAGGAATCCGAGGTCGGCACCCGCACGGTCTTGGATGTGCTGAACGCCGAACAGGAATTGCTGGACGCCCGCACCGGCCTGGTGCGCGCCGAGCATGACGCCACCGTCGCCCAATTGCGCCTCTACGCCGCCACAGGCCGCCTGAACGTCGCCACCTTGTCCCTGCCTACCGCTGCCTATGATCCCGATCCCCATTATCAAAACGTCCGTAACCGCTGGATCGGATGGAGCATCAGCGAATAGGGGGGCCCTTTATCTGGCCAATGGTAAGGCGGAATGAATCTGGGCCGGGTTCGTCGGTATCTTCTGATGTTCGCATGTCTCGTTATTCTATGTGTTGCTATTGATGAAAATAATAGAATGCATTACGATATAATATCAATTAAATTTGTGGGGGGTAACGATGAATAAAATCAGCCCATTAGCGGAATTTGCCTCCAATAAAGTTGTCTTGTGTGCTGCCGGGATCGTTGGCGCGACGGTCTGGGATTTATTTTCAAACAATGCACAAATCACAACGGCTATGAGTCAACTTCCCTTGGTGGGACCGTATATCCACCAATATGCCGTGGGTGTCGTCAAAGCCGTTGATACCGTTCTGACGACGGGGTTTCAGGCTTGCGTTGGCGCTGTTGCCGGCGGCACATTAGGCATGATGATGGGGGCAAAAAATATTAAGAACGCCGCCATTTGCGGCGCATTTGTGTTTGCGGGCATCGGATCGGGCCTGATCCACGCGGCGGAAATGCCTCGGAGTGAAACTCCATCTGCCTATCATCTATCCGTGAAGCCGTCATCGCCCATGGCACAGTATCCTATGCGTTCTAAGAGCATTTCGTATAATCTATAGAAGCGCGCCTTGGTTCCCAAGGCTTCAACAACGGAAAATTCCTTATGGCGCGATCAACCCATCCATGATGGCGCGGGCGACGGCATGGGTTTTGTGATAGACGCCCATTTTGCGGGTGATATGGCGGATATGTTCGGACACGGTATTGCTGGTGATCCCCAAGATGGCGGCGGTTTCCCAATTGGTCTTGCCCCGCGCGGCCCATAACAGGCATTCCTTTTCCCGTTGGCTTAGGCGCACGACCTTGTCACGATTCTGTGGCTGGCTTAGCAGAATGCTCATGATCTTCTCATGGGCGTAGGTGGCCATCAGATGGACTTCGTGTCGATACTCGGCCCATAATTTGGCAAAAGACCCGTCATTTTGCGCGGTCGAGACGCTGAAGCTGGCCAGGCCATGACCAGGCCCACGAATTGAAACCGTCCCGCCCGAGCGGATACCTACCGAGGCCGCCTCGGTAAAAATGAGAGTCTGGGTGGATGTGATGCGCGGATTCTTTTTCAGCTTGTCCCAATCCACCGGCAAAAGGCTCTCATTGGCGCTGATCAAGGCCAAATCATGTTTGGCATAGCAGCGTTCTCGGTAACGTACGCGCCAATCATGGGGATACGAGGAGATGACCACACCTCCCATGCCTTCTTGCGGCGGACGGATCAGATAATAGCAAAAATGCGCGAATCCCAGCCGATCGACCTGCTCACGCAAAGCGTCAAAAACGGCATCAATCGTCTTGGCCGAGGAAACCTTGTCGATGAATGTTTCCGTATGGCCCAATACCGATGACATGGCGCTTCAATCCTGCCTTGTGGCTTCGATCTCGATCACCATCTCTAATTCGTTCCCGAACCATTCTTTGTCAAGACCTTTGTCGAATCCGAAATCGCTGCGGCGTAGTCGCACGATCATGGAGAGTCCGACGGCGTTATCGGGACGACCGAGCCAGCTTTGGCTATCTGCCACATCCGCCGCCTTGTTAAAGCGAATTTGGGCGGTGACGGGTTTTGTCGTGCCGCGCAAAGACAACGTTCCCTCCAGCGGCCCCCCTTGACGAGTCACGCTTTGCGGTGTGTTGGCTGTGGAGAGGACGATCTCGGGAAATTGCGCCGCAGCGAGCATATCGGCGGACAGCCAATCCTGGCGATGCTGTACATTGGAGAAATCCAGGCTGCCTGCATCCAGCACCAATGTGAAGCGCGAGACCATCCTGCTCTCGGGATCGAACAGAAAGCGCGCACTGCCCTGCCGGAACAGGCCCAGCACCTTGGCATAGCCACGAAACATGACCGATAGACCGACGCTGATCTGTTCAGGTGGAGCATAATACAGGCTGGATGAAGCATGCGCCGCCTTAGGCGCCCCCATCACATCCAGGATCAACAGCAGAAAGGCCGCGCAACACACCGCGCGTCTATGGCACGCCTGTGGGTGGCGGTTACTGCCAATACGCGGACGCAAAGGCCCATCCAAACTTATGCGGATACCAACGGTCGGGCACCAACACCGCCGTGGGATGCGGACGTTTTACCCATTGTCCTGTCTGCCACACATAACCTTGCTCGCTCCATTCCCAATGTCCAACGCGCCATGCCATATAAGGCGGCACATAGCCCGGGAACGCCTCGACCAACGGCGACGGCGGCGGCGTGGGTGAAAGGCGGAACACGGGAAGCGGTGACGGATGCAACAGTCCCTCGCTTTCCATTATGTTCAAATGCCTGGCCCCGGTGATGCCCGGGGACTCCACGATAGGCACCCATGAGGGCGGCTCGCACCCAGTTGCCAGAACCCCAAGCAGCACGATTGTCGCGCCGCGCATCCCGCGAATTTGAAAGACAGGCATAACCAAGGATACCCCTTTGTCATCTCATGGCGGATTACCGTAGCTCTTTTTAGCAGTCTTTGCCACGAGATGCAGCCATTTTCACGGACAGGGGCGGGCTGTGCCGGCGTCTATTGCCGACCATGCCTATTCATGTCGCAAACAAACCATGGTTAAATCGTCCTGGGGAGTCAGGTGAGCGCCGCCCAGCAACGAGTGGCCGAGCAGCGCATCTAGAACTGCCTGCGGCGTGGCGAAGGGATCTTGCCGGTCCAGCCATTGAGCCACCATGGCTGCGGTGGGATAGTCTCCGGTCTTCGTTCCGGTTTCCAGCAAAGCATCGCTATAGAGCAAAAGATACGATCCAGGAGGGAAAGCCGTTGTCTGGGAATGATATTGGCTATGCGGACGCATTCCCAGCGGCACTCCGCTGGCGTCCAGCGTACGCGTGGGCACAGAAGAAGAGATACGTAGCACGGGATCGGGCATTCCTGCCGCGGACCAATGCAGCGTATGGGCAGCGGTGTCCACCACCCCGTAGAACATGGCCACGAACTGCCCGGGATGCAGCATGTCGGCCAATTGCCGATTCAGCGAATCCAGCATGCGCGCCGGGTCGCGGCGAATAGTTGCACTCTCCAGGCGAATAAGCGTTTGCAGACGAAAGGCGTTGATGGCCGCGCCTACGCCATGGCCGCTGACATCCGCCAGAAACAGGCTGCACAAGCCGCCGGGGAGGGCTTCCACGCCCCACACATCTCCGGCCAGTTCCGAGCAGGGCTGGTACACGCCCTGCACCTGCACAGGCAAGACCTCGCCAATCGCTTGTATCTGTGAGGACGAAGGAAGAGCCTCGCACTGCATGGCGCGAGCCAAGTCCAGGTCGCGCGCCAAACGATCATGATAGGCGCGCAAGGTCCGAATCAACAGGCGTTTGGCCAAATGCACGCGCAATCGCGCGGTGAGTTCGGTATAATCAAGGGGCTTAGTGACATAATCCGTGGCCCCGCAGGCAAAGGCTTGCTGGCGTTCGCGCATCCCCGTGAAGGCCGTTTGCATCACCACCGGCAGATCGACAAGATGCATATCCTGACGGATACGACGGCAGACTTCGAATCCGTCTATGCCGGGCATGGCCACGTCCAGCAGCACCAGATCGACCGGCCCTGCCCCCAGCAACGCCAGGGCCTGCTCGCCGTCGCGCGCATGAGTGATGCGTGACCAACCCGCCTCGCGCAGAAACCGACCGATCATCTGCACGTTGGCGGCCACGTCGTCCACGACCACAATGTGGCAAGCGTCCAGATCCTCCTGCGAGACCAATCCATCTGAAGTCGAAACCAGACGGTGCGTCACGCGCTGCGTATCTTGATCGATCTGAGCCCCTAGGCGCGAAAATACCAAAATCACACGGCGCCGTGCCGGATCTATGACCAGGGCCTGCGTCAGGCTTTGCATCAGCCGCAAGCCATGTCCACCTAGACGCTGGCTGGCGTAGCAGGGATCGCAGCTTTTGGCACGTAAACGCTGCAGTCCTTCGCCTGTCCCTTCGTCTTGGATGGTCAAAGTGATGTCGTCCTCGGTCCAAGATGCCCGAATGATGACGCGACGTGCGGCCAGACGCGGATCGGCCAAACGCTCTTGGGCGTGCTGATGATAAAAATCCATAGCGGCTGGCGTCACACGCGTGGTTTCATCCATGTCCAAATTGCCGTGGAAGACGGCATTGCAGATAGCCTCATGCAAGGCCAGCTCCATATCGTCCACCACGCCGCCTGTCACATTTCCCAGTCTTTGGGCCAGCAATCCTGCCACTGCTCGTGCCAGAGAGCAGCGCCAAGCGCTGGCTGTGCTGACGATCAGGGTCAATCCGTCCTCGGTGATCTCCACACCTTGCATCGTGCTGGAGTCATGACCTTCGTAGGCCAGGCGCCAAGAGCCATTCGCTAATTCTGCCAAAGCCTCGTCCGTCACGGGAGGATCCAAACGTACGCAGCCGCTATAAAGCGAGAGAACAGCATTATCCGCCATGATGATCTTCCTCGCTCTCCGGTCCCAACACGATGTTCAAAAGGGTCTTGGCCGCTGCAATCTCCAGGGCGCGCCTAACCTGGCCGCGCGGGTGAATGATGGTCAGCTTGCCTTGGCGTGTAGCCGTTTCGTCGTGAAGAATAAGCAGCATGCCGATGGCCGAGGAATCCAGGAACTCCATCTCTGATACATTGATCTCAATCCGTAGCGCCCCGCCCCGCTCAATGTCGGTGCATAGATGGCGGAAGGCCGGATAATCCGCAAAGGTAAACCGATCTCGCAACCGAAGCCGGAGACCGTCGCCGTGTTGTTCTGTGTCGTAGCGCATGGCCGCAATCTTCCCCTTGTTCTAAAAGAGTTCCACGCTGCCCGAGGTGTCGGCCCCG
This sequence comes from Alphaproteobacteria bacterium, assembly GCA_016699305.1. NCBI lineage: Bacteria > Pseudomonadati > Pseudomonadota > Alphaproteobacteria > Alphaproteobacteria bacterium. The sequence continues at coordinate 863,567 of CP064970.1, forward strand.
GCCAGAGAGGATCCCCCCGATGGTGGGCAACCATCTTGCACAACCGCATCCAGAAACTGCCGGCGCAACTGCGATAGCTTGCACACTTCTGACAGACGCTCCAGCGTGCCGGAATCCAGAATAATTGCTCCGCTGCCCTCCGGGGCATATTGATAGGCTTGGCCTTGCATGGCGGCGATGGCCTCGCCCAGAACCCCCAACACCTCCACCACATGCCCCAGATGCTGACGCGCTCGGTCTTGAAATTGCATGTCGGTGATCATCTGCGCGACGGTGCTTGAGAACGCGCCGATACCCTCTTCCACATGCCGCACCATCTCGCCCAATTCCTCGCTTTGCTCCGCGAGCAGAGAATTCAGTTTTTTCAAGCGATCCTTGGATGCCAGATACGGCGACAGATCAATAGTGGCGATATCTTTCAGCATCTGCCTATTGCGTTCGACGCCATCGGCCACCACGCCGACATGCCGGGTGATGGACAGCGACAACTGGTTGGTCGAGCGCGACAGATCGCGCACCTCGTCCGCCACCACCTTAAAAGTCCTACCCGCCTTGCCCGCGCGTTGCGCCTCGATGGCGGCGTTCAAGGCCAAGAAATTGGTCTGACGGTTGATGCGTTGAATGCCGGTCATGGATGTTTTCACGTCATCCAGGGCCAGCACCACGTCATCCAGACCATAGACCATGGTCATGGCGTTCTTCGACAACAGATAGATCGACGAGATGATGTCATTGAGGAGCGTATCGGCCATATCGGTCACATCGCTCATACGGATGCGCTGGCCGTCATACTCAATGCCTCCCGCGATATCCAGAATCTTCTCGGTGCTTTGAATCTGCGTTTGGGCCGAGCTGGCCAGGCGCGTGAATTGCTCGCCCAGAGTGATGGCGCTTTTCTCGACAAAATCCGATACATCGCTTAACTCATGAGCCAACGCCATAAAGCTGCGTTTCTCCAGCTCCGATAATTCCATCCAGCGCCTTAGTATCTCGTGAACTGAGGCAGAAGCCGGCAAAGAAGGCGAGTCGTTCATCATGAAAGAGCCCATAGACAGACGAGGACATATACAACCTGAAGAATATATATTAATAAGAGGTTATCAATCTAGCGTTTAATTCTTCCCGCTAATTAGATGGGCGATTTTTCTTTGCAATTCCGGCAACAGAACTGGCTTAGATAAATAGTCGTTCATCCCAGCGCGTAAACATAGCTCTCGGTCGCCCTGCATGGCCTTGGCCGTCAGGGCAAGGATGGGAATAGGGGAAAGCCTCTGCTCGGCCTCCTGACTACGAAGTTGCCGCGTGACATCAAGCCCAGTCAGATGCGGCATGTTAATATCCATCACGATCAGGGAAGGCCGCGCACACCGGATAGCCTCCAAAGCCTCGTGACCGTTGCTGGCATTAACGCTTGCCAAGTTCATCCGATGCAGCACCTGCCGGACGATTTTTTGTGAAAACGGATCATCATCGACCACCAGCACATAATCCTGCGGCGGCGCACTAGCACAAGACTCATTCGCATCCACGCCCCTGTCATCCACTTTCCGTGTGGATTTGATCTGTACAGGCTGACCGTGCAAACCGGACAAGACTTGGCACAAAGATGTGGGCAGAACAGGCTTAACAATCACAGGCCCTTGTTCTGCCTTTGTAGCTTGCGCATCGCCAGATGCCACCATCATCACCACAGGAGGACAAAAACCTTCCTCGAACAATGGGATCAAACGTTGAATCAAGGTCTGTCTATTCAACAAACCATGCGCATCGTCGACCAGAACGGCATCCACCCGTGCGCCGTCTCGAGAATCCCGTCCAAGGCCATCTATCAAAGAATCGCACGACAGGGCGAATCGCGTTTCGACCCCCAGGTCGCTTAGCATGTCGCCTAGAATCTCATGGGAAAACGGATAGGCATGGAGAACCCATACGCGCGCCGCCGATGGTGAGGTCAGCGGCCATTCAGGCACGTCGGCAGCCTGAACAGCCGCGACCATGAACGGCACGCGCGCCGCAAATTGACTGCCGCCGTCTTGCACACTGTAAAACTCCACCCCACCCCCCATCATCTCCGCCAGTCTCTTGACCAGCGTCAGGCCCAGACCCGTGCCACCATAGACGCGCGTGATCGAACTGTCGGCTTGCACGAATTTCTCAAACAAAAGAGGTTGCTTATCTTCAGGTATACCAATGCCGGTGTCATGAACAGCAAAGCGGAACATGCTGCGTCCATCCCCGACCACCATCTCAGGCAAACGGCGCACCTCCAGCAGGACATGCCCCTTATCTGTGAATTTGATGGCATTGCTCAGCAGATTACTGACGATCTGCCGCAGTCGCACCACATCGCCCACCAGCACATCCGGCACATCTGCCCCAAGGGATATAAGGAACTCCAGACGCTTTTGACTGACCGCCAGGCGATGCGTCGCCACCAGATCAGCAACGATCCCCCTCAAGGAAAAAGCCAGATTCTCAAGATTCATACGCCCGGATTCGACCTTGGCGATATCAAGAATGTCATTGATAATATCCAAGAGATGCTGCGACGAATCCAAGATCGTGCGACAATATTCCAACGAATTCGGCTCTTGAATATTCATCTCCAGCAATTGTGCCATGCCCATGATGCTGTTAAGTGGCGTGCGAATCTCGTGGCTCATATTCGCCAGGAATTCGCTCTTAGTGCGGTTGGCCGTTTCAGCCTCGTCGCGGGCCGCCACCAAAGCCTGCTGGCGCTGGCGGTCTTCGGTCACATCGCGGGTTATAGTCACGATCACCACATCCGCGCCGGGCAAAACGATGCGTGAGCCGTGTAAATCGAGAAGGCGTTTTATTGCGCCCGACCGCAAAGTCACTTCACGCAAGGCGGATGAAGAGCCTTGCTCCAACACACGCTCATGCTCGGCGCGCAGGAAGACGGCATCCTCATCGATCAAATAATTTTCGGGATGATCGCCGGCCAATAAACTCCCCAAAGGAAGCCCTAGAAATACACACAAGGCATCGTTGCAATCCCTGAGGCTGTAATCGGCATTACGGATCAACACCGGATCGGGCAAATGCCGCAAGATAATCTGGAAGCAGCGTTGCGCATATTCCGCACGGCTTCTCTCATCTTCCAACTGCCCTTCGCGCGCAAGCAAGGCCGAGGCCGTATTCTTAGCCATGGAGCAAACGCGGCCATGCGCTGCCAGCGCCAGCGCAATAATCCCCCAAACCAACAGGCCGACCACAAACGACACGACCAGATACACGCCATCCATCCCTTGGAGAATGGTTCTATGGTCGAAGGCCTTGGTGGAGATAAAGGAAATATCCCAGCGCCACCCCATGGCCTGTATACGGCGATGCGTGGCGAAACGCCCTATCACGCTGCGTGGGGGCGTCTGCCGCCCATCCAGCGTCTCGAAAAAAGGCTGTCCTGCATTCTCCATGCGCGCTGTCATCAGTATCTGGTGGATGCGCGGGATTGTCTGATCCTGTAGCAAACGCCGAGCATCAACCAGCAAGGCCACGCAATCTGGAAAGCCATCCCCCACTGGTTCCACATACAGCATCAGGCCAGGATGCTGCTTGGGCACGATCTCATAACCCATCGCCGCGATCCCGCATCTAGCCTTGCTCCGAATTTCCTCAACAAGTTGATCGGTCACGCCAAATTCATCCGGCATAGGGCTGCCCAGCCTCGTCCAGAACGGTCTTTCCCCGATGACGCCTGCGGCCAACCATTCGGGAGAATGTTCACGGCTGTTAAAACTGTCAAAAAAACTCTTCCAAGAACCCGATGTAACCGGGGGAACGATTCGCGCCACGCCGCGCAGCGATTCCAAGATCGTCTGGTAGGTTTCGAGATGATCGCTCAGCGACTCTACGGTTTCGTTTACCTCGTACTCGAAAAGAGCGTTCGCGGAGTCCACGGCCTTGCCATGTTGTTGCTGCAAAAATAGGCCAAGTCCCAGCATCAACGCCAAAAGCAAGGCTCCGCTGATGATCCAACTCCGAGGCCATATATATGATGAGCCAGATGGCATGCCATGAGACAAAACTGATATATCCCCTTTTCCTTTGCGCGGATTCCATGACCGCGCCTTTGAACTTCAGGGGATATGCTAGTGAGACATGGTTTAAGAAGGCATGACGCGAATGCATGCGCCTGTATGCATTCTATCAATCCAAGGCAAAGAGAAGTCCTTTGAGATAGGCGGATTCAGGTAATTGCGGGTGTACGGGATGATCCATCCCTGCCCCCGTCTGGCGCAATAAGCGGGCTTGGCGTCCGGCGTCATGCAGGCCCCGCGCGGCCTGCTCCAAGAGCAGCTCGGGTGGCACATGATGGCTGCACGAGGCCAGAAACAAAAAGCCGCCGGGCGAGACCAGCATCGCGCATAACCGCGTCAGTTTGCGATAACCGCGCGCGCCGGCGTTCAAATCCTTGCGGCTGCGTACGAAGGCGGGCGGATCGGCGCTGACCATCTCAAAGCGCACCCCAGCGGCAAAGGCCTGTTCCAGATAGTCGAAAGCCTCGGCCTTGATGAACTGGCAGTGTCCCGACACGTCGTTGCGAACAGCGTTGCCGTTGGCCAGTTCCACCGCATGGGCCGAGGCGTCCACCCCGACCACCCGTGCCGCGCCCATTCGGGCCGCCGTCACCCCAAAGCCGCCCGCGAAGCTGTAGAGGTCCAATAGCGTGCGGCCCTTGGCCATACGGGCCACCAAGGCGCGGTTGTCGCGTTGATCGAAGAACCATCCGGTTTTCTGGCCGTCTTGCGGATCGACGCGGAAATGGCCGCCATTCTCTTCGATCTCAAGATCGGCGGGAATCTGCCCAAAGGCCATGCGCTCTTCTTCTTCCAGCCCCTCCAGCCGTGAGACGGGCGAGTCGTTACGCCAGATCATGGCTTGGGGACTGACAAGGTCTTGCACCGCCGCCTCGATCTGAGGGGCCAGCAGCCTCATGGTGGCGGTGTTGGCTTGGCCCACGATGACCGAGCCATAACGATCCAGCACAAGCCCCGGCAAGGAATCGGCCTCGGCATGGACCCAGCGGTAATAGGGCGTATCGAACAAGGTTTCGCGTAGTGCCAAGGCCGCCGCCAGTCGCACTCGCACAAAATCACGATCCACGCAGGCCCCCGGATCGGGGGTCAAGCGGCGCGCCGCGATCAGGCTGTGCGGATTGAAACCCGCCACGCCCAAAGCCTCGCCCCCCGCCGCCGCCAAGCGCACCAACCCGCCCGGCGGCAAAGCCTTGGCTGGCGCGTCCATCTCGATCTCGTTGGAATACAGCCACGGATGCCCCGCCACCAAGCGCTTGTGGCCGCCCTGACGCAACCGCAGGACCGGATAAGAAGGGGAAGATGTCAATGGAGCCATCGGATGAGAGCCTGTCCGCAAGAAGCTGTGGGGAATGAGCTGGAATTGGTGTATGACATAAACCGGTCCGGCGTCCACCGCCCTATCCGTCACATCCCGTCGAAAAAGGTCTCATGTCCTCCGCACTTTCCCTTGCACACATCGCCAAGGCCCTCGATGCGGCCTGGACAGGCGACGGCGCATTGACCATTCGCCGCCCCGTCCATCCGGCGGCAGCCCAGACCCCCGATGACCTGGCCGTGGCCATGGCCGATGATCTTCTGCCCCTGCTGGCGGAATGTCCTGCCCAATCCGCCATGGTGCATGAGAGCGCCAAGGATCGTCCCGAGCTGGCCAAGATGAAGGCCGTGATCTTCGTCGCGCGTCCGCGCCTGGCTTTATCGGGATTGACCCAGCTTTTTGCCCTGACGCCCTACGCTTTGCCGGGCATTCACCCTTCTGCCATTGTGGACGCCACTGCCCAAATCGGCCAAGACGTGTCCATCGGGCCAGGCTGTTATGTCGGGCCGGGGGCTGTGATCGGCGAGCGCGCCGTTCTGTTGTCCCAGATCAGCATCGGGCGCGACGCCCAGCTTGGCCCCGATGGCCTGGTGCATCCGGGTGTGCGCGTTGGCGAGCGGGTGCGTATCGGCGCGCGCGTCATCATCCATGCCAATGCCGTGATCGGCGCGGATGGATTCAGCTTTGTCACGCCCGAGGCGGGCAGCGTGGAAACCGCCAAGGCCACCGGTACAGTGCAGGCGACCAATACACGGCTTTTGCGTATCGCTTCTCTGGGCACCGTGGTGATCGGCGACGATGTCGAGATCGGCGCCAATGCCTGCATCGATCGCGGCACCCTGGCCGATACGGTGATCGGCAACGCCACCAAAATCGACAATCTGGTTCAGATTGGCCACAATGTCCGCATCGGCGACACATGCATGATCTGCGGCCAATCGGGTATCGCGGGCAGCACGGTCATCGGCGACCGGGTGGTCATCGGCGGCGGTTCCGGCCTTGCGGATCATCTCAAAGTTGGTAACGATGCCGTTCTAATGGGCGGATCACGGGTTGGCGGTCATATCGCCGCGCAAACCGTCGTGGTCGGCTATCCCGCCATGCCGCGCGACAAGGCTTTGCAGCAATTGATCGATCTGCGACGCTTGCATACGCTCTTCGAGAAAGTATCTGATATGGAACAAAGAGTACAGCGACTTGAGCCGCCGCCGGAAAAAGGCTAGCAAGAGTACCTGCCCTTTGGGGCGCAGTGTCTGACAACAGGATCAGGAACGATGAGCAACATCACAGATGACATTTTGGATATCGTGGCGTCCAAGGCCATGGTGGACCGTGCCAAGCTTTTGCCCGAGGCGAAGCTGACCGATCTGCAAATCAGTTCGCTGGACGTTGTGGAAATCGTCTTCGCGCTGGAAGATAAGTTCGGCATCCAAATTCCCTTCAACGCCAACGACTCCAAGGTCGAGTTTCAAACGGTGGGCGAGGTGATCTCCGCCGTGGAGAAACTGGTTGCCGCCAAAAAGGCCTAAGCCTGGGCCGTCATTGATAAAGGATCATGCGGGATGAGCGAATCCGTCGTCGTCACCGGCCTTGGCGTTGTGTCGCCCTTGGGCCTTGATGTGCCGTCTTTTTGGTCGGCATTGACGGCTGGCCGCTGCGCCATCGGCCCTATCCGTAACATCAATACCGAAGGGCTGACCAACGCCGTCGCCGCCGAAATCCACGACTTTGACCCTGCCAAGCATTTCGATCCGCGCAAACTGCCTTTGCTGGACAGATTCAGCCAGATGGCCGTGGTGGCCGCGCGCGAGGCAGTGGCCCAATCCGGCCTGCCGCTTGGCCAATCCGATTTGGCCGAGCAAACCGCGTGCATCATGGGCACGGGCGTGGGCGGCCAAACGACGTTGGAAGAATCCTATACCAAGCTGATGACCAGCGACCGGCCCAATGTGCGGGTGCATCCCTTTACCGTGCCACGTTTGATGGCCAATGCCGCCGGCAGCCAGATCAGCATGGATATGGGCATCACGGGGCCGGGCTTTACGGTGGCCAGCGCCTGCGCGTCATCGACCCACGCCATCGGCGTCGCGTATCAGATGGTCCGCTCGGGCGCGGTCCGCGCGGCGGTGACGGGCGGGTCCGAGGCTTGCTTGACCTTTGGCACGCTCAAGGGCTGGGAAGCTTTGCGCGTCATGGCCCCCGACACCTGCCGCCCGTTCTCGACCGGCCGCGCCGGGATGGTGCTGGGCGAAGGCGCGGCGGTCGTCGTGTTAGAGCGAGAAAGCGATGCCAAGGCGCGCGGCGCGCATATTCTGGCGCATCTGGCCGGTTTCGGCATGAGTTCGGACGCGCGCGACATCACCACGCCCGACGCCAATGGCTCGACCCGCGCCATGCGTTTGGCCCTGCGCGACGCCGGACTGAACCCGCAGGACGTGGACCATATCAACGCCCACGGCACCGGCACGCGCCTGAACGACACCACCGAATCCGCCGCCATGCATATGGTGTTCGAGGCTCATACGAAGAACATCGCCGTCTCGGCCTGCAAATCCTCGTTCGGTCACGCCTTGGGCGGTGCCGGCGCGCTGGAATTCATCGCCACGGTCATGGCCCTGCGCGAGGGCGTGGCACCGCCGACGCTGGGTTTCCAAGGGCCAGACCCCGAATGCGATTTGGATATCGTGGCCAACGAGGCGCGTCCCATGCCCGGCATGAAGACCGCCCTGTCCAATTCCTTCGCCTTCGGCGGCCTGAACGCGGTATTGGCCCTGCGCCGCTATTAGGCCACTATGGCTGATCCAAGGCCATCGGCCAGGGCAGATGATGATCCCTCGCATAAAGTCTAGGATATGCAAAAAGATCCTTTCAAAACTTGAACATCAGCACCACATTAAACGGAGGGTGTTCTGTATGCCGACAGATACCGATTTTATTAAATCCGACACGGAAATGCTGGGATAGAGCGCACAAGGTGGTAGTCTTGGCGTCGCCCTATCATCCGACCGATCTAGAAAGTCCCATCATGCCATTGACGCCCTATAGCGACAGGCCGCAGACAGTTTTTGATACGTTGCGGATGATTGCGCATGACTCGCCCGATGAGAGAATCAGCGTCGAGGCATTTTCCAAAGGGCTGGGGCGACGCGGCTATGGCATCTTGATGGTCACGCTGAACTTGCCCAATCTGATCCCCTTGCCCTTGCCGCTGTTGTCGTTCATTTTTGGTTTGCCCTTGGCCTTGGTGGCGCTGCAATTGCTGCTGGGGCGCGAAAACCCCTGGATTCCTCCCTTCCTTCTCCGCCGTGGCATCCGTAAGCAGGAAATTTTGTATGTGTGCGACCAAGCCGAGGCGCGCTATGGCCGCTTCCATCGGTGGATTCATCCGCGCCTTCCTGCCCTTACGCGCCGATGGGGCGTAAGGGTCATCGGCTTTGCCATTTGCCTGTTGGCTTCCATGATGGTGTTGCCGATTCCGTTTGGCAATCTGGTGCTGGCGATCCCCATTGCGATCCTGTCGCTGGGCTTGATCGAGCGTGACGGGCTTTTTGTGATCCTGGGATTGGTGCTGGGCGTGGCCGGACTCTTCTTCAATCTGCTGCTCGGCTCATCCATTCTCTATGGCATGCTCGTGGCCACGCAGCATCTGTTTGGCTAGACAGCGCCGCCTTCTTATCCCCCCGCCACCGAGAAGCTTTCCCCGCAGCCGCATTTTCCGGTCTCATTCGGGTTGAGAAAGACAAAACCGGCACGCAGCTTGTCTTCTTTCCAGTCCATGGTGGTCCCGATGAGGTACAAACTGGCCGCAGGGTCCAGGGCAATGCGTGCGCCGTGGCATTCCACCACATCGGCATGGGGGGGAATCTGATCCACATAGGTCATCGTATAGGACAAACCCGAACATCCCTTATTTCCCACGCCTAGCAGCAAGGCCGTCGCGGGCGGGTCGCGCCTCGCCAGCAATTCGGCCACGCGGCGGGCAGCGGTTTCGGTGACAATGATGGGCGGCGGTAAAGCGGGGCTTGGCATGATGGGGGGAATCCTTCTTCTTAAAACATATTCAGGCTAAGGCGCGCTTCGTCCGACATGCGGGCAGGGGTCCAGGGAGGATCCCAAACCAAGGCCACCTGACTGGCGGCCACCCCCTCTACCGTGAGCGAGGCTTGACGGACCATCTCGGGCATCTCACCCGCCACGGGACAGCCGGGTGCCGTCAGAGTCATGGTGATCGACACGTTCTGGCCCTGGCCATCCGCGCTGGGGGATAGGTCTATGCCGTAAATCAAACCCAAATCATAGATATTGACCGGGATTTCCGGGTCGCGCACGGTTTTGAGCGCCGTGATGATCGACTCGCGCAGGCCTAATCCCTCCGTCCCCTCAGAGGGCGGAGTTATGGCGGCATTTTGTTCCGCAGTCGCTGTATTCTTATCTAACTGCATGATTTGTCTTCAATCTTAAATAGGACTATATATAGTCCTATTACGCGGGGATTGCTTCGTCAAGCCTAGCAACGTTATGATACAATCTCAAGGGCCGCGCGCCCTCGGCTTGACCCTTTATGCGAGAAACGACCGATTATGATCCGCCGCCGCCGCATCTATGAGGGCAAGTCCAAAGTTCTGTTCGAAGGCCCCGAGCCGGGTACCTTGATCCAGTATTTCAAGGACGATGCCACGGCGCTGAACGATCAGAAAAAGGGCACCGTGACGGGCAAGGGCGTCCTGAACAACCGCATTTCCGAATTCCTGATGATGCGCTTGAGCGATATCGGCGTGCCGACGCATTTCGTGCGCCGTTTGAACATGCGCGAACAGATCATCCGCCGGTTAGAGATGATCCCCATCGAGGTGGTGGTGCGCAACGCCGCCGCCGGATCTTTCGCCCGCCGCTTTGGCATCGAGGAGGGCACGGCCCTGCCGCGCTCGGTGGTGGAGTTTTATTATAAATCGCCCGAGCTGGGCGATCCGATGGTCTCGGACGAGCATATCACCGCCTTTGGCTGGGCGGGCGCGCATGAGGTGGACGAGTTCATGTCCCTGGCCTTGCGGGTGAATGATTACCTGATGGGGCATTTCCTGGGCGCGGGGCTGCGACTGATCGATTTTCGCATGGAGTTTGGCCGCCTATGGGACGCCGACGACATGCAGATCATGCTGGGCGATGAAATCAGTCCCGATACCTGCCGTCTATGGGACGTAACCAGCGGCGAGCGACTTGATAAAGACCGATTCAGCCGCGACCTGGGCCGCGTGGCCGAGGCGTATCAAGAGGTGGCGCGCCGCCTGGGCGTGCTGCGCGATATTCCCGAAACCGAGCTGGATAAAACCGACGCAGAGCCCGAAGCCGCCGCCCCCGACGGAACGCCCCCCACGCCTGTCGTGAATGCCCCCATTTCCTTTAGGATCGGGCGCAAATAGCGCGCGTTCTTTGCCTCGCAAAAGAAGCTTTCCGCGATGATCTCTTGAAACGCTTGGGAGGCGTCTGCCTGTTATACTCAGTTCGATTAATTTCCCCATCAGCCTGTATGGGAGTGATATGTCAGGACCATCAGTTCCATCGTCAAGGATAGGAGATGGACCCTCGCCTTCGCGAGGATGACTCCCGTGACAAGGGAAAGAACGGGATTTTCACAAGCATTCAACGCTTTTTGTGATACCAACCTCTCAACGAGTCATGCCCGCGCAGGCGGGCATCCATCACTTGTCATTCCCGCCTGTGCTGAATTTCAGACACTTCAACCTGTATGGAAATAATATGGCCTGACTATAGCGCCCCTATAAGGGCACCTCAAGAAAAAGCCCCGCGCCTATGTCCCGACCGTAGAAGGCGAGGAGGCGCGGGGCCGTTTGAGCATCACGGCGGGAAGAAAACCCCTCCGCCACAGACTTACTGCGCGGCGGGAGCCTCCAGCTTTTCAAGACGCGCACGCAGGGCATCGTTTTCCTCCTTTATCTGACGCAAGGCCTCGATGATCGGCGCAACAAGGTTGCCATATTGCACACCCTTCATGCCGTCCTTGCCCGTGGTGGTGACCAATTCCGGAAACACCTTTTCCACGTCTTGGGCAATCAAGCCCACGCCCGGCTTGCCGTCTTTCTTCCAGTTAAAAGTGTCGCCGCGGATCTGCAACAGCTTATCCAACGCCCCCTCGATCGGCTTAATATCGGTTTTGAGCCGGGCATCGGAATTGTAGATGAATTCGACAGCTGTCCAGCGTGTCGCCGTACCGGCACCAGCTACATTAAAGACAGGATTGGTTACGTCAGGATTTAGAGGATCAGCATCCGACACGGAGATCACGGCCAATGTGTCGCCTGCTCCGCGAAAGAACTTCCACGCTCCACCACTAAAGTCGCTCGTCGTATTTGCATTGACCGTTTGTAACGCTCCACCTCTGATGGACAAAGAGAAACCAGATCCATCATTCTGCGTGACTTCCTTGATATTAGACAAATTATTGTTATTCATGTCCAATGTCGTGAACATCCTATTATATTCCGGAATACCTATATTCAATCGTGCCAACCAGGGAGAAGACGTATCTATATCCGGCGACATTTGGACTCGCGCGGCCATATGGCCCGCATTAAAAGCCAAAGGAGACCAATTCGACGTCACGTCTTCAATCCATGCAGCACCCGTGCCACACGCACGGTTAGCTAGGCACTGGCCAAAGGGCTGGCTATACATAAAACCGCCCTCAGATCCCAGCATGGCGGAGATGGTGCCGCCCTGCTTATCCTCAATCAATTCACGGTCTGCAACAGGCACCACAGGGTCTGGTTGCGTTACCACCATAAAACGCCAGCGGAATGTGGCATTGTCTGTTGGAAGCAACGCTGGACTGGTCTGTAGTCGCTGAGCCACCACACGATAGCGTTGCCCGGTGTATCCCCCCGAATACGGGAACACATTGGTAGCCCCACCCGGAGAATTAGGCAAGAATCCACCGCCGATTAACGTCCGATCAGGGATTGAACCCGTCGCCGGACCAATGACAATCTCTCGAACCGCACCCGGAGCGAGCAAAGACGGAGTTCTGGCCCAACTGCCGCCAGGAGTGCTTGGATTGGCCGCCCCGGCCAAGAATGTGCGTGTCGCTTCAATGATCTGACGAATATTGTCCGCCTCCTGCTTGGCGCGCAATTGTTGCTGGCCGCTGGCGATGAGACCCCATATACCTGCGAATAACAGGCCCGCGATAGCCAGAACGATGGCCAGTTCCACCAGCGTAAAACCGGACTGGGATGTGATGGAGTGTGTCTTACGCATGGGATTAACCTCCGAAGGAGACGATGGCAACGGAACCCGCTGGTGCAGCTGCGGCACCAGGGGGAAGCGGATAGATGATATATGTGCCCGAGCCTACTGTATAATTAGTCGGCGTCATAAATCTTACCCTAAGGCAATTACGCGTGCCGCGTATGGCAGCCGGCAGGCAAGCCGATGTGTTCTCTCCGGGCAAGCATGCGCGGACGCAGTTCGCTGAAGTTGCCGCCTCAACAATTCCCACAGAAGACAATAGCCCCCCCGCCTTTTGCAGCTGCCCTGAGAGCTCTGCCTGGGTCAGACCCCATAGGTATATTGCTCCATCCGAGACGGAGCTACTGGCTGGAGGAGGAGCCACCCATGTGGCGACAACGCGCCGTGCATCCGTCGGGTCGCCCGGGTTATAGCGGTACACAGCACTATTCCATTTACGATTCAGTTCGTCTGGGATACCCAATGCTAGATTGCGCCCACAATTCGGTGCCGGAACCGGGCTACCGCACATGAAATTCACAAGCCTTGAGTCGCTCAAGCCGCCATATATTGCCGGCGTCGCGATCACGTCTGTGGAAGATGCCCCCAATAGCGGAGTATTTTGCGCAAAACTGACCACCGCCCGGTGCCAAACCACCATGGCCTTGCCCGCAGGCGCCTGGTTATTTGGACGCCCCAGAGGCCACAGCCACACCTCAAAGAAGGCAGCGATAATCGCCAGCAAGACGTAGAGGTAGAAGAAAAGCCACATGACGCCCTAGCCTGTTGGTGTTCAACTTCTGCCGGCATCCCACTGCCCGGCAACACACAAAGTGAATTGGAACGATTCGCTCATGCTACACCGGATAATAACTCGCATTAATCAGACAACGCAAACTCTTAGGGCCATGCCATTTCTCTCAACACGCTCACCCGCAAAGATATAACGAGAAATCTGGCCCCAGAGCTGCATTTCAGCTTATTGAACTGCCTTAGGACTCATGTACAAGCCACAAATCAGCTGACATGCATCACCTTGCTGTTTAACGCAACAAACTCCCCAGCTCGCCAGCTTCTGTTGATTAAGCACATAATCTCCTCCGCCTGGCACAGCACAATTCTCAAAGTCCCCAGAACTACGGAACTCTGACAACATGTTCTTCTTTGCTCTAAAGCGTTCACGCATACACTCATTCGCAGATGATATAATTTGCCGAGATTGCCGTGATAAATTCGAGCAAGTAACCTTTTGTTTGCACGCACCATTCATCATCAAAATCGGACTCTCATTAAACGGCGCTTCATCTCTTACCGGCACGGCCATGGCTCCGGCTAGGGGGAGCGTCAGGAGGGCCAAGGCCAGGGCCATGATGCGCAAGAGCATAAGAGTTCCCCTTAAGCGAGAGTGAGCGATTGAGAGGCAGGACGATTCGATAACCTATCCAGGATATCAATATCCTACACAATTGTGAAGAGAGTATGACCAAGATCGACCGAGGAATGATCAAAGACCGAGACTTTAAGGCAAGCGGGGGCCTTGCCCGTTGCGGCTTCATGGCGTAGCCTCGCGCGGCGCGGTTCCGGTCGGGGCCGTTCCAAGGCATGGCGGGGGCACGAATCCAGTGACGAGTAATGTAAAATCGGCCGCAGTCGGCGCGGCGCAATTGAAAAGCGTGATTGAACGGATCGAACGCCTGGAAGACGAAAAAGCCGAGGTGGCCGCCCAGGTGCGCGAGGTGTATTCCGAAGCCAAAGGCAACGGGTTTGACGCTCGCATCTTGCGGCAGTTGGTGCGTTTGCGCCGCCTGGACCCCTCGGCGCGGGCCGAGCAAGAGGCCTTGTTAGACTTATATAAATCCGCATTGGGCATGGAATAGGCGCACGAAACATGTCTGCTGACCTTGTTTCCCCCTCTTCCGACGCGTTTCGGGATGTTTTGGCGCGTTTGGCGGGCGGCGTGGCGGTGATGGCCACATGTACCGGCTCGGATGCGCCCATCGGGGTGACCGTCAGCGCTCTATGCTCTGTGTCGCTCGAGCCGCCCTTGGTGCTGACCTGTTTGGCGCATACGGCCAGCGTCTATTCCGCTTTCCGTGCTTGCGATTCATGGGGGATCAGCCTGCTTTCGGCCGAGCAATCCGCTCTATCCGACCGGTTTGCCCAACGCGGCGGACAAGATTGGGACGGGGTGGCGCTGCATCCTTCGGCCACTGGCGTGCCGTTGCTGGCAGGGGCATTGGGTTGGATCGAATGCCGCCGTCACGCCCGGCACGAGGCCGGCGACCATGATATTTTCGTGGGCCATGTCCTGGCTTTGGCCTTGGGGACCGATGCGCCCGCCTTGATCTGGTACCAGCGCGGCTATTCGCGCGCCGTCTCGCTTTCTTCGTCAATGACGCGCTGAGCGGGGACCGTCAGGACCTGATCGGCATCGTCCGGTTCCGCCGGTAAATTCTGCCCGTCTTCTTGCAAGAACCCTCCCGATTGTCGCCGCCATAGGCCGGCATAGATTCCGCCTTTGGCCAGCAATTGGGCATGGGTGCCGTCCTCGACGATGCCGCCTTGGTCCAACACCACCAGGCGATCCAAATGCATGATGGTGCTTAGGCGATGGGCGATCGCCACCACGGTGCGGCCTTGCATGGCCAGTTTCAGGGAATCTTGGATCGCGGCTTCCGACTCGCTGTCCAGGGCCGAGGTGGCCTCGTCCAGAATCAGGATTGGCGCGTCTTTCAGTAACGCGCGCGCCACCGCCAGACGCTGACGCTGCCCGCCTGATAGCTTCACGCCGCGCTCGCCCACCATGCTGTCATAGCCTTGGGGCAGTTTGTCGATGAATTCATGCGCATGCGCGGCATGTGCCGCATGGCGGATATCAGCCTCGCTGGCGCTGGGACGTCCATAACCGATATTCTCGCGCAAGCTGCGGTGAAACAAGGTGGTGTCTTGCGGGATCAAGGCGATCTGGCCGCGCAGACTTTCTTGCGTCACGCCGCGAATATCCTGCCCATCGATCAAGATGCGTCCACCGCTGACGTCATACAGGCGCAGCAGCAAGGACACCAAGGTGCTTTTCCCCACGCCGCTGGCCCCCACCAGGCCCAGCTTTTGCCCGGCAGGGATCGTCAGGCGCATTCCATCGAACACCACGGCCCCGTCGGGATATGCGAAGCGCAGGTCTTCCAGGCGAATCTCGCCGCCCTTGATCTCTAATCCCCGCGCACCGGGCGCATCCGGCATTTCGTGCGGGATGATCAGCATGCGCGTGGCCTCGCGCGCTGCGCCGTAATTGTCGATCACTTCCGATAACGCCTCGCCCAAGTTCCAAATCTGCTTGGATAGAATGGTCACCAATCCCACCATCATCACCACGTCGCCCGTGGTCATCCGGCCCTCTTGCCAAGCCCACAGCGCGCCCGTGAACATCCCCAGCCACAGCACGATATCCAGGATATATTGCCCCACGCGCATGCTGGCATAGGCCAGAAAGACTTGTCGGCGGCGGTATTTCTCGTCCTCGACATAGCCGCCCAGATAGGCGTCTTCCTGGGCATGATGGGCAAAGGTGATCAGGTTACGGATATTGGCGATGGCGTCCACGATGCGGCCCGTGACCGCCGTCTTGGCCGTGTTGTGGTCCTCCGAGCGGATCGCGCAATAACGGGCGCGCCATGCGCAAAAACCAATATAGACCACCGCCCACAGGCAAATCCCGACCACGAATCCCCATCCGGCCTGCATCATCAAAACGCCGGTGACGGCCAAGGTGGCCAGTGTCGGAAAGAAATCCCAGGCGGCAAGCTCGTATAACTTCATCAGCTGTTCGGGCAGCAGCATCACTTTATGCGCGATCTTGCCCGAAAGCTCGTCATCGAACCATCCATTGGCATGACGCTGGACATGGGCAAATACGGCGCGGCGCATCCGCGCCAGCAACGGAAAGCGCAGATGATAGGCCACGAACCATTGCACGAAGGTCAACGCAAACCGCACCAGCAGAATGCCGACGAATAGGGCCAAGGGCGGCGTCAAAACCGTCCAGACGCGATCGGCATGCGGAGTCAGCGTCCCCAAGGCGTCGATGATCTGTTTGGTGGCATAGGTCAATGACGCATACAGCGATTGCGACAGAAGGGGGATCAGGATGAATCCCATCGCCAGCAACGGAGTCTGCCGCGCGAAATGAATCAGCATCGGTAGGGGCTTGTTCGGAAAAGGCAAAGAGTCGGTCATAGGGCACCTGAAAATTTATGATCTGCCAGTCTATCATGCCCAAGACGCCAAGGCCGGGACGAAATTGCTTTCCCCATCCCGGACTATTGGGCTATAGCGCAAGAGAAGCCGCCCCGAAAGGAACAACGCCCCCGTGCCGCAAGACGATCTGCGCGAATTGTATCAGGACATGATCTTGGATCATGGCAAACACCCGCGCAATTTCCGGGTTCTGGATCCGTGCGATCATCAGGCGCTGGGGCATAATCCGCTCTGCGGCGACCGATTGGTCGTGTTCTTGAAATTGGGAGAGGATGGCCGCATCGAAGACGCCGCGTTTCAAGGCGCGGGATGCGCCATCGCGGTGGCCTCGGCTTCGCTGATGACCGATATGGTGCGCGGCGCATCGCCCGAACAGGCGCAAAAGCTGTTCAACGCGTTGCATACCCTATGTACCGGAGGAGACGCCAAAGCCATGCTGGCCGATCTGACGCCCGATCAACAAGATCGGTTGCATGTGCTGGCAGGGGTGCAGGCCTATCCGGTGCGCGTGAAATGCGCGACCTTGGCATGGCATGCGCTGCGCGCCGCCTTGGCCTCTCATACGCCCGTGGCAGATGAAGAATATCGTGTGACGACGGAAGAATAATGGTGACGTAGATATGGAAAAGGGTTTGTACGGATATCTACCGAGTTGATAATATGTTGTCCCCCGGCACGCTAAAGCCCTATCGGCGGTGATCGAAGAATGCGCCGATTGCCGCGCAGACTTGCTCGGGCCGCGTAAAATCCACGCGCGGGTGACGAAAGGGCACCCAGTGATGCCGCGCATACCACACGGTGTCAGGATGCGGCGGGCGGGTGTAGTCATAGGTGTCGGGATGCAGGGTGGCCAAGCTTTCCTGTTCCAGTTTCACATAACCCAAATTGGCTTTTTCGCTGACATAGGCGTCCAAACAACGACGTTTAAAGGCGCGTTCTTCGGGCGTGAGAGTCAGTATCTGTGCATCCGAACGCTTCGTCACGAAACTGTGGCTGTGCGCCCGTCCGCCCGCAAAGTGATATTCGGCGCATTCGCGCAGATCATGGCCTTCTCCGGCCAAGAAAGCGCCGATGGCGTTCAAGGCGTCATGGTCGGGATTGCCGCCCTCATAGGCGGGCACCCATATTTGCGTGGGCGCATGCGCGGCGATATCGGCCTGAATACTCTTTGCCACCGCATCCATCTGTCGCCACAGGCCACGCGCGGGAAGATTGGGGTCCGGCTCTAAAAGCTGCGCGCCCATCATGGCCACCGCTTGCCGCCCTTGCGCCAATCGCCGCACCGCTTGGGCGGGACGCCGGCGACGATCCCAAAGCCACATGTCGTCCAGAGGGATCACGCCATCGGTCAGCCAGCGCACAAAGACCTGTGCGCCTTGCTGATAAAGCCGCCACGCCGCCACGCCACAGGCGACGATCTCGTCATCCGGGTGCGGCGCTAAAATCAGGATGCGTTCCGTCACGGCTTACAACGCCCCGTCACGCGCCGCTGGTAAGGACAATCGGCTTCTAGGTGTCGCTTTCGATGTTATCATACAAGCCATAGACCTTGCCCCGTTCAGGAATCACGGGAATATTCGCCCGGCCCAACCGGTATAATGTCCAATAGTTTATCGAGTAGACGCGGTGCTTACAATCATCGTAGGGGCAGCAGTTCACGCCTTGCTCGTTTTTCTTGATCTCGTCCGTCAAGAAGCAGCGATAACAGCCCGCGCACCATGCCCAGTCCGCTTGATCGTTGGTTTCGACGCTTTTGGCTGCATTTGTCATCATTTTATCCCCCTGTTTGAGGTCACAAAACTCAACCCATAATTGCTTATAACCCCATCATTGTCTATTTCAAAAAAAGCCGGAATGCACAATGCCTGTTACTGATTCGTAAGTTTGTTTACCGTCCCGCCGAGCGGCGCCATGCAGGCAGTAAGTCTTGTTGCAAGGTGGCATCCCAGTCGTCAAGGGCGGTCGAAGCGATGCGATAAGCCGCCTGCCCCATGGATATCCGTCGCGCGTTATCGGTTGCCATCAAGGCCAGGGCCGCGCTCCACGCTTGGGGATCGTCCGAGGGCAGGTTGATCCCGGCCATCTCGCCCGTTTCTTCGCTTAAGAACCGCGCCACGCCACTGCCTTGCGCCGCCAGGACCGGCAGGCCGCTGGCGAGGGCCTCGGTGGCCACGCAGCTCCAGGTTTCGATGGCCGAAGGTAAGACAAAAATATCCGCGCTGGCATAAAGCCGCGCCAGATCAACCGGTGCCACATAACCGGGGCAAGTGGCATGACCGGGCAAACGGGCCATGATGGATGCGCGCATCGGCCCCTCGCCCGCCGCGATCAGATGTATGGGCAGGCCTTGGCGCATCAAAGGCTCCAGCGCATCGAGGATCAGGCCGACATTCTTGCCTTCGTCCACGCGCCCAACCAACAGGATCACCATCCGTCCCGGCGGCACCGCATAACGCGCCTCGATCCCAGCCCGGTCGCGCTGGGCAGGATTGAACAGGGACCTATCTACACCCAGGCGCAACCAGGCGATTTTCTCGGGCGGTAAGACGGCGCGGGCCGCTTGCGCGTCTTGCTCGCGCGATACCATAGCCAGGGCGCATGCCGCTTGATGACGAGCCAGGCTGCGTTCCTGCCCTTGAGCGGCGCGTTCCCCGACCCAAGCGCCCAGCGCGCCTGGCAAGGCGGTGCGGGTGAACAAGCGCGTATAGGCCGGGGTATCGGTATGAACCGAATTGACCAAGGGAATGTGCCGCCGCCGCGCCACGCTTTGAGCCGTGCGGGCAAAGCTGAAAAAACCGTCGGTCGTGTGAATCACATGCGGCCGGGATCGCGCCAATGCCCAGGCCAGGCCGGGGTGATACGGAGCCAGATCGGTATGGTCGGGCATATGCAAGAAACGCCGCAACAGGCGCGTGTCTAAAACCGGCCTATGCCGCACCAAACGCACATGCGCAGCCAAATCTTCCTGCCCCGCCCGATCCCCCAACAGATGGATGCTCATATCCAGCAGACCCGCAGGCAGTCGCGCCGCCGCCTCGGCCCAACGCAACCAGCACAGCACATGCCCGCCCGCCTGGCGCTGACCCAGCAGGGTAATCAGCACGGCGACGCGCAAGGTTTGATCGTTTTTCGAATGGTCCGAAGTCATAGCGGCCAGCATGCGTCCCTTGCAGCGGGGGATCAAGTGCGCTCATCTCTGGCATTCTGGCCCCGCTCCTTGTATGAACGGGGGAACCTGCTGATGATAGAAGGCCCATGTCCGACCGCGAACGCCTGCGTATCATGACCCGCCGCGCCTTTCTTTTAGGCGGTCTGGAGCTGGGAATCGTTGGCCTTTTGACGGGGCGCTTGTATCAATTGCAAATCCTGAATGGCGAGCATTACCGCACCCTGGCGGAAGAGAACCGCATCAATCTGCGCCTACTGCCGCCGCCGCGCGGGTTGATCCTGGACCGGATGGGGACGCCGTTTGCGGGCAATCAGGGCAATTACCGGGCGGTGATGGTGGCCGAGGGCGCGGCGGGCGATGTCCCAGGACTTTTGGACCGCCTGACCCGCCTGCTGGCCCTGACCGCCGAAGACCGCAAACGCATCGAGCATGATCTGCGTTCGGCCCGTCCCTTCAATCCCGTTCTGGTGCGCGAGAACCTGCCTTGGGAACAAGTGGCCGCGTTGGAGCTGAACACCCCGGATATACCAGGGGTCAGCATCGAAAAAGGCGAGGTGCGCTATTACCCCTTGGGCGAGGCGGCGGCGCATGTGATCGGCCATGTCGGCGCGGTGACCGACCGCGACCTTGAACCCACGCGCAAAGATCCCGTCTTGCTGCTGCCAGGGTATAAGATCGGCAAGAACGGCATGGAAAAACAAAAAGATTCCGTGCTACGCGGCCGCGCCGGTTTCGTGCAATTGGAAATGAACGCGCGTGGGCGGGTGATGCGCGAACTGGGGCGGCAAGAAGGCCGCATCGGCGCGCCGTTGACCCTGACCTTGCATGCGGGACTGCAGGAATTCGCGCATCATCGTCTGGCCGAGCATCCCAGCGCCAGCGCCGTGGTGATGGATGTCACCAATGGCGACGTGCTGGCTTTGGCTTCGTGCCCGGGCTTTGACCCCAATATGTTCGCCCAAGGCATCCCCTCGACCGTATGGAAGTCCTTGAACGAGGACGAACGCGCGCCCTTGACCAACAAGGCAGTCTCGGGCTTATACGCGCCCGGCTCCACCTTCAAGGTCGTGGTGGCCCTGGCCGCCCTCGAAAGCGGGTTGGTGGACGCGGATCATGCCGTCTCATGCCCTGGTCATACGGATTATGGCAATCACCGCTTCCATTGCTGGAAAAAGGAAGGTCATGGCCGCTTGACCATGTTGGGCGGCATCTATCAATCCTGCGACGTGTATTTTTACGATCTGGGACGACGCATCGGCATCGACCGCATTCATGCCATGGCCGTGCGCCTGGGGCTTGGCAACAAATTGGGGCTGGACCTGCCGCATGAACGCGGCGGATTGATCCCCAACCAGGCATGGAAACGCGCGCGCCTGAACGCGCCTTGGACGGGCGGCGAAAATCTGGTGGCCGCCATCGGTCAGGGCTATATTACCACCACGCCCTTGCAGCTGGCCACGGTCGCAGCCCGCATCGCTGGCGGCGGCTTGGAAGTTGTGCCGCGCCTGATACGCAAAGTGGGGGATACCCCAGAACCGCCGCCCGCCGCGAAATCTTTGGGTATTAACCCCGATCATCTGGCGCTGGTCGTCAAAGGCATGGAGGCCGTGACCCAAGCCGGCGGCACCGCCTATGGCGCGCGGATCACCGAGGCCGGATACGAGATGGCGGGAAAGACCGGCACATCGCAGGTTCGGCGCATTTCGCGCGAGGAACGCGCCACCGGCGTCATCCCCAACGAACAACGCCCCTGGCGTGAGCGCGACCACGCCCTGTTCATCGGCTTTGCCCCCATCCACGCCCCGCGCTATGCCTGCGCCGTGGTGGTCGAGCATGGCGGCGGCGGCTCCAAGGCCGCCGCGCCCATCGCCCGCGACATCCTATTAGAAGCGCAAAAGCGCGACGTGGCGAAGGCAACTTAAGGGAATATTGAAGGAATATTAACCAGACCATCCCCATGATCGCGCTTGTGCGAGGGATGGATTGCTTTACAATGATCCCCATCATGTACCGCCCGTGATCGAAAGGCCCCACGGCTCACAATGCCTTCATTGAATGTCATCTCTCCCGCTTTATCCTCTCCCGTCCGGCACGGGGGAAGTGAGCCGCCGCCGGAACCTGACCAACCTCCAGGGCTGGACGGCAGCGGCGGCCTCTTGATCCGCGCCGCCCGGCTGGACGATCTGGACCGACTCTTCAACATTGAACAAGCTTGTTTTGACAGTGACGCCCTATCGCGCCGCAGCTTTCATCACGCGCTGACGCATGCCCATGCGACCTGTTTGGTCGAGACGATGGACGGCCATGTGGCGGGCTATGCCTTGGTTTTCGAACGCACGAATAGTCGCATCGCGTGGCTGAATTCCTTGGCCGTCGATCCCGCCTATCGTGGTCGTGGCATCGGACGCCGCCTGTTGGGCGCGGCCGAGTCCAGCGCGCGGCGGCACGGTTGCCATTGGATGCGGCTTGAGGTGCGACCCGATAACGGATCGGCCTTGGCTCTTTACCGGCAAGAAGGCTATCAGCCCATCGCCACCATCCCCGGCTTTTACGAAGACGGCGCCCCGGCGCTGCGCCATCGCAAGAACCTCCTGGACGACACGTCGTCCGCCTCGCCCGTTTCTCAGACCTCGCCGTAGAGGAGTGTTATCGCATGGCCACGCATCTATTGATCGTTGATCGGCGCGCCGATTTTAAATGGGCCAAGAACAACTTGCAGGCCGTGACGACGCGCGACTACATCACGCGCCCCGACGCCTATCGCGCGAGGGCGCAACGGGTGATCAACCTGTCGCGCAGTTATACCTATCTGGGCTATGGCTATTATTCCTCGCTGCTGGCCGAGGCGCGCGGCGATAAGATCATCCCCAGCGTCAAGACCATCTTGGACCTTAGCCAAAAGAGCATCTATCGCTTTGCCTTGCCCGAGCTGGACGAATTGCTGCGCCGACGCATGCGCCGCCTGACCCAGCGTCCGGAAACGTCCTTTTCTTTGTATATCTTCTTTGGCTATACGGATGACCGCCGGTTTCGCGATCTGGCCCGCAAGACATTCGACCTGTTTCGCTGCCCCATGCTAAAGGTGCAAATGCGCCTGAAGGACGATTGGAGCATCGCCTCGATCCAGACCATGGATCTGGACGATCTGCAGCCCGAGCAGGAAGCCGATTTCGAGAAGGCTTTGGAAGCCTACACCCGCACTGGATGGCGTGAACCGGTGGTCAAGCGTGGCAACACCTATAGCATGGCCATTTTGCACAATCCGCGCGAGGCCATGGCGCCGTCCAACGCGCGAGCCTTGCAAAAATTCGTCCGCGCGGGCGAAGGGCTGGGCATGGAAGTCGAGATGATCGAGGCCAAGGACTATCTGCGCCTGACCGAATTCGACGCTCTGTTCATCCGCGAGACCACCGCGC
Organism: Alphaproteobacteria bacterium; assembly: GCA_016699305.1. Taxonomy (NCBI): domain Bacteria; kingdom Pseudomonadati; phylum Pseudomonadota; class Alphaproteobacteria; species Alphaproteobacteria bacterium. Next base: position 887,027 of record CP064970.1, read on the forward strand.
TGGATCATCACACCTATCGCTTCGCCAAAAAGGCCGAGAAAGAAGGCCTGCCGGTGATGGACGATCCCAATTCCATTCTTAAATGCACGAACAAGGTCTATCTGGCCGAATTGCTCAAGGCCAATGGTCTGCCCGCGCCGCGCACCTTGATCATCGATAAAAGCCGTCTGGCCTTGGTGCCGCAACAGGTGGATTTCCCGATCGTGTTCAAGATCCCGGATGGTTCGTTCTCACGCGGCATCTATAAGGTCCATAACCGCGACGAGCTGGAGGCCACCGCTGAGGCCCTGTTCGAGGAGTCGGACGTGATCTTGGCCCAAGAATACATGTTCACGGCCTTCGATTGGCGCGTGGTGATCGTGAATAACGAACCCATCGTGGCCTGCCAATACATGATGGCCAAAAACCACTGGAAGGCCGTGCGCCACAGCAGCATCGGCGCACGTCCCCAGCAGGGCGCGCATCGCACCTTGCTGGTCGAGGAAACGCCGCGCGACGTGCTGGACTTGGCCATCAAAGCCGCCGGCCTTATCGGTGACGGTCTGTATGGCGTGGACATCAAGGAGAACGACAACGGCCTGTTCGTGATGGAGATCAACGACAATCCGAATCTGGATGCGGGGATCGAAGATCAGGGTCTAAAGGACGAATTGTACCGCATCATCTTGCGTGATTTTATCCGGCGCATCGAACAAAGCCCGCGCCGCGAGACGATTAATCGTCCGGAACTTATCCCTTCTGTTTCTCTTCCCGTCAGCGATTCGAATTTATGGCTTAGCGACGAATCGCTGCATCCTGAAAAAATTTTAACGCATTGATATAACATACAATTTTATCCACACACCATGAAACTAATCCGGCTTGCTTTCGGTAGCGGCCCGGCCTAGCTTTTTCACATGTTAATAATTCCTTCACCATCTCATCCTGTTGGGACGCGCCAACGGCACCTCATCAGCAGGAGGAGGAAGTGACGGAATTCGAAACAATTCTGTGGATTGCGACCATCTGTTACCACTCCTCAACAACCAACCACACGGAGACAAGACATGGCTGAAGACACCAACACATGGGACGATGCACGAGTCGCTCAAGTTCATATTGCAGAAGGCCTTATTGGCATTGAACCAGACATGCTGCCTGATCATCTTCTTCCCGAGGGTAACAGGCCACAAAAAAAGATTATCGCGGAAGCGCACGCGGCCGAGGCGATGAAGGCCGCCCCTGACCAAACGGTGGAGAATCCCCCAAATCCACAGGAAATTTTGCCAGAATCTCCCACTCGCCTCACCGGCATTGCTATGGCGGAGTTCGCGCTGAAAGGTAGCCTCATTGAGGGTGTCCCTGCCTACATAGAACAAGTGCCAGGATACTGCCTTGTGCAGCCATGGACTGAAAATAAGCCCGGAATCTGGGCCGGACATGCCAATGCCATCCGGACATGGCAGCGCGCATTAGAATCCGAGCCGTTCAAATATTCCTATACTGACGACAGCGGAACCGTTCATCAGGTGCACCATAAGCTAAAGAATCCGATGGAAACTCTGTACAGTTCAAACAGTGCGGCACCGACCCCTCATGACACGAGCATTCATGTCACGCTGATCCCCGACAATCGCCGCAGGGACGAACTCGTATTGGTAGAGCAATGGACCGACGATGAGGGAAGACAAGCGATGGTCCTGCATCAAGACAGCCATTACCCTGCCGCCAATGATCGACGCACAGGGACAATGGCCTATGCCCTCAAAGCAATGGCAGCCGTTGCCGCGGAAAGTGACATGACGAAAGGTGGGAGCCAGCCCATCGACATTTTTGGCGATGATGCAAGCATCGTTACCATGCGCAACCATCTGGTAGATCAGGGTATCCCGAAAAGTTTGATCCACGTTCGGGATGTATCCAAAAATGCGTCCCCCTCGCGCCCTGCTGGCTCATCAGAAAAACCCTCGACCCCACCAGCGCCTGGCAATGGTAGCTAAGCCAAGTATACAGGCACGAACCTAGGGCAGAAAAAAGCGGGCCGTCCTGAAATTTAGGGCGGCCCGTATCCTCGGCTCTATCCGGCAAAGACAAACAAAAAAATCAACCCAAACCATGAGGGAGATGTGGCATGAGCACTGCGGATTATGGGATCAATGCATGGTCCATTGAGCATAGCATGAGGGAAGCGCTTGAGCAGTCAGAACGAGATCAATTTCTAGGAACGGGCAGGAAGAGGCGGAGACATCAAAAGATAGTCGCGCTGATTCAAGGGATGGATCTAAGACAAGAATGGATGAAATCACTGGCGGCAGAAAAGAAAGAGCGGGCCATAGCAAGAAGCGGGCCCCAAAGGAGTGCAAAGGCTCCGACAGCACCCATTCAGACATATGACATCGGCTGATGGTAAACTGAAAAGCACTCGGCATGCGGATCAGCATGTATCCGTTTGATAGGGTGACGGGGCCGTCCTAAATTTAGGGCGGCCCTTTTCTTCGAAGAGACTTCAAGCGCCCCGTGATTCGAAATCCAACCGAGGATCGGTGAGCATGCAGGCCAAATCGCCCAGCAGATTCATGGCCAGGCCCAACAAGGTAAAGACATACAGCGTGCCGAACACCACCGGGTAATCGCGGTTGATGGCGGATTCAAAGCCCAGAAGGCCCAGCCCGTCTAGGGAAAAGATCACCTCGATCAACACCGAGCCGGTGAACAGAACTCCCAAGAACGCATGCGGGAATCCCGCGATCACCACGATCATGGCGTTGCGAAACACATGGCCCCACAAGACGCGCTTTTCGGACAGGCCTTTGGCGCGCGCGGTGGTCACATATTGCTTATGGATTTCTTCAAGAAAGGCGTTCTTGGTCAGCATGCATAGGCTGGCAAAGCCGCCGATGACCAATGCCAGGACCGGCAAGGCGATATGCCACAGATAGTCCAAGATACGCTGGGGCCAAGGCATATCGCCCCAATTCTCCGACACCAGGCCGCGCAGGGGAAACCAATCCCAATATCGTCCGCCCGCGAACAGCACCACCAACAAGATGGCAAACAAAAAGGCCGGGATGGCATAGCCGATGATGATGGCGGCGCTGGTCCACACGTCGAAGGCCGAGCCGTGACGCACCGCCTTGCGTATCCCTAGGGGGATCGAGACCAGATAGACCAGGAACGTCGTCCATAACCCCAGCGAGATCGACACCGGCAATTTTTGAGCAATCAAATCCACCACGCGCGTGTCGCGGTAATAGCTGCGTCCCAGATCGAAGCTGGCATAGGCCAGCATCATGCGGGCAAAGCGTTCGGGCAAGGGCTTGTCAAAGCCGAACATCTGCTCCAATTCCTTGATCAAGGCCGGGTCCATGCCGCGCGCGCCGCGATAGGCGCTGGCCGTTCCCCCCTCCCCCGCCGGACCGCCGCGCGGTCCCGCGCGCACGATATCGCCGCCTTCTCCCGCGAAGCGTCCCGTGGCCTCGGCCGCCGTGCCCTGGAACCGCGCGATCATGCGATCCACCGGACCGCCCGGCGCGGCCTGGGCGATCAGGAAATTGACGATCATGATCCCGAACAATGTGGGGATGATGAGCAGCAGACGGCGCAAGGCGTAATGGAGCATGACAGGCAGACTCCTCTCTTTTCCCCGCCGCCGTCAAGGTGTATCAAGGCCCCTATGCCCGCGCATCGTGAAAGCCGCATCCTGCCCTGGACGCCCGAACAATTGTTCGATCTGGTGGCCGATGTGGAATCTTATCCCAAGTTCCTGCCCTGGTGCCTGGCCGCCCGGGTGCGATCACGCCAGGGGGATGAGCTGGTGGCGGATTTGGTGGTCGGCCACCGCATCTGGCGTGAGACATTTACATCCCTGGTGCATCTGGAACGCCCCGCGCGCATCCAAGTGCGTTACGGCGGCGGGCCGCTCTCTCACCTACACAACGCCTGGAGCTTCGAACCCGCGCCGACGCCCGATGGCGCGTCCGGCTGTCGCCTGGGGATGGAACTGGATATCGACATGGCCTCCCCCCTGCTGCGCCGCGCTCTGGGCATGGTGTTCGACCCTGCCGTGGCGCGCATCGTCACCGCATTCGAGGCGCGTGCACAGAGGCTGTATCCATAGATGTTCTTATTTTGTTCTTGACTTGGGTGGCATGATCGGGTATTTGACAATGGACGGGGGCGAAGGCTGTGCGGCGGTGCCTCTGAGCATAGATCGGCTTCCACTGTCCAGGATAAAGCTAGACTTTTTCCTGAACCCCAGCGTCTTCGGCCAGGGCAGGTGATGGACTCCCGCCTTCGCGGGAGTGACTCATGGGGAGAGGGATGCGCACGACAAAGCTTGCCGTATTCATATGAAAGCTACCCTCTCAACTTAGTCATGCTCGCGCATACGGCATCCATCACTCGCCATCAACGCTGGCACTAAATTGCAGACTCTTTTCTGAACCCCAGCGCCTTCGGCCAGAACAGGTGATAGCCCCCCCGTAAAAAGAGGGAAGTCAGCGCATAGAACGCCAAGCCTTGATCGCGGGCATAGGGATAAGCGTGAGGTACTTTCTATGACTGAACCATCCGATAGCTGCCCTCCTCCTCCGCGCAAGCCCAAACCAAAAACCGCAGAATCCGAACATGTCACCACTCTGGCCCGTGCGCATACCGCCAAGGCCATCGCGGCTTTGGCCGAGATTTTGCACGACGAGGACGATCCGCGCATACGGGTGGCGGCGGCGCGGGCGTTATTAGAGCGCGGCTGGGGACGTCCAGCCGCCATGAATGAGGATGAAACAAGCATGAACGAGACGGATGCAACGCAGCGTGAGCAAGCCGGACAAGAAGCCTATCGACTTTTGGAGCAGCTTGCCTCCCATAAACGTGGCGGCGGCGCGCGCCCGGATGCGGTGGATCAAGACGGCGCGGCCCGAACAGCTGACGCCCGAGGGGGATTGGCGGATATGGCTGATCCTGGCCGGTCGCGGCTGGGGCAAGACACGAACGGGGGCTGAAGACGCAGCCCATTACGCCCTATGGCACGAAGGCGCGCGTTTGGCCGTGGTCGCCCCCACTTACGCCGATGCGCGAGATACTTGCGTGGAGGGCGATAGCGGTTTGCTCAGCGTCATCCCGCCTCTTTGCGTGCGGGCTTGGAACCGCAGTCTGGGCGAATTGGTGCTGGTCAATGGCAGTCGCTTTAAGTTGTTTTCCGCCGACCGGCCCGAGCGTTTGCGCGGTCCGCAGCATCATCGCGCCTGGGCGGACGAGCTGGCCGCCTGGCCCGCCCCCGAAACCCTCGATCAAGTGCTGTTCGGCCTGCGCCTGGGGATCGATCCGCGCCTTATCGTCACCACGACGCCAAAGCCGGTGCCGTTGGTCGTCCAATTGACCGAAAGGGAGGGGCGGGATGTGCGCGTGACGCGCGGGACCACCTATGACAACGCCCGGCATCTGGCCCCGGCGGCGCTGGCCCAATTGCGCGAACGCTATGAAGGCACACGTCTGGGACGGCAAGAGCTGCATGCCGATCTGTTGCAAGACGTGCAAGGCGCTTTATGGACGCATGAGCAATGCGACCGGTGCCGCATTCCGACCCCTCCCCCGCTGGCGCGCGTGGTGATCGCCATTGATCCGGCCATGGGCGCGGGTGGCAGTGATGGCGACGAAACAGGCATCATCGCCGCCGGACGCGACACGCAAGGACGGATCACCGTTCTGGCCGACGGTTCGGGGCATTACTCGCCCGATGCTTGGGCGCGCATGGCCGTGGGTTTATTTCACGAATGGTCCGCGCATCTGGTGGTGGCCGAAGTCAATGAAGGCGGCGCGTTGGTCGAGCGCGTCTTGCGCATGGTCGAGCCGCATCTGCCTTTCAAGGCACTGCGCGCCTTGCGCGGCAAAGTCGCCCGTGCCCTGCCCGTGGCGGCCCTATACGAACAGGGCCGCATGCAGCATTGGAGCGGCGGCGGGCTGGACGCGCTGGAGGATCAAATGTGCCGCTTTACCCATCAGGGATTGGCAGGAGGCAAACACCGCTCACCCGATCGAGTCGATGCCTTGGTCTGGGCGGTCACCGAGTTGATGCAAGACGACCTGCACAGCCCTCCGCGCATCCGATTGGGATAATCGCATGATTGGTATGACCAACAGGAGACACGCATGAGCATCTGGAACACCCTCATCACTCCGTGGCTGCACGGGATGCGCATGCCTGATCGGGAACCCGACACACAGGGCAAGGCCAGCGTCAGCGGCCCCTTGGTCGCCTATAGCAGTTCCGGACGGCCACGCTGGACGCCGCGGCGCTATGACTCTCTGGCCGAGGAAGGCTTTCGCAAAAACGTGGTGGCTTGGCGTTGCGTGACGCGCGTGGCCCAGGCCGCCGCCACCATTCCTTGGTTGCTCTATGACCGAACGGGACGCGAATGGACCGAGCATCCGGTGCTGGCCTTGCTGCAGCGTCCCAATCCGTTGCAAGGCGGGGTATCCTTTTTTGAGCAGGTCTATGCCACATGGCAGCTTTCGGGAAACGTCTATATCGAAGCGGTGCGCCCGGACGACCGCTCTCCCCCGCGTGAGCTGTATAGCCTGCGGCCCGACCGGATGAAGGTGATCCCGGGCGGCGCGGGACTGCCCCAAGGCTATGAATACAGCGTGGAAGGCCGCGCGGTCCGTTGGCCGTGCGATCCACTAAGCGGTTCTAGCCCCATTTTGCACTGGAAATCCTTTAATCCCTTGGACGACTGGTACGGCATGGCCCCTGCCGAGGCGGCCTTGCTGTCCATCGATCAACACAACGCGGCGGGAGCCTGGAACCAGGCCCTGCTGAACCAAAGCGCGCGGCCTTCGGGCGCGTTGGTCTATGCGCCCAAGGCGGGGCCGTCTGCGCTGAGCGACGAACAATTCCGCCGCCTGAAAGAGGAACTGGACGAACACTACCAATCCGCCCGCAACGCCGGACGGCCTTTGGTGCTGGAAGGCGGGTTGGAATGGCACGAGATGAGCCTATCCCCCAAAGACATGGATTGGCTGCAAGGACGCGACGCCGCGGCGCGTGATATCGCCCTGGCCTTTGGCGTGCCCGAGCAATTGGTGGGAGTCAGCGACTCGCAAACCTACGCGAATATGGCGCAAGCGCGTCTGGCCATGTATGAGGAAACCGTGATCCCCCTGGCCACGCAATTGGCGGCGGCTTTGAACGCCTGGTTGCTTCCTATGTTCGCGCGGCCTGGCGATTTGCGCTTGGATATCGATATCGACGCCATCAGCGCGTTATCGGAGCGGCGCGATGCCCTATGGTCCAAGCTGAACGAGGCCGATTTTCTGACGCTGAACGAAAAACGCGCTGCTTTGGGCTATGCCCCCGTCCCGGGCGGCGACGAAATCGGACCAGGCCATATGGAGACTGAGGCTATTTAAAGTACGGGGTTGTATCTGGATTCTGCTGCCTGCTTTCTAAACCAAGAAAGGAACTTTCCGACCATGCCGCATGCCCGGCGCGCTTGCGCCTTTGACATGAAATCCCTGACCGAGGATGGCCGTGTGACCGGCTATGCCAGCGTCTTTGATCTGGTGGATGCCCAGGACGAGCAAGTCTCGCCCGGCGCGTTCCGTCGCAGCCTGGCCGCCTGGAGCAAGACGGGACGCATGCCGCCGTCCCGGGCGGCGGCGAAATCGGCCCGGACGTATGGAGGCTGAGGCTATTTGAATTGCGGGGTTATTATTCCACCCCCGCATTGCCGTGATTTAACTGTAAGAGGATCAGGATTATTACTACAACCATTATCTCTAGAAGTATCCTTACCAAGAGCTTTGCGGATTTTTTCTCCGGTTGCTTTGATCTGTTTGCTATTAGAATGTTGTTTGGTACCTGCAAGAAGTATCGTGTTTATATATTGCACGTTTTCCTTGACCTTTTTGGCCATAGATTTTTCAGTATAGTCTTGGTCCCCGCAGTTTTTGTATTCTTTGTTACCAGCCCCCATAAGAAGCACGTCTTCTATTTCTATCACAGTATTACTGGCCTGGCATTCACGATATTTTTCGGGATCACCCTTTTTCGGATGATCAGACCGAAGGCCATATCCTTCTGCCATTACATTTAATTCTGTCTCGGCTTCCTGGGCCTTGGACTCAAGAGATTCTTGGGTATCACCAGACGTTTGCGCACCCGCGGATGTCGCATAAAGCAAGAATAATCCCTGAATCGCGCTTCGTAGTCTCATCGCAGTTCTCCTTATTTAACGGTTCTCTGCATACGTTCCTGTATCATATCAATATATGTTTTCAATATCAAGAATAGAAATAGTTTCATCCCACCTCTCGTTCGGCATCTGTTAACCAAGAAAGGAACTTTCCGACCATGCCGCATGCCCGGCGCGCCTGCGCCTTTGACATGAAATCCCTGACCGAGGATGGCCGTGTGACCGGCTATGCCAGCGTCTTTGATCTGGTGGATGCCCAGGACGAGCAAGTCTCGCCCGGCGCGTTCCGTCGCAGCCTGTCTGCCTGGCGCGGGTCGGGACGCATGCCACCGATGCTATGGATGCACGACCCCGCCGCTCCCGTGGGCGTATGGACAGATCTTCGCGAGGATCGCCAAGGATTGTTGGCGATCGGCCAATTGGCCCTTGGCGCATCCTGCGGGCGCGAAGCCTATGAATTGCTGAAGCTGAAGGCCGTCACGGGCCTGTCCATCGGCTATCGCGTGGTGACCAGCCGGTTGGATTCGACGCGGCGCGTGCGCGTCTTGACCGATGTGGAGCTGTTCGAAATTTCCCTGGTCACCTTCCCCGCCAATGACGCCGCGCGCGTCAGCGATGTGAAAGACGGCATGCCCCACGGCCTTACCGACTGGGCCGACAAGCTGCATCAGGCGCGAACGCGTCTGCTGTCCTGACGGTCTTTCTTTTTACTTCCCCACACTCAACAGGAGAATCCTATGACGGAACTCATGGAAATCCGCGTGGCCAGCGAAGCCTTGGCCGGCGCGTTCGAGCAATTCAAGCAGGCCAACGACACGCGCCTGGCCGCCTTAGAGCGGCGCGGCGGCGGCGATGTGTTGACCGATGAAAAAGTCGCGCGCCTCGACCACGAGATCGAACGCTTGCAAAGCCTGATCACCCATATGGGCGTGGCAGCGCGGCGTCCGGGCGGCGCGACGAAAGCGCGCCTGACTTCGGCGCAAGAAGACGCGCATAAGCAGGCCTTCCTATCCTATCTGACCAAGGGCAACGAAGCCGATCTGGCGCAATGGCAATCCAAGGCCATGTCGGTGAACAGCGATGCCGATGGCGGTTATCTGGCCCCGCCGGAATTGGCCGAGCGTGTCGTCAGTCGCCAGTTCGACACCACACCCATGCGCCAATTGGCCACGGTGATGACCGTGAATGCCGAGGCGGTCGAGATGCTGCGCGACACGGACGAGGCCGAAGCTTTGTGGGTTTCGGAATTGGCCACGCGCGCCGACACCAATCAGCCCAGCCTGGCCCGCATCCGCATTCCGGCCTATGAGCTGCACGCCCAGCCCAAAGCGACACAAAAGCTGTTGGACGACGCCGCGATCCAGGTCGAAGACTGGCTGGTCGCCAAGATCGCCGACCGCTTCGCCCGGCGCGAGAACGCCGCCTTTATCGGCGGCGACGGCGTGACCCAGCCGCGCGGTATTACCAATTACGCGACCGCCGCCACCGGCGACTCAACCCGCGCTTGGGGAACCTTGGAGCATGTGACGACCGGCGTGAACGGCGACTTTGCCGCCTCGGCCCCCGCCGATAAATTGATCGAGCTGATGCATAAACTGAAGGCCGGATATCTGCCCAAGGCCGCGTGGCTGGCCCCGCGTTCGGTGGCCGAGAAAATCCGTAAGATGAAGGATCAGCAAAATAGCTATCTGTGGCAACCCGCGCTGCAGGCTGGTGTGCCGCCCACCTTGTTGGGCTATCCCTTTCATCTGGCCGAGGATATGCCAACCCTTGCCACAAACAGCCTGTCTTTGGCCTTTGGCAACTTCGCCCAAGGCTACACCATCGTGGACCGCAGCGGCATCAGCGTGCTTCGTGATCCCTTTACCGCCGCGCCTTTCGTCAAGTTCCGCTGCCGCAAGCGCGTGGGCGGCGACGTGGTGAATTTCGAAGCCATCAAATTGATGAAGTTCTCGACGTAAAGCGACCCCAGCACCATCGGCCAGGACAGGTGATGGACCCCCGCCTTCGCGGGGGTGACTCATGATGAGAGCAAGACTCACGACAAATCATGCCGCGCTCATTTAAGCATCACACTCTCGTTTTAGTCATGTCCGCGCAGGCGGGCATCCATCACCTGTCGCCTACGCTGTCACTGAACCGCAGACCCTTTCCTGACCCCCAGCACGACTCCCACACAAGAAAAGGACATACCCATGACCGTCAAAGACATGAAAACTTCCCTGGACGTTATCCAGAGTCTAACCCCTGCCGCGCGCACGGCCACGGCCACCGGCACCGCCGCCGATTTACAAGGATATGACAGCGCCATGGTGCTGGTATCGGTCGGCACATGCACCGATGGCACGCATACGCCCAGCCTGGAGCATTCCGTGGATGGCGTCAGTTATGCCGCCGTCACGGCCAGCGATTTGCTGGGCAGTTTTACGGCCATCACCAGCGGCGCGGGTGCGGCCAGCGTGCAGCGCGTGGGCTATGTCGGTGAACGGCGTTATCTGCGCGTGGTGATGACGGTGACGGGCGCGACGACCGGCGCTGTTTATGGCGCCGACATTCTGCGCGGGTCGCCGCATCGCCGCCCCTTGTAATCCTTGCCCGAAACCCTTTCCGCCGCGCCGAAGTCTCCCCCATACGCACGGCGGAAAGGGCCCTTCTCCTCGGTTATCAGGTCATTTCATGCTTGGTAACGTAGAGCACATAAGGCGCTCTCGCGGGGCGCAAAGCCCATTTTTCCTCAGCTTCTTGACGGCTGCGTGCCAAAGGTTTCAAACAACTCAGTAATCCGGCTAGTCCCGTCGGCAGCTCACCGATATCCGTCCATCTATTAGATGCGGGCTCACAAGATTTCAGAGCCGGCCTAGCCGAGGATGTATCGAGCATGGCAGTAAGCATCGTTTCCGTTTCGCTCCGATCGGGGCAGACGCCTTCTTTATCGATCCATCTTACAAGAGATCCATACGCTTGCGGTGAGTTGCTGACGGCATAGATATGCCACTGGTTCCCGGCAGGTTCTTGGCGCACCAAGACACTTGTGGTCGGATCCGCCCCCTCTTGAAAAGGAATTTCTCGGCTGGCTTGGTTCAAGACATCCAAGACCGGTTGCACGGCATGGCCTTGACGCGAATCGCCAGCGAACAGATGAACATAGGCGCAGGTGAACTTTATTACTGGAATATTATTGAGATTTTCTTCTTCTCTAAGTTCTGAAAGATAAGGTTTTGTATCGGCCGCATTATCCAGGAACCTCTGACGCGCGGATGCTGGAACGGTGATGTTTGAAGGGTATGTGGTCATGATAGAGCCTCTTTCTTGGTGTGGGTGGTGTGATGACATTAAGCCAGCTTTCTTGTGAAGAGATTCCGTGCCGCTGGGCTTATTCATGCCCTGGCGACACGGAGATTTGACGGGCTTAGACGCAAATGTAAGTCCGCAGTGTCACCTGTGCGGGGTTTGCCTCTGGAGGCTTAGCTGCGCCTTCGGGCACGACTGCGGCAAGTACCCGTGACCAATCCTTCCCGGCAAGGCGGGGGAACTTATTGTTGATAGAGACAGCATCGATGCCGGCGGTGGTGACGGCTTTACTCACATTCTGGCCGGCAGCACGGGCCCATGCGTCTGTGGCCTGATCGGCAATTTCCGAGGCACTGGGCTTGTTCGTCGCCCAATAGACGATCCCATCGGCTTGCGCGACATAAACCCGTGCCTCCTGGGGACGGCACATATCGAACCCGGCCTGCAAAAGCCTGCGAAAAAGACGGCCCATCTTGTCGGACGGTCCCGTGATGACATGCATATACATATCGGGTGCGTCTTGTTGCGGCTGCGTGGCGATGTCGGTGGTGGGTGTGTCGTTCATGGGTGGTTTCCTCCATTCCCTCTGTTCATGGAATGGCGCGAGGCTAACACCGGCCCGAATATGAAACAATTCTTGCAAGAGGCGTTTGCCTCATTGCGCGTTCTTTTCCTATCACCCAAGGAGATAGGCCCATGACGTCATGTGTATTAACCATTCCGCCGGCCAGCGAGCCGGTGAGTCTGGACGAAGCCAAGGCGCAATGCCGCATCGATGGCGCGCAAGACGATGCCTTGTTGACGCGGCTGATCGTTGTGGCGCGCGAGGCCTGCGAGTCCTATACGGGCCGCGCGTTGATATCTCAAAGCTGGACCTTGTGGCGGGACTCGTTTCCGGCGGACGGGTCGCCGCTGCGTTTGCCGCGACCGCCTTTGCAAAGCGTCGCATCGGTGCAGAGCTATGACGAATCCGATCTTTTCGTTGCGATGATCGCAAGCGATTATATGGTGGACACGGCCAGCACGCCGGGCCGCGTGGCATTGCGCTCGGGACGATCTTGGCCGGTTGCGGGGCGGGCCTTGCACGGGGTGCGGGTGGAATTTACCGCCGGATACGGCACCAGCGCCGATGCCGTCCCCGCCGCTTTGCGCCAAGGCATATTGGCCCATATCGCCGCCCTTTACGAATATCGCGGCGACGGGTTGAACGCCCAAGGCGAATTGGCCAGCCTGGCCGCTTTGCCGCCTTTGGCCGAAGCCCTTTACGCCCCCTATCGGATCCAACGCCTATGACCGCCGCATCGCCCTTGATTGGCCGTTTGCGCCAGCGCGTGACGTTGCAGCGCGAATCCGGCGTGCCCGATACGGGCGGCGGCTATGCCCTCGCTTGGACCGATCTGGCCACCGTCTGGGGCGCGGTGGAGGCCCTGACCGGACGCGAAAGGCTGCAGGCCGCCGCGCTTGAAAGCACCGTCACGCACCGCATGCTTCTGCGCGCCCGCACCGATATCGACGCGGCGATGCGCGTGGTCTGGCGCGGACGCGCGTTCAACATCCGCGCCGTCATGGATCGCACTGGCCGCGACCGTCTGACGGAGCTTTTGGTCGAAGAAGGAGGCGCAGTCTAGGTCATGGCACTGTCATCGTTCATCCGCATCACACCCAAACGCAGCGCGCAAGACCGTCTTCAGGCGCGTTTGTCGCGTATCGAAGAATCCCTGGCCGCTCTCTCACGCCGCCTGGACGGGTTGGAATCGCGCACTCGGCCTGCATCTTCCGCCTCGTCGCTCTCAACGCGCGGCGGGAATGCGCGGTTGATGACTTCCTTCGCCACCAGCGCCGAATCCAGCCTTGAAAGCGGATTTCGTCATCTCTGGGAAGGGGAAGAGGCCGCCGATATCGCCTCGGATATCGGCGAGCGATTCATCGGCAGTGCGGCGCGGATGGCCGGGCGCACCCTGATCCAGGAAAGTGCCGCCCCGTCTTGGGGCCAGACCGCTGCCGGATTCTTGGACCTGCTGCGCCATGGCGCGAGGAATCGATAAGACGATTACGCCAAATCACAATGATGATTGATCGATATGATTTAAATCTTACGGAGCAGTTAAGCAATCGGTAATCACACTGCGCTATCTGTGATGGTCATACCGGACGGTGACGGGCCGAATCCATCGGCCAATTCCCTATCCTGACCTTAAATCTCATTCGCGCGAGGCTGCCATCATGCTCTTTATTCGTAACATCCGCATCGCACCCAAAATGCTGTCATTGATCGCAGTGTTGCTAATTCTGACGGTTGGAATCAGTGCCCTTAGCATTCAATTGATGGAAAAAATGGGCGCGGAATCCATGGTCATTGCTGAATCCAGCCATCGCACCTTCTTGGCCGGGCGTGGCAATGCCAATATTCTGAGCTATGCGCGCGCCGTTGAATATCTGCCGCTTGATATGAGCGCCGAACAACGAGATGCATTTGAAAAAGAAGCCGACGAGCAAACGCTTCGCTACAAAGAGCGCATCGATACGTTGCGCCCCATTCTGCTGACAGAGGATGGCAAAAAAAATCTGGCAGCCGCCGACGAGGCTTTGGCCAAGTATAAAGTCGTACACAAGACCGTTCTCGATCTATCCCGCCAGAAGAAGTTCGACGAAGCCGGGAAAGCGGCTTTTGATGGATCGCCGCTGATTGCGACGATCCAAAAGAATCTGCGCGAAGTTGAAGAGCGTAACCAGAAGCGATCGACAGAAGGCAGCAAGACCTTGGACCGTATTATTGAAGAAGCTAAGCGGCAGATGTGGACCCTGACGGGCATCGGCGTGGTGCTGGGTCTTGGCCTGGGCCTGTTGATTGCCGTCGCCGGGGTCAGCCGTCCCTTGGGCCGGATGGTGACCGCCATGACCAAGGTGGCCGATGGCGATTTGAACACGGTCGTCCCGGGCCTTGGGCAAAAGGACGAGGTGGGCGATTTGGCCTCGGCGCTGGATAAATTCAAGGCCGCCGCTTTGGAAAACCGCCGCCTGGTGGCCGAGCAGGAAGAGGCCAAGAAACGCGCCGCTGCCGAACGCAAGACCGCCATGCTCAAGATGGCCGACGACTTTGAGGCCAGCGTCAAAGGCGTGGTAGAGCAGGTGACCAGCGCCGCCACCAAGATGCAAAGCACGGCGCAATCCATGTCGGCCGTGTCCGAGCAGACCAGCCGTCAGGCGGGGGCGGTATCCGCCTCTTCCGACCAGGCCGCCCATAATGTGGAATCGGTGGCCTCGGCGGCGGAAGAGCTGAACGCCTCGATCGGAGAAATCAGCCGCCAGGTGGACGAAGCCGCGCGCATCGCCCGCAGCGGAGTCGAGGACGCCGACAAGACCAATATCACGATGCAAGAACTCAGCTCGGCCGCCGAAAAGATCGGCGATGTGGTCAAGCTGATCGAAGAGATTGCCAGCCAAGTGAACCTGCTGGCCCTGAACGCCACCATCGAGGCGGCGCGCGCGGGCGAAGCAGGCAAAGGCTTTGCCGTCGTCGCCAACGAGGTGAAGAACCTGGCCAACCAAACCGGCAACGCGACCCAGGAAATCACCCGCCAGATCAGCGGCGTGCAGGCCCAGACCAAACTGGCCGTGGAAGCCATCGGCACCATCACCACCACCATCCGCCGGGTCAACGAGATATCCACCGCCATCGCCTCGGCCGTCGAAGAGCAAGGCGCGGCGACGCAGGAAATCTCGCGCAACGTGCAGCAAGCCTCGCAAAGCGCGGGCGAGGTTAGCCGCAATATCGGCGGCGTGACCCAGGCCGCCACCGAAACCGGCAGCTCGGCTACCGAGGTTCTGCATTCCGCAGGCGCCCTCTCCAGCCAAGCCGACGCCTTGCGTCAAGTGGTCAACGGCTTCTTGGGCACCGTGCGCTCGGCCTAGTCTATTCCTCTTGCGGAGGATCGTTGAAGGGCGGGTCGGCAACGGCCCGCCCTTCGCATAGGCGCTTTATAAATTGTAAAGCCGCATATTATTTTTGCACACGCCGTTTACGCCGATTCTGAATCGCAGATTCTTTTCTGAACCCCCGCGCCTTCGGCCAGGGCAGGAGATGGACTCCCGCCTTCGCGAGGGCAGGCTCCGGCGGGCATCCATCACCCGCCGCTCACGCTGTCGCTGAGTCGTAGACTCTTTCCTGAACCCCAGCACCATCGGCCAAGGCAAATAATGCGCTCAATCTTCAATCTGGCGGATGGGGTGGGATTCGAACCCACGGTGACATCTCTGCCACGCCGGTTTTCAAGACCGGTGCCTTCAACCGCTCGGCCACCCATCCTTGGGACCTTCTTCTTATAACGCATTCACAAAAAAGGGAACATCCTCGATGAACGACCCGCACACCGCCGTGCAGGACGCGCTGATGGCCGTCCTGATGGCCAGCGCGGCCTTAAAGGCCCGCATCGGCGATCCGCCGCGACTTTACGACCATGTGCCGGCCGGGCCGGTTTTTCCCTTCCTATCGCTGGGCGGGGCGCGTTCGCGCCGCATGGACGATCTGGGCGGGGACGGCATGGCCCAAGAGATCACCTTGCATGCCTGGTCGCGCTATCGCGGCCAGCGCGAGATCAAAGACATGTTGGCGGCGATGTATGGCGCGCTGCATAACGCGCCATTGACGGTCGCGGGTCAAAGCTTTGCCTTGGCCCTGTTCGTCGATGCCGCCACCGATCTTGAAGAAGACGGGCTGACCTATCACGCCCAGGCGCGTTACCGGCTTTTGACATCGTCTTGACGGAAAAGGGAGAGCGTTCATGCCGTTTGATGACATTTTGCTGCCTCTGCGGGTAGGATTCGGCGCGCATGGCGGCCCAAGTTTTTCCACGCGGATCGTCACCTTAGACAACGGCGCCGAACAGCGCCTGCAAGATTGGAGCCAAGCGCGCCGCCGTTTCGATGCGCGCACCGGTCTGCATCGTCCTGCCGATATCGCCGCCTTGCTGGCGTTCTTTCACGCGCGGGCCGGACGCGCGCGCGGCTTTCGTCTGCGCGATTGGACGGATTGGACCAGTGCCGCCGACGGCGTTTCATCCCCGGCCTTCTCGGACCAGAATATCGGCACCGGCAGCGGCGCGACCAAGATATTCCAATTGCGCAAACGCTATGCCAGCGGCGGCGTGATCCATGACCGCGATATTCGAAAGCCCGTGGCCGGGCGCGTGTGGATCGGCCTGGGCGGCGCGGCGCAAGCCTCGGGCTGGACGGTGGATAACGCCACCGGCCTTGTCACTTTCGCCGCCGCGCCAGGCGCAGGGGTGGCCGTGACCGCCGGATTCGAATTTGACGTGCCTTGCCGCTTCGATACCGACCAACTGAATATCCGCGCCGACGATTTGCGCTTGGCCTCGGCTGAAATCCCCTTGATCGAAATACGGGTGTGACCGATGAAGACTCTTCCCCCCGCTTTGGCCGCGCATCTGGGCGGCGATGTGCTGACCCTGGCCTGGATCGCCACAATCACCCGCGCGGATGGCGTGGTGCTGGGCCTGACCAGTTTTGAGCGCGATGTGACGGTCGAAGGCCTCACCTATCGCGCCGCGCCGGGTTTTCGCCCCGGTCCCTTGGAGGATCGCGCGGACCTTGCCACCGGAACCCAGGAAATCCTGGGCATTTTCGATGACGCCGCCCTGACCGAAGAGGACATACGCGCCGGACGCTATGACGGGGCGCAGATTGAGATGGCCTTGATCAATTGGGCCGACTCCGCCGCCGGACGCATCGTGATGCGGCGCGGTTGGATCGGCCAGATCGTCCATGACGGTGATTCCTATCATGCCGAGATGCGCGGTCTGCATGACCGGTTGCAGCAACCCATCGGTGCGTGGCTGTTACCCGAATGCCGCCACAGCCTGGGCGATGCGGGATGCCGTGTGTCCCCAACGGGATGGACCGTCACGGGCAGCGTGACCGCAGTCACCGTCACCGACCGCGCCCAGTTTACAGATGCCGCCCGCGCCGAAGCGGCAGGGCATTTCGCCTATGGCCGCCTCACTTTCACCGGCGGCGCGAATGCGGGTTTGGCCGCCGAGGTGAAGGACTTTGCCGCAGGCGGCCAATTTTCCCTATGGCTGGCCATGCCGCATGATATTTCTGCCGGCGACACTTACAGCGTCACCGCCGGATGCGACCGCCGCTTGGCCAGCTGCCAGGCAAAGTTCAACAATGTGTCCAACTTTGGCGGCTTTCCCCATCTGCCGGGGCTGGACCGCTTGCTGGCTTATCCCGATGCCTCGGCCTGATCCGGACACGCTGATCCGCGCCGCCCGCGCCTGCCTGGGCACGCCCTTTCACCATCAAGGCCGCTGTCCCGGCGCGGGGCTGGATTGTGCGGGGCTGATCGTCCATGCCGCGCGTTCTTGCGCCATGGAGATCATCGATCAAACCGATTACCCGCTTTTGCCGCCCGAGGCGCCGCTGCGAGAGAGCCTATGCAAGCATGGCCTGCGTGAAGTCGCGGACACGCCGCTTCCGGGCGATATCTTGCTCTTTCGCTTTGGCCGCGATGCCCGTCACCTGGCCCTGGCCACGGATGCGGGCCGCATGATCCACGCCTATGCCCCGGCAGGACAGGTGGTAGAGACCGCCCTGACCGAGGTATGGCAACGACGTTTAACCGGCGTGTGGCGGTTTAATTGAGATCCAGTCCTTTTGCGGCGGATGGACGTTTCCGCGCAATTCGGCTCCGGATACCCGCATATATTTGCGCAGTGTTGGGACCGAGCAGCCTAGGCTCTGCCTTTATCAACCGCTTCGCATCCTCCAAGCATGCACGAATAAACTGGTTTTCTTGGTCTTTGTTGTCAAACGTAGTGTCCGAGAGACGTTGTGGTGACCGGGGTTTGGAAAGGGTCATGCCCTTTCTTGTTCTCCTTGAGATGACGGTCGCCGCGACAAGAGACCGCGAGATAAAAAAGAGTCCTCGATCAGATTCGCGCAAAGGATTGCCTATTATTTCCGTCGAAGGATGATGACGAGCGATCAAGGCGGATAAGGGCACTCCCTCCACATATTCATCTTGTTCGGGGCGCTTAGCCGCAGGCTTGGGAAGACCCGTGGGAAGGCCCTGGTGCCAAGTCTCTAGCGCGATTTCAAAGAGACACAAGTCGCCCCTTTTTAGCCTCCCTGACGCAAGGTTATCTAGATTCTTACGAACATATTGAAGGATTGAGTCCCTATTCTCTAGAAACATACCCTCATGAACCTGCTGCCTAAACGCCTTCGCATGCTGCATTGTCGGCAAGGCACCATTTGAACAAAAAAAAGGGACGCGACCGATAACGGGCGTCCCATATGACGGCGTGCGCGCCTCGCGCACGTGTTCGGTCTGCGTATCAAACATTAGGTCTCTCTCCTTCGGCAGAAAAGTCGATGCCCATCGGCGGCGCACTGTTGCACATCCCGACCGGCAAAGGCAATCATCCCTATCCTTTCGTGTATCACATTGAATTTACAACAAATAAAGGGAGGCTCTGATGGCATCCATCATTCTATCGGCGGCGGGCGCGGCTCTGGGCGCGGGATTGCCGGGCCTGGGCGGCGCGGTGGCCGGGCCCTTATTGGGAGCGGCGGGCCGCGCCGTCGGCTCGATGCTGGACGATATGGTGATGCCGCGCGCGCCTTTGCGCGGGCCGCGTTTGGACCATCTGCCTTTGCACGATTCCCGTTATGGCGCGGGGCTGCCCATCGTCTATGGCCGCATGCGCTTACCCGCGCAGTTGATATGGGCCGGTCCTTTGCGCGAGACTTTGACGACGCAAAGACAAGGCGGCAAAGGCGGCGGCGGCGTATCGGTGCGTCAGGCGCGTTACAGCGTCAGCGTGGCGCTGGCCGTGTGTCTGGGGCAGGGCGCGCGCGTCGAGACCGTCTGGGCCGATGGCAAGGTCGTGTATGACGGCGCGTGGAAAAGCGGGATGCTGGCCAGCGCGGCCATCTATGACGGCAACGCCGCCCAGCCGCCCGATCCTACGATGGAGGGTGTCGAAGGCGCAGGAAACGTGCCGGCCTATCGCGGAGTGTGCAGCATTGTTCTAACCGATTTGAACCTGGGCAGTTTCGGCAATCGCCTGCCCAGTTTCAGCGTCGAGGTCAGCGCCGATCCGGGCGTATTGGCGCCCCAAATGACCGGCAGCCTAGCTCCTTCATTATACGCCACCCCCGACACCACCGCCGCCGTGGTGGCCTGTCCGCCTTTACCCGTGGCTCAGCGCGGATCTATCTTGGACCGCGTGGCGATCATGGGCACCGATTCCACCGGCAACGACCATAGCTTTGTCGTGGTCGAATACGATCTGACGGGCGATGCGCCCGTCGAAATTGCCCGCACGATATCGGCCAGCGTCACCGTTTCATCGGGCATCGTGCGCCAAAGCTGGAGCGAAGCGCGCGATGGACGCTATGTCCTGCTGGCGCGTCAACACAATGACGCCAATCGCAGTCTGTGCCTGGCCATCTACGATAAAACGACGCGAAGCTTCGGCCCTGTGCTGACTCAGACCATGCCCCAGCTTTTGATCCCTCAAATCGGGTGGTTGGACGATCAACACGCCGTCATCGGCGACAGCGACGCAGGCCTGCGCGGCGCGCGGGTCTATGCGCGGGCGGGCATGAATGTCGTGTCTTTGGGATTCTTCAACGTCTGGGGCGGCAGCGCCTTGCGCTGGCCGTGCGACTGGGCGCAATTCATCACCGTTCCGGGCGGTCTTGTGGCTCTGGCGGGCAATGCCGAGCTTGGCCCTTCCACCATCACCCAGCGCGTCTTGCGCTGGGGCAACGGCGCGTTATCGGTCGGCTCCGAACAGCCTGTGTTGTCTGGGCTGTCCGGAAGCCCCGGGAATATCTATCTTCTGCTCCCTGACGACGATCAGGCTATTCTGGTGCGCGGCTATGGCAACAGCGTGGACCTGGCGGGATTCAACGTGACAGCCGATGGCGTGGCCGTCACGCTGAGCTTGACCCATCTGGGCGTGGGCGGCGTAGCCAGCTTTAACAGCTTTCAATATATGCGCGGTCGCCTGATCGGCCTGCACGCCTTCGCCAGCGACGAACAGGCCAGCCTGTCCGAGATCGGACTGACGGCAAGCGGCTTTGTTATTCTGCAATCTCCCATCCTAGTGACGGGATGGCTGACGCCGCAAGCGTATCTGGTGGCCTATCCCGTGGATGGGCGGCGTTTGCTGAGCCTGGAGATCAACGCCTCCACCCATGGCATCGAGCGTTTGGGACTGGTGGAAACTTATCCTTCCGGCCAAAGCCTGGAATTTGTCGTCGGTGATGTGTTGACGCGCGCGGGATACGCGCCCAGCGACCATGATTTGACCGCTTTGGCGGATGATCGCGTCGCGGGCTATGTGCTGGACGAACCCATGACCGCGCGCGACGCGCTGGAGCCTTTGCGTTTGTACCGTCCCTTCGATCTGATCGAAAGCCAAGGCCGGTTAAAGGCGGTGCGCCGCCATGATCTGCCGGATGCGGATATTCCGTCCCAAGACTTGCGCGCGGCATCCGAAGGTCGCGCGGTGCCGCCTGCCATCAGCACGATGCGCGCCCAAGAGCTGGATCTGCCCGCCGAAGTGATCGTCGATCACCGCGACCCAAGCCGCGATTATCTGACCGGCAGCCAGCGCGCGCGGCGTTTGGCGGGGCTGGCGCATGGCACGTTGAAGCTAAGCCTTCCTTTGGTTTGCCAAGGATCGGACGCCAAGCGCGTGGCCGAGACCCGCCTGTTCGGCCTATGGGCCGAGCGCGAGAAGCTGCGTCTTGCCCTCGGTTGGAAATGGCTGGCTCTGGACCCGGGCGACGTGGTGACGGTGGAAGGGCGAACGCTGCGCCTGGTGTCGCTGACCTGCGGCGAGGGTGTGATGGAGGCACAGGCCGTGCCAGTGGCCGCCGCCTTGTCTAGTCAGGCTCTGGCCGAATCCGGCCCCGTTCCACAACGCCCTCTCTTGGCCGCGCCCGCAACCCGTTTGGAGCTTTTGGACCTACCCGCCTTGCGCGATGGCGACGATCAAGCGGGGTTGTACGTCGCCGCGACCGGCACCGACAGCGCATGGCCCGGCGCGGTGCTGATGCGCTCGGATGATAGCTTGGATTGGGATCAAGCCTTGCCCGTGTCGCAAGCTTCCCGCATGGGATGGAGCGTTTCCGCCCTACCCCCCAGCCCACGCGCCGATTGCGTCTATCCGGATTCCGTGGGCAGCGTGCAGGTACAAATGACGCGCGGCGAGCTGACCAGCTGCACGCCGGATGCATGGCTGGCAGGAGCGAACACAGGCTTATTGGGCGATGAGATCATCCAGTTCCAAACCGCGACTCTCTCCGGACCCGGCTGTTACACCCTCTCGGGCCTATTGCGCGGAAGGCTGGGCACGGAATCCGCATCCAGCTTCCATGTGCCGGGCGAGCGGTTCGTGATGTTGGATTCCAGTTTGAGCTTTCTGCCCCTGACCCTGAATGATCGGGGCCGCAGTCTCTATTGGCGCGGCGTCAGCATCGGACAAGATATCGAAACCCCGCCCACCGTCTCATTGGTGCCGAAGATGGACATGTTGATCCCCCGCGCCCCCGTGCATCTGCGCGGCACACGCGCGGGCGTCGGCGCGGATATCGCCCTCACCTGGAAACGCCGCGCCCGATTATCCTTTGGCTGGATGGACGGCGTGGATGTGCCGCTTGACGAACCGCAAGAGCTGTACGATCTGGAAATCATGAACGGTGGCAATGTCATGCGCGTCTTTTCCTCCCTGACCACCCCCAGCCAAACCTATACCACCGCCCAACAAACCGCCGATTTCGGAGCCGCGCAAGCCAGCGTCTTGGTGCGCGTCTATCAAATCAGCTCTCGGCTGGGACGCGGACAGATGGCGATGGGATGGGTGTGAGGATGCGTTATCGTTCAAGCGTTGCGTTGGTCAGTCTGGCCCGGTCTTGCAAAAAATCGGCATGGGCCGCAAGCGCCGTTGCATCAAGGCCCGGTTGCGCGGTAAGCGCAACGGCGGCCCCACCGGCCTCGTCCCGAACGCGGGCGCATAGTTCCTCGACGCGACGACGCACCAAGGACAGGCCAAGCTCGGCTTCGGCGGCGAAAGCGGTCCAGGATTTCGCGTCCATCTCGGCCAAGGTCGCGCCTTTGCCCATCTTCATCGCCATTTTTGGCGATAAATCGGGGTACAGAACCGTTGACAGCAAGTCATAAAGCGGTGCCAGGCGCGGGCCTTGATCGCTATACAGAATCGAGAAATTCTTGCCATGCGCATCGGCATTCCCCGCGATCAGATTAAAGATCACGGCATCCAGCAGCGCCAACACATCCTGCGCCGGACGCGCGGATATGCGTCGCACCAAGGCAAAGCTATCTTGCAGCGTGGGGCCGCCCTCGGCGGCGTATTTGGTTTCGGGCGGCACGGCCAGGGCTTGGCAGAAATCCTCTTGATGGATACGGCGCACGCGGCCATCCGCCCCAAAGTCGCGGTCATAGCGTTGCACCAATAGGAAAGGACGGTCACGCACCACGCGCGCCTCGACCGGCGCGACGTTCAGGCCGCAGGCCGCCGCCAAACGCATCACCAAAGCCTCGTTCTCGGTCGTGGCGGGAAAGCGGGTGATGGGCGGCTTGATGATATGCGTGGTCGCCTGACCTGGTTCGGGAAGGGCAATCGCACCATCGGCCACCACCACTGGCACTTTCGCCTGCGCCCCGGCCAGAGAGAGGCGTAAGCCTTCCTCCCCCGCCAACAAAGGCCGCATCGGCAGCTTGTCCAACACGGCGATCAGTTGATCATCACGCAAAGCCTTGGGCTGGGCGACCGATTCAAGGAAGGGTTCTTGTCCGACCGGCAAAAGCTGCAACGCCCCCGCGACATCGCCGCCCAGGCGATCCAGTAAGGCAAAGTCATTGGCCTTGGATACGCCAAGGGCTTGCGCGGCGGCATCGCGCTGCGATTCTTCGGGCAGCAAACCGCCAAAGAACGGACGGCATTCGCGGCGGGCATAAGGCTCGGCCCGTTTGGGCAAAGATGCCGAAAGCGGCAGACTCGCCCCGTCCGCGATCCAATCGGGGTCATAGACGAAACCCAGCTCGCCATGCCGATCTTGCGTCAGCTGGCCCACCATCCGCCCGTTCCACCACACGACAAGCTGGCGCGTCATGGCCTGCCCTCTTGCGGGGCCGTGATCTCGACCCGACAGCCCAAAGCCGCCAGCACCTGAAGAACTTTGCCGATCTGCGCCGTGGGTTTGCCCGATTCAAGATCGACGATAAAGCGCACGCCCACGCCCACCACTCCGGCCAGTTCGTCCTGACGCAGGCCTTGAGCCTTGCGGGCCGCGCGGATCACGGCGGCAATATCGGCAGGGGTGAGCATGATGGTCATCCTGTTATCTTCCCGTTCGGGAAGATAACAGGGATTCTACCCCTCGTCTATAGCATAATTTCCCGCTCGGTAATTTATAGGCATATCACCGGTTTCTACCCCCATATATTTACCGATCGGGAACATCATTTCACTCATACAGAAAGGTCCGCCGATGGATTCCCCCTCTCCCGTCTCTTTGCAACATATCTGGCCCGTTCTGGTGGCCGTGGTCATTCCTTTGCTGTTTTCCATGTTCGCAGGAATCAGTTGGTGGATGAAGAAGCTGGACGACCGGCAATTCGCCATGAACCGCGAGATGGCCACGCGCAGCGATCTCTCAGCCATGGAGGCGCGCATGATCGAACATCTGCGCCATATCGACCTGAAACTGCGCACGCGCAGCGATCAGGATCTGTAGTCCTTGATGGTTGCGCTTTTCTGAGCCGCAGCACCATCGGCAAGGATCGGTGATGGACTCCCGCTTTCGCGGGAGTGACGCATGAAGAGAGAGAGGCTCACAACAAGCCATGCCATATCCATATGAAAAACAGTATCTTAGCGAGTCATGCCCGCGCAGGCGGGCATCCATCACCCGCCATTCACGCTGGGACTGAATCTCAGACTCTTCCCTCATTCCTAAACGACACAGGAGTTTTGCCTTATGCCACGCTCGGTGAACCCGGCGGGATTGGCGCTGCTGCGCGGTTGCTGTGTGTCAGCATCAAGACGCTGCAGAACTGGGAACAGCACCGCCGACACCCCACCGGCCCTGCATCGGCATTGCTCAAGATTGTGTCTTCGGCTCCCGATGTCGCTTCGTTCCCGGGAAGGCATGTAGTTTATTAGGGGAAGATTCACATGTAATTGAACAGAGAGCTGTGTTTAGATTATCTGTTCAATTCTTAATCAACTTTCACACACCGGAATAGTAAAACGCCACAGCTAACAACATTAGTAAGGCAAATCCAAAAACAGCCAGCGAAAACAGGAGTATTTTGTATATCGGCCAATTAAGTTGGAGGACGGCAAATCCAAAAACAGCCAGCAGAAGCAGGAATATCTCTAGCACTGTCTCCACCTCTTCTTCATACCCCAATCCCTGTTAAAGACGCGATCCCCGCAAGAGCTGCGCCCCAGTGTTACCCTGTGTGGTTATCGGTTTTACAATCTGTCCCGCCTGACGCAGGGTAAATCCTAGCAATTTCATGGCACCGTTACAACGGAAGACAGCAGCAGGTGTAGCCCTCCTGCGCTTGATCTCGATCCATCACCCGCCAGTCACATTGGCACTGAATCTCAGACTCTTCCCTCATTCCTAAACGACACAGGAGTTTTGCCTTATGCCACGCTCGGTGAACCCGGCGGGATTGGCTTTGTTGCGTCAATTCGAAGGATTGCGACTGAACGCCTATCGCTGCCCGGCCGGAATCTGGACCATCGGTTACGGCCATACGCGCGGCGTCACGCCGCGCCAGACCGTCACGGACGAAGAGGCCGAAGAGCTTTTGATCCAGGACGTCTCCATCACAGCCGCCGCCGTCGAGGTTCTTGTCCAGGTGACGTTGAACGACAATCAGTTTTCGGCTTTGTGCTGCTTCGCCTTCAATGTGGGGACGGGTGCCTTGGCGGGATCGACTCTGCTGCGCCTGTTGAATCGCGGTTGGTATAGCCAAGTCCCGGCGCAATGGATGCGCTGGACCAAGGCAAGCGGGCGCGATTTGCCAGGGCTGCGCGCGCGCCGCATCGCCGAAGCCACCCTGTGGGCGCAATCTTCCCCAACAAAAACGGAAAGGAATATTCCATGAGCTTTGATTGGCAATCCCTTGTGCGCACCGTGGCCCCCGCTTTGGGCGCGGCCTTGGGCGGACCTTTGGGCGGGTTGGCGGCGCGGACCATCACCGGCGTGCTGCTAGGCGAGGAGACCCAGGACGAGCAAGCCCTGTCCCAGGCCCTACAAACCGCCAGCCCCGACCAACTCTTGGCCCTGAAAAAAGCCGATCAGGACTTTGCCGTACACTTGCGCGAGATGGATGTGGATATCGAACGCATCGCCGCACAGGACCGCGACAGCGCGCGCAAACGCGAATCCGATGTGCGCGACCGCGTGCCCGGATTCCTGGCTTTTCTGGTGGTGGCGGGGTTCTTTGGCGTCTTGGCCTGCCTGTTGGCCTATGGCACACCCAGCCAAGGCGGCGAGGCCTTGCTGGTTATCCTGGGCGCCCTATCGTCAGGCTTTGCCGCCGTGCTGGCCTATTATTTCGGCTCTTCCGCAGGGTCCAAACAGAAAACCGACTTGCTGGCCCAATCCCCTATAGCGCGCCGGTAAATGACCTACGGCTTGGCCGCCTCTGCCGCAGGAGCATCCTTGGCACCCTGGTTCAGCACCATGACCTTGGCACCTTCGTGCAGCTTGATCTGGCCGTCGGTGATCACCAAGTCCTCGGCGGTCAGGCCGCCGGACACTTCCACCTCGCCCACGCGGCGACCGGCCAATTGCAATTTGGCCAAAACCGCCTTGCCTTCGGCGACGCGGTAGACGAACAAGCCGTCCGGGCGCGTCATCAAGGCGCGTTCGGGGACCAACAACACGCGGCCCGTGCTGCTCGTGGCGATTTCGGCGCGCGCGAACAGGCCGGGGCGAAGCTGGTGATCGTCATTGGGTACACGCAAACGCACGGCCAGACTGCGACCATCGGGGTCCAAGCGCGGCTCAATCGCCACCACCTTGGCGGCAAAGCTGACGCCGGGCAGGGCATCTACTTTGATTTGCGCTTCTTGTCCCACAGACACGCCGGCAAAGGCGGTATCGGGCAGGCGCACATCCACCAAAAGCGGGGCGGGAGCGGTGACGGTGAACATCATACGCCCCGGTTCGACATAATCGCCCACATTCACTTGACGCAGGCCCAACACGCCGTCGAAAGGCGCGGTGATGGTCATTTTCGCCAATCGCGCCTCGGCCAGGGCCAACCGCGCTTCGGTTTCACGCAAGGTCGCCAAGGACTCGTCCACCGAACGGCGCGTCCCCGCCGCACGCTGAGCCAGATCGCTGGCGCGCCCATGATTGGCGCGCGCCAAAATCAAGGCCGCCTTAGCCTCGTCGAATTCGGATTGAGCAATGCGGGTATCCAGGCGCACCAACACGTCGCCGGACTTGACCATCTGGCCTTCTTGGGCCGAGACCTCGGCCACGCGACCCGCCACTTCGGGAGCCAGCGACACCATATGCTCGGCGCGCAAATCGCCCAAGGCCGGAACCAAGCCGTTGCGTGCATCCGATGTCGGATGCACGGCAAAGACCGGCATGGCCATATCCGCCATGCCGCCGCCCGGGCCGCCGCCCTTCATGAACATGGCCATGATCTTGGCATGGGTCGTCCAGCCGATGACGCCGCCGACAACCAACAGCGCCACGATGGGCAGGATTTTCTTTATCGGGCGGTCATTCAGGTTCATCGCTCTTTCCCCTTATCCGGACGGCTTTCAGACTAACATGCCAGGGGGCTATCCGGCGATCCATTTGATCGCAAAGAATCCGCCCACCAGCAAGGCAAAGAACAGCCAGCTAAGCAACGCGAAATGTTTTTCGATCATCCGATGCATCGGTTCGCCAAAACGCCACAGCAAGGCGGCGACCAAGAAGAAACGCCCCGCGCGCGAGACAATGGCCGCCAGCACGAATAAGAACAGATTCAACTGGGTCACGCCGCTGACAATCGTGATGACCTTGAAGGGAAAGGGCGTAAATCCCGCCATCAGCACCCAGCCAAAGCCCCAGGCGTTGAATTTTTCCTGAAAGTCATGAAACAGGCCTTGGGCGTTATACAGATCCAAAATCCATTTTCCCACGGTCTCGAAGGCGAAAAAGCCGATGGCATAGCCCAGCATGCCGCCCAGAACCGAAGCCAAGGTGCAGACCAGGGCAAAGCGAAAGGCGCGATCCCGATTGGCCAGACACATGGGGATCAGCATCACATCGGGCGGAATCGGGAAGATGGAGCTTTCGATGAACGAGACAATCGCCAAGGCTTTCTCGGCATGGGGACCACGCGCGGCATGCAGCATGCGGCTATAGAGTTTTTTCAGCACAAGTAGTTTCCTTTTCTTATCGAATGGCACCGACGGATCGACGTGGATCAAAGGCGTCGCGGACGGCTTCACCCATGAAGATCAGCAAACTGAGTAACCCGCCCACCGTGACGAACCCGGCCAGACCCAGCCAGGGCGCTTGCAGATTGTTCTTACCCTGATTCAGCAATTCGCCCAATGACGGCGATCCCGGCGGCAGGCCAAAGCCCAGAAAATCCAGCGCGGTTAAGGTGGCGATGGCCCCGTTCAAGATGAAGGGCAGATAGGTGATGGTGGCAACCATGGCATTGGGCAAGATATGACGCGCCATGATCCGCCGGTCGCTGGCCCCCAAGGCGCGCGCGGCGCGAACATAGTCGAAGTTGCGTGCGCGCAAAAATTCGGCGCGCACCACCGGCACCAGCTTCATCCAATCGAACAACAGCAACAGTAACAGCAACCATCCGGCGCTGGGCTGCACCAAACTGGCCAGGATCAGCAGCAGATACAAAACCGGCATACCCGACCATATCTCGATGACGCGCTGGCCGATCAGATCCAGCCATCCGCCGAAATACCCCTGCACCGCGCCCACGGCCACCCCCACCAGTGAGGATAAAATCGTCAGCGCCAAGCCGAACAACACCGATAATCGCAACCCATACAGCACCCGCGCCAACACGTCGCGTCCTTGATCATCCGTGCCCAACCAGTTATCCGCCGAAGGCGGCACCGGAGCAGGGGCGGGCATGGCGCGATTGATGGTGTCATGAGAAAACTCCACCAAGGGCCAAACCGCCCAACCGCGCTGGGATATGCGTTCGCGCAGCCACGGATCACGATAATCCGCCGGGGTCTCGAAATCCCCGCCAAAAGCCGTCTCGGGAATATCGGTCAGGATGGGAACGTAAAACCGCCCCTCATAGCGCACCAGTAAGGGACGGTCATTGGCCACAAGGTCAGAGGCCAAAGCAACGACGAACACGACCAAAAAAATCCTAAGCGACCACAGCCCGCGCCGGTTGGCGCGAAACAAGGCCCAGCGTCGCTGGGCCAATGGCGTGTGAAGAAAGGCAAACATAGCCCGGCAGACTAATGCATATCCGCGCAACGCGAAAGCATGACGCGCGGATATGCATTAGTCTGCCTTAGAGAGACCGCCTAAGGCGTTGGACGATTGACAGTCAGCTTGCATCGCCAATCAAAAGGCATCTCATCCGGACGGATTAAACAGCGCTGCGCCAATTTCACCGCCGCAACAGGCCACTGAGACGCGACATCCAAATCGTCAATGCGTCCATGCCGACCGCCTTTCTGGTCCACAATGCGGTCCTGAGCATGGTCACGGATGATGCTATGGACATAAGACAAATCGGGATGAGCCGCGCACACGCTCAAGAAGACGCGCACGACCTCCTCGGCGCGACCTGCAAAGGGGCATGTGACCTCTGCGGCCGAAGCCTTTTGGAGCAAGGGATCAAGGATGCCAGACACCTTGCGCCGCTGGATAGACATGGCTTGATTGAAACCGTGGATGTCATCTTTCCACAATTGCATCTGCCCCAGGTCGTCACGATCATCTATCAAGTCCGCGTGATGCCTAAAATTAGCCATCGTCAGTGTGAACATGTGCCGCACGCCGTCGCCCAGCTCCAGGCAGTCCACGGCATGGGATAGCTTATGAACCGGTGGCTCTCGTTTCTCATAAATGCTCAACGCCTTTTTGGATGTCAAATAAGCGATAAAGAACCCCCAGCACGGCTTATCATTCTTCCGGTCTCCGATAAGAGTGTCCAAAGCACTGGCACAAGTCAGAAGATAATCATTCGCCAGAATGCCCATCGGCGTTTCTTTTTGGGTATCGCGACAGCGAGGACCATTTTTATTTTTAATAGATTTTGTCATTTTTTCCTCCGTTCGCCTTGATCTTGTACTAATTCATAATGATTACGCAACCGGCGTATTACTTTCGTATGCCTCAGCCCTATTGACTCGCTGGCCGTTGTGCTTGAAACAGAAGGGCAACCAATGAACGACTTTTGGCTCGAGGATCCATGACGGCCGCGCAACGGCTTGATACTCTATGGCGGCGGGGCTGCAATTTTCTAGGCAGTCCGACGGCCATTCTGGGCGGGGCCATGACATGGCTGTCCGAGAGGAATCTTGTGGCGGCCATTTCCAATGCCGGTGGCTTTGGCGTATTGGCCAGCGGCGCGATGGAGCCTGCCATTCTGGACGCAGAGATCGTCGCCACGCAGCGCCTGACCTCGCGCCCCTTCGGCGTCAATCTGATCACCATGCATCCCCGACTGGACGCCCTGATCGATGTCTGTCTGGCGCGGCGCGTGGGGCATGTGGTGCTGGCAGGGGGCCTGCCGACGACGATCGCCATGCGCAAAGTCAAGCAAGGCGGGGCAAAATTGGTATGCTTCGCGCCGACTTTGGGCGTGGCGCGCAAACTGGTGCGCGACGGGGCCGATGCCCTGGTGATCGAAGGCATGGAGGCGGGCGGGCATATCGGCCCGGTTTCGACTTCGGTATTGGCGCAAGAGATTCTGCCCGAATTGGGCGGCAGTCTGCCGATCTTCGTGGCAGGCGGCATTGGTCGAGGCGAGATGATCGTCACCTATCTTGAGATGGGAGCCAGCGGCGTGCAGCTGGGCACGCGCTTTGTCTGCGCGCGCGAGTCGGTGGCGCATGAGAACTTCAAGAAAGCCTTCTTGCGCGCCAGCGCGCGCGATGCCGTGCCATCGGTCCAGATCGACCCTCGCTTTCCGGTGATCCCCGTGCGGGCGCTGGCCAACGCCGCCACACGCACCTTCATGAACAAGCAGCGCGAGGTGATCGCCCGCTTTGATAACGGCGAGATCGATCAGAAATCCGTTCAATTGGAGATCGAGCATTTTTGGTCCGGGGCCTTGCGCCGCGCCGTGATCGAAGGCGATGTGGAAGGCGGCTCTTTGATGGCCGGGCAAAGCGTCGGGATGGTGACAAGCGAGCAGACCGCCACCGAGATCCTGGGCGAATTGGTGGAACAGGCGCGCCGTGCCCTGGCGGCCCGACTTGAGGAGGTCGACGCATGACCGGACGCCGCAAGAACGCCGCAACGGATTCATCCCCCGGTCATGAATTGCCCCTGCCTTTGCTGGATTCTCCGACTTCCGAGGGGGACACAAGAAACAGCCAGGCGGCGGATGAACGCGAAAGCGCGCCTGATCCGGTCGTCCTGCCGCCCATCGCGGTGGCCCCGACTCCGACCGAGGGGCTTGGTTGGTTGCGTCAAGTGCGTATGGACAAAAACATCTCTCTCGATCAGGCAGAGCGCGATCTGCACATCCGCCGCCAATATCTGGAGGCAATCGAGGAAAACCATCTTTCCACCCTTCCCTCGGGCGTGGTGCTGGGGTTTGTGCGCAGCTATGCCCGTTATCTGGGCCTGGATGAAGACGAGGCCGTGGGCCGTTGTCGTCAGCAGGGTCGCGCCTTCTTGCGCGTGCGTCTGCAGATGCGCCAGCCGATGCCTGATGTCCAAACTCCCAGCGCTGGATTATTGACCCTGGCGGCCTTCACGGCCCTGGCTTTGTATGCGGGATGGTTCTTCTTTGCCAGCGAGGATCGCGCCTTGGTGTCGCGCCCGCCCGAATTGCCGTCTTCGCCTCCTATTGCGCTGCAATCTGCCGCGCCCGAGACGGCACCTCCCGGCATGGCACCCGTCTCGCCATCGGTTGTTGTGATGCCCTCTGCGCCGCCGGAAGCCACCGGTACGACCGCCGCCGCCGTGCCGGCTCCCGTTCCTGATGCCGCCGTTTCCGCCATCCCCGAAGACAGCGCCGACTCGGCCCCGCTGCCGCCGGATATCGAGGAAGTTTCCATCGGACGCATTCAGCTTTATGCCGTGCAGCGAACATGGCTGCGCGTCATTGGCCCCAATGGTCGCACCATTGAAGAAGTGACCTTGAACGAGGGCGACAGCTATGAGCCGCCCGCCTCATCCGGCGTGACGATGGATGTGGGCAATGCCGGCGGCGTGGCGATGCAAGTGGATGGCCGCGACATGCCAAGCCTGGGCGGCATCGGCCAAGCCGTGCGCGGCCTATCTTTGGACGCCATCCGCGCCCGCGCCAAGGGAGAGGTTAAGCCGCGATGAATGCTGTGTGAATAGCGGATACATGCGCGCTTTATTCTCATATCAGCTTGTATAGGAATGATATGTCTGGACCATAAGTCCCATCGGCCAGGGCGGGCGATGGACCCTCGCCTTCGCGAGGGTGACTCCCGTGAGACAGGGAAAGAACTGGATTCCCACAAGCACTCAAAGCTTTTGCCATTCGCGCCTGTGCTGAATCTTAGACCCTTCATCCTATATGGAAATGATATGACTTTTTCTGAATTTTTGTGAATAGGGCCGAGCTATTCCCAGTCCAGCGCGCCTTTTTTCCATTCATAGATAAAGCCGACCGTCAGGACAAACAGGAACAGCATCATCGAGGCGAAGCCCGCGATGCCGATCTCTCCCAACGTGACCGCCCAAGGGAATAAAAAGGCGACTTCGAGGTCAAAGACGATGAACAGAATCGCGACCAGATAGAACCGCACGTCAAAGCGCTTTCGTGCATCGCCAAAGGCGGGAAAGCCGCATTCATAGGCGGCCAGCTTGTCCGGATCGGGTCTTTGATGCGCCAAGACGAATGACAAGCTTACAGCCACGCCGGACAAGACAAAGGCCACGCCCAAAAAGGCCAGGGCCGGCAGATAATCCGCGATCACGCCGATACTGGGCATGGTGTTTCCCCCTCAAACAAACGTGGCGTCCCTTTATCAAGGACGCCACGTTATCACATTTCAGAACGCGAGAGGATTTCTTCGCGCTTATTGTGTGCGACCCTGTGCCGGATCAGCGTCCCACCGGTGCCATCATGGTGGGGTTCATTTCCTGCTCGGTCGGCATCTCGGCCATCTTGGGTGTGATGCCAAGCTGCTTGTTGCGGTATTGGCGATAGACGCTGCGCAGCTGGGCGTAGAAGTCCACCGAGGTGCGTTCCAGATTGTCCATTTCCTCTAGCACGCCGGCACGGCCGCTGACGATCGAGGTAACCAGCGACGAACCAGAGAAGGCCCAGTACTGCTCATCCGTACCATAGGCACCGACGATATAGCCCCAAGGCGACATGGCGCGGTCCGCGCCAAAGCCGATGGCATCGCGCGGATTCGACGGCCCCAGCAGAGGCAGGAACAGGTAGGGTCCCTCTTCCATGCCCCAGACATGCAAGGTCTGGCCGAAATCGCCCGGCTGTTCCGGCAAACCGATATTCGAGGCCACATCGCCCACACCGGCGGCGCCGATGGTGCTGTTGACCAGGAAGCGGCCCAAAGTGAATGCCGCGCGGCTGACTTCGCCTTGCAGCAGGTTGTTGGCCATCACCACCGGCTCGCCCATATTCGAGAGCACGTTGGAAATCCCCTCGCGCACGACATCGGGCAGAACGGCGTTATAAACAATAGCCAAAGGACGCAACAACGCCTTGTCCACGACCTGGGTGCCCTCAAAGAACACGCGGTTCATCGGCTCCAGAGGATCGTTGGCTTCGTCATAGACGGCGCGTTGCACAGGATCAGTGGGCGCAGTGGCGCATGCCGAGAGCGCCAAAGCGGCGCAAACAGACATGACCATCGGGCGCAGGCGCGAAAGCGTCAAATCAGTCATGGTAAGGTGTCCCCCGTTTTTGGCGATTGGCCCAGCAAGGCCGGCAAGATGACCAGATTGGCCACCAATGTATATACCAGACAGGCGGTTAATAATTCCCCCATACTGGCGGTTCCCTGGTGGGCCGACGCTGCCAAACTGCCGAATGCCGTCAAGGACGTCAAGGCACTAAAGATGATCGCGACCCCCATGCTTGCGCTTAGTGGATGAGCGTGTCCTTGTTGCCACCATGTGACGATGTACACCCCAAAGGAAACGCCCAGCCCCAGCATCAACGGCAAAGCAATAATATTGGCAAGATTCAAGGGCCAGCCCAGCCATCCCATGCTGCCCAGCGTCACCAAACCCGCCAGCATCAGGCTTAGTAACGCTTTGCTAACCAAAAGCGGTTGCCGCAACATAAAGATCAGCAGAGCCAGCACGGCCAAGAAAGCCAGCCCCGCCGCTTCGGCAAACGCCCCCAATATGGTTTGCCCCGATCCCAAAATAGAAATGGGCATTCCGGTGGCCTGAGGGGCAACGGCCAAGACCGACTCGGCAAAGATTCGTAAGATTCGCGATTCGCGCGGGTCACCCTTGGGGCGGACTTCCAATCGCGTGGTCTGTTCATCCGCGCTTATCCAATCGCGGTTCATCTGGGGCGGGACGCCTTGGGGCGTGATCGGCTCGGCAGATAATAGGGCGGTCAGGGCGCGCGTTTGATCCAACAAGCCCGGCACCACGGAATCGCGCCAGGTTTTGACAAACCCATCCCCTGCCAATACGCCTTGACGCAAGACTGCGGCCAAGGCTTTCCCTTGTTCCTGGCCATTTTGCGCGGGAAGAGCCTCCAACGCCGCCACAGTCTCGGCCAGACGCGCGCGTTCGGCGGCCAGATCGGGCGCATGGTCGGCGGCGATCACCAGGCTGGGCTCCAGCAGACTGCGGGTATCGGCGATCAGCGTTTGCGCCTGGGCCTGGGCGGCGGCATCGGGCAGGAAATCATGCAGTCCGCGCACCTCGCCCACTTCGGGCAGGGCGCGCAAACGCGCGGCCAAGGCGCTTGCCTGTGTCGCGGCGACGGGAATGTCGATGACATAGGGCGAGACCAACGGATCCGCGATCAAATCGCGCAAGGTGGATACCGACTCGCTGCGCGGGTCCTTCAAATTAATGGGATCGACGTCAAAGCCAAGGCGCATCAGTCCCAGCGCCGCCACAACAGCCACGGCAAGGGCCGTCCGTCGTACCGCGCGCGGATGGTGGCTCAACCAGTCCTCGAAGGGACGGACGGCTTGCATCTGTACCGGGCGCGTCTGCGGCCCCGGCGGCATCAGGCAAATCAAAGCGGGAAGAAAGGTCAGATTCAGTGCCGCCGCGATCAGCATCCCCACGCCCGAGATCAAACCCAGTTCGGCAACGCCGATATAGGAAGTCGGCAAGAACGCCAAAAAGCCCGCCGCCGCACCCAACGCGGCCAGCGTCAAAGGCGGCGCAATCTGGCGCACGGCCAAGGATAAGGCGGCCTTGTGATCGCTCATCTCATAGCGGCATTGGCGATAGCGCACCCCGACTTGAATGCCAAAATCCACCGCCAAACCGGTGAACAAGACGGCAAAGGCGATGGAGATAACATTCAGCGCGCCCACAGCGGCCAAAGCAAAGGCGAAGGTCATGGCCAGACCAACCAACAAAGTCACGACCAAGGCCAGCACCAGCCGAGGCGATCGCAACGCCAAAACCAACCACAGCACCACCAAGGCAAACGCGATGGCCCCCGCCCAATCCATATCCTGGGCCACGCTGGCGAATTCCTCATTGGCCAGGGCCACGGACCCCGTCAAACGCACGCGAATGCCGTGATCGGGCGTGAGATTCAAGCTTTGTGCGCTCTCGCGCACGGCTTGCGCCGCTGCCTCGCCCGCCGATAACGCGCTGTAATCCAACACGGGATGCGCCAAGATAAAGCGCATGCGATCTTGCGCGGGCAGGTCCGAGCCTTGCGCGAACAATTCGGGCCAATTCACCGGCTGGGCTTTGCCCGTCAAGGCCGCCTGGGCGGATATCGTCAAGGCCGCCATCACAGGCTTGATCTGCTGCGCCCCCGCCTCGCCCATGGCCAAACCCTGCAAGCCGCGATTAAAGGCCGATAAAAAGCCGTTCAAATCCGGCTGAGCCGCGACGGCGGCCAGGAAAGGCTGACCCATCGTCATGGCGTCCAAGGTGACGGACAGCATCTCGGGCGGCATCAGATATAAGGCATGCTGACGCAAGAACGCCTCGCCCGGCGGCACGTCCATGTCACGAAATTGGCTTGCATGCTTGGCGCGTAGCTCGGCCAGCAACGCCGCTCGGGCCTGCTCGGCCAGAGCGCCGGTCGGCGCTTCGACCACGATGACCAACAGATCGTCGCGCTGAGGAAAGAGACGCGAGAAAGCCATCTCGTTTTGTCGCCAAAGCGAGTCCTGGTCCAGCAGCTTGGTGACATCGGTATTGATACGGAAATTCTGCGCCGCATAGCCGCCGCAGACCAAGCCCAGCGCCAAGCCCGCCGCCACCACCAAACCCGCGCGCCTTTGGCACCAGGCCAGCAGCGCCTGGCCCTTTTCGATCCAATGGCTCATGACCGGATTTTCCCCTTGTTCAGCCTCTATCTGGCATGCACCTTGCCCCAAGATCCGGGCAAGGTCGAGGGGAAGAACTGTGTCATGCGTCTAAAAAGCGGGTACCGTTGCGTGGGAATATCCGCAAGGTTCATGTGCCCACAAGGATATCCGGTCTCACAAACCATGGAAGTCGTTTGCTTTCGTCACGATCCCGGTTATACAGTCATTGCTACGGAAGCATGGTTAACTAATCTGGGATTGATGATGATGCGTCTGATTTTATGGGCCAGCCTGACCGTCATGGGGATAACGATCCCTGCCGCGCCGCTTCACGCGCAAAGCTGTGGTCAAGTCGAACCTGATATCCAAATAGAGACCGTCTTTGACACGCCTCATTATGATTTCAGTTATGGATTCAGCGAAATCCAGGCTCTGCGTGAAAAACAGGAAGGCAACACGAATTATGGTAGCGGTCGCATGGGTGACCGCACGTCCCGGCCATCCGACGACCCGCTGCAGGTGATGGGTTTGACGGCCTATCAACTAAGCTTAGAGCCACATATTCAGATGTCCGTCCGCACATTGGCACCCAATCGGCATTGCGTAGCCATGTCCAAGATCACATTAAGTGTAGGCATCAGAAACCAGCAGGTCTATGTGGCGCGCCAATTCCCGCAGGGCACATGCTCATACAAGGAAATTCTGGCACATGAACGCAAACATGTAGCCACGAACAAAGCGTTTATCCAAAAGCTCAAGGCCGACATGACGCGCGCGCTGAACACCGCCGCCCAAGACCCTAAAGTGACCCAAGCCATGTTGGTCAGCGATCCCGAAGCGGCACGAGTGGCCACCGAACAACAATTGTATCAGTCACTGACCGGCTTGTACAAAAACATGGTGATGAAGCTAAAAGCCATGCAAGCCCAAGTGGACAGCCCCGAAGAATATGAGCGCATCGGCAACGGCTGCAATGGGGTCACCAATCGCGTCCTCATGACGTATTTCGACGCCTACCGCCAAGGGAAGGCGCGGTAACGAGCAACCCTGCTATGTTTGAAATAGCCTAGCGTGCCTTAGGCTTTTTTCTGTCGTGCCGGTCGGGCGCGGTGCAGATTCCATAAGAGCGTCGCCACCACAAGCGGCGCCAACAGATAAGCGGCCGGATAGTGCCATCCGGCCAAAGTGATCAGGATCAGCGCCAGATTCGCCGCCATGATACGCACCACCACCGCGTCATGCCGTCCGAGGGCGAGGGCGGCGCGTTGATAGACATGCTGGCGATGGGCCTGCCACACCGCTTCGCCTCGGCATAGGCGGCCAAGGAACGTCAATCCGCCATCGGCAAGATAATATAAGGGAAAAATGATCGCCGCCGCGCCATAGCCTTCGCCCGCCAGACGCAATAGCAAGAAACCCAGCACGAACCCCACCGGAACGCTGCCCACATCCCCCAAGAACACCCGCGCCGGTCGCCAATTCCATACGCCAAAGCCCAGCATCGCTCCCGCCAAAGCGGCGGCGGCCATGCTTTCTGGCATCAGCCCGCCGAACAAAACAGCCAACAGAATCAGGCCGATTAAAATACTTAGGCTCTCGGTTACCGCCAAACCGTCGATGCCGTCCATGAAATTGAACAGATTCACGAATCCTACCCACAGCACGAAGATCAGCAAACGATCCAGCCAAACCGGCAACCAGTCCGCCGTGATGGTCACAGGTTCCATCACCATCAGCATCATCCCCACGCATCCGGCCTGGACAGCCAGACGCACGATGACGGGCAAGGCATGGCGATCGTCGAACCAGGACACGATGCCAAGCGCCACCACCCCAGCACCCAGAGTCACCCAGGGCAGTGTCTGCGATTGTGACAAGAACCCTTGCTCTAGCAAGGCATAGATCACCGCCGCCGCGCAGGGCAGAAAGCAAATCAGCACCGCCAGCCCACCCCCGCGCGGCACGGGCGCTTTGTGCGAGCTGCGCGCATTAGGCACGTCCATACGCAGCTGACAGATCAAGCGACCGGTCAGCGACCAGCAGACCAAGGCGGCCAGACCGGACAAAATCAGCAACATCACGACATAAGACATGGTGTTCATTCCTAAAAAAGTCTTCGTCTTGGGAATCCTGACCTTTTGGCACGAGTCTTGCAAGTACGTCGCCAGGAGGAGTCCGCGCATGAGCGCCGTAAGCCGCTTAGGGGAAGATGTTCGTCAATGGACCGAGCAAGCCGGAAGCACGGCCCATTCCATGGCCCGCACCGGCAAAAGCGCGGTCATCCAGGCGATCCACAACGCCAGCGCCCGCACCGGCGTGGATTTCGATTATCTACTGCGCCAAGCTCAGCAAGAAAGCAGCCTGGACCCCACCGCCAAAGCCAAGGGCAGCTCGGCCAGCGGTTTGTATCAATTCGTCGAGCGCACTTGGCTGTCTTTGGTGCGCGAACATGGCGATAAATACGGCCTGGAAGACCTTAGCTCACAGATCACCAGCGGCAAAGACGGCGTGGCGCGCGTGGCGGACCCCACATTGCGCCAGCAGATATTGGCCCTGCGCCACGATCCGGCCTTGGCCTCGGCCATGGCGGCGGAACTGGCCTGCGACAACAAAGATCAGCTGAACGCCCGATTGGGCGGAGATTGTAAAATCGGTTCGACCGAGCTGTATATGGCCCATTTCCTGGGGGCGGGCGATGCGGGCCGCTTCCTGACCGGTCTGAAGGAATCGCCCGATGCCCAAGCCGCCGACTTATTCCCCGCCGCCGCCAAAGCCAATCCCGGGGTCTTTTACGACAAACAAGGTCAGGCACTGAGCGTGGCGCAAATCTACGACCGCTTTGCCCAGAAATTCGAGGGCGGCGAGATAAAAACCGCAAACCCACAGCTAGCCGCAATCAAAGCCCCCATGACTAAGGTGCAGTCCGAGGCGGTCCACAGGCTTGCTCTGAATGAAGTGATGGCCCCGAAGGCAAGCTTGGCCGCTACGGCCCCCTTACCTTCGGCGGCGGATTGGCGGGTCTCGCCTTTACCGACAGGAGGTGTATCCAGCCACGACATGCTCGACTCTCCCGTCCCCATGATGACCCTGCTAACCCTGGCGCAAATGAGCGTGCCCGGCGAAACCGCGTCCCATCAAGACCAGCCAAACGGACGACCCTACCAAGACCTCTATGCCACGCGGCAGGGATGATTTTTCGTTTAATCCCCCACAAATGCCCGGTTCGGTTAAATATAGTCAGTCCCTATGATTTCCATACAGGTTGAAGAGTCTGACATTCAGCATAGGCGCGAATGACAGGTGATGGATGCCCGCATGCGCGAGCATGACTCGCGGTGGGGTGGGTGAGCAAGAAGCGCGGCATGGTTTGTTGCGCGCTTCCTTCTCTTCATGCGTCACTCCCGCGAAAGCGGGAGTCCATCACCGGTCCTTGCTGGTGAAACGGACGGTCCAGACATATCGCTTCCATACAGACCCATGGGGAAATTAGTCGAATTGAGCATAAGCCCCCCGATCCGCATGGCGTAGGATATCGCGGCTTACCCCTTTTTGATTGTATTCCTTATGGATTGGGGTTTGGCCAGCCGCCCGAGCTGCCTGTCACGGGGCGGCCTGTCACGGGGCTGCCTGGCTGCGGAGAACCCTTTTCTTCCTTTGGTTTCCCGTTAATCTCATCGCATGCCTCTTTCTTCCCCAGCCGACAGTTTATGATCGGATCGGAATAAGTGGGGTCGGGCATAAATCCTCCATCCGCATCACCCGCGCGAACCGCCGCCGAGAAACCGAGCGACGCCGCGCCCAAGGCTGCTATCGCCAAGTGTTTCAGCGTGACATTTCTTCCCTTCATATCGCCTTCTCCTGGTTATTCATGAAATACACGTGATGCTCTCAAGTTCTTTGCCATCAAGCCATCATTCCGTATGATGAGCATAGCAGTCCATTTCGTCAACATTACAAATAATTGCGACAATCCATCCGCCATGCCCGCCGCTCATAGGCTTGTGGAATACCACGGCGTTATCCGGCAAAGATGATTTCTCATTAATCCCCCACAAATGCCCGGATATATTAAATATCCATTCATGACTCGCTGTTAACTTTAAGACATGGGCACGGATATTCCGTTGCTCAGCCACTTTTGGTGAGTTCATGAATAAGAGGCGTGAAAAGCAGGCCGAGAGAGCCTATTTGGAAGACCTGCTCGAGCTGATGCAGGCCGCCTATTATGGCAATGAGCGTCCCGACAAGGATTCGGGCGAATACTGGACCATCTATCGGCGCGGCGCGGTGGACATGATCGGTAACTGCGGCACGGTCATGGGCGCAAAATTATCTCCCGAATCCGGCCATGACGAGTTGATCGTGGTGGCTCGCAATCGAGGCACGCGCGAACACAAGGAAACGCATCTGTATTTCTTCACCGTGCCCGAGATCATGCGCGGCAAATACGACGATCAGCATATGTCCTATGCCTCCGTCGTGCATCCGCCAGGCAACCGGGTGCATGTGAATGTGCTGATGATCCATGGCTGGAACACCCAAGATGGCCGCACCATCAGCGAGACCGAGCAAAAGCGTCTGCACGCCATGGCGCTTGTGGTCAGCAGTTATGTGCTGACTATGCCTCCGCCCAATGCGAACGCGCACCCCGATCGTCACCTTGCGGTCGGTCACGAAGGGACCGCGCGCCCAGCGCCGCATTAAGCTGACACCTAGCCGAATATAGTTAGGCCATATCATCTCCATACAGGTTGAAGAGTCTGAGATTCAGCGCAGACGCGAATGACAGGTGATGGATGGCCGCCTGCGCGAGCATGACCCACTGAGGGGTTGGAATCACAAAAAGCTTTGAGTGCTTGTGGGAATCCCGTTCCTTCCCTTCTCACGGGAGTCACCCTCGCGAAGACGAGGGTCCATCTCCTATCCTTGACGATGGAACTGATGGTCCAGACATATCACTCCCATACAAGTTGATGTGGAAATGAAGCGAATTGAATATAAAGCCTAACCCGATTCCAGGGTCTTGACCGCCTCGCGCGCCTGGAACAGGGCCAGCAGCGTGCGCAAAGCTTGTCCCCGCTTCGAGGTCAGTTTGGGGTCGCGCTCTAGAATCAATTTCACATCGTCGCGCGCCGTCAGCAACAGGTCACCATGGCGCACCGGATCGGCCAGACGCCATGCG
The DNA here is from genome assembly GCA_016699305.1 of Alphaproteobacteria bacterium. Lineage (NCBI taxonomy): Bacteria > Pseudomonadati > Pseudomonadota > Alphaproteobacteria > Alphaproteobacteria bacterium. The sequence goes on from CP064970.1 coordinate 928,405, forward strand.
GCCAAACCGCTTTGCCGCGCGCCCAGAATCTCGCCAGGGCCGCGCAGACGCAAATCCTCTTCCGCGATCACGAAGCCGTCATCGCATTGGCGCATGGCCTGAAGTCTTTGTCGCGCCACCTGGCCCAGCGGCCCCTGATACAGCAGCAAGCAATGCGAGGCCGCCGTCCCGCGCCCCACGCGACCGCGCAACTGATGCAGCTGCGCCATGCCGAAACGCTCGGCCTGCTCGATCACCATCACCGTGGCGGAGGGAACGTCCACTCCCACCTCGATCACCGTGGTGGCCACCAGGACGCGAATGCGCCCTGCCACAAAGGCCTCCATCACTTGCGCCTTTTCCTCGGACTTCAAGCGGCCATGCACCAACCCCACCTGATCGCCCCATAAACGGCGCAAAGCGCGGTGACGCTCCACCGCCGCCGCCAACGCGCCTTCGCTGGGCGGCTTGTCCTGTTCCTCGATCGGCGTGTCTTCGCCAATTAGGGGGCAAACCCAATAGGCCTGCTCGCCCCGAGCGATGGCGCGTTGGAGTGCCGCCGTCACTTCCTCTATGCGATCCCGATTCAGCACGCGCGTGGCCACCGGCGAACGGCCCGGCGGCTTGCCCTCTAAACGGCTGACATCCAGATCGCCGAAAAAAGTCAGGGCCAGGCTGCGCGGAATGGGCGTGGCCGTCATGACCAAAAGATCCGCGCCTTTGCCATCGTCGTCTTGGCCTTTATCGGCCAGATGCACACGCTGATGCACGCCAAAGCGATGTTGTTCGTCCACCACCGCCAAGCCCAAACGCGCAAAGGCGACGCCCTTTTGAAACAAGGCATGCGTGCCCACCGCCAATACGGGATCGCCTTGCGCCAAACGCTCTAAGGCCTGCTGACGCGCCGCGCCTTTAAGAGCGCCCGTCAGCAGCAGCACATCAATCCCCGCAGGGGCCAGGATCCGCGTTAAAGTCTGCGCATGTTGTCGCGCCAGCAATTCGGTCGGCACCATCAGCGCGGCTTGCGCCCCGCCCGATATGGCGTTCAGGCATGCCAAGGCCGCCACCACCGTCTTGCCGCTGCCCACATCGCCTTGCAGCAAACGCCGCATCCGCCATGTGCTGGCCATATCGGCGTCGATTTGCGCCAGCACCTCGTCTTGGGCGGCGGTCAGACGAAACGGCAAAGCCTGCAGCACCGCCAGGCGAAGCTTTCCATCGACCGTCATCACGCGCCCCGGTTGACGCCGCGCATGACGGCGAATAAGAGCCAAGGCCAATTGCTGGGCCAAAAGCTCGTCATAGGCCAAACGCTGGCGGGCCGGATGATCGGGCTGCAATCCTGCCTCGTCCTGGGGCGCATGCGCCTGCATCAACGCGCCGCGCCAACTGGGCCATCCCTGGCGGCGCAACAAGGCGGGATCGATCCACTCATCCCATTCGGGAAGCTGCGCCACGAAACGCTCGACCATCTGGCGCACGAAGCGGCCTGTCAGACCGGCGGTCAAGGGTCGCACGGGTTCCAAGATGGCCACTTCCGCCCGCGCATCGCCGCTTTCGATGATATCGGGATGCGGCATCGTCAAATGCCCGTCGAAGCTTTCCAAATGGCCGCTGACGGTGACTTGGCCGCCCGGCGGCAAGATTTTATTCAGATAGGGCGCGCGCGGATTAAAGAACACCAATTCCACCATGCCATGCCCGTCACTTAATCGGACCTTCCAAGGTTGGCCCCAGCGCGAGGGCGGGCGATGTTCGTGAACGGTGGCAAAGATGGTGACGATCTGCCCCGCTTGCGCCTGGTCCAAAGGCGGACTTGCCCGCCGATCCACCAAGCCCTGGGGCAGCAACCACAAGGCATCCGCCACGCGCGGACCGACCAGCTTCTCGAACAGCTTCCCCCACCGCCCGCGCAAACCCTGCCAGGCCACCAAAGGCGAAAGGAGTTGATCGAGAGAAAGGGACGGCACGACACAAAGCCTAAGCCGTTCTATCCGGCCCAGGACGCGGCAGGAAGACAAAGCGGCTGTAAAACCATCCCAGGCCCAATAGGGAAGACCCCAGCCCCAGGAACGACACCACGCGCCACAAGCCGCCAAGTTCGCTGGCGTCGATCAGAAACACCTTGGCCACCGCCACCACCAGAACCGCCAAAGATCCGATGCGCAGTAAGCGGCTTTGCCGCAAGGTTCCAACAAACACCAAGACCAGCCCCAGTACGATCCAGGCCAGCGAGTAACTATACAGCTCGGCCGAGAGAGGCTCCCCACCGGCCAGATACGTTCCTTGGAAGAACTGGCGTATATTCAAGCTGACATAGGTGAACAACAACACCAACGCCAAGGCGCGCGCCCATCGGGCACGCAAAGGCCGGGACTCGTGCTGCCAAACCTGCGCCCATGAGACGCAGGCCAAGGCCATCAGCCCATAAGCGGGCAAAAGGGCGTTCAGCAAGGGCCATGCGCCCACCAATTGCGCGGCGTTCCATAAGGGGTTCTTGAGCAACAGATCGAACCACACGCAGCGGAACACCGCCACCCCCGCCATGACATGCCCAGCCCGTTTCCATGCGTGCAAGCCATAGGTGCGCCCCAAAGCGTAGCAGGCTGCGCCATACAGAAACAATCCGTTAGTGATGATGGCACGCTCGGCCATGCTTGTCGGTGGCAGGATCAAGTTGTCGTCGGGTACATGAAACGCATGGCGTATCAAGTGATAGACCATCAGTCCCAACAAGACCGCTGCGCTCTTATCCAGGCTTTCAGGCAAACGGCCATCGCGCTCTCGTTGCATCAGCCAAGATGCTCCGGCCAGGGCCAAAGCGGGCCAGCCCAATTGTAGCAAAGGCCAATGTAAGGTATACTCCTCGGGGTCGCCGTCCAGAACCCTGACCGGTGTTGAGGTCATCAGCAACAGCAATTGTGGAACCAACAACAATGCGAACACGGCGGCCATCACCCCCGCCAATTGCCGCAGACGCGGCAGATCAAGCCGTTGCCCCAGCCAGACCAGCACGGGAACCTGCGCCGCCACCGCCATGGACAGGAACGAGCTTTGCATCTCGACCGCGCAACCCAGACTGATCAAGGCGGTTGCGGTGGCCGCGAACCAAGCCTGGACTTCTTGTCCTAACCGCCGGTCGCCCGTCCACAAAGCGCGAAAGCGCGAAAGAGCCACCGTGGCAAGAAACGCCAGACCAAAGGCCAGGCATCCCCAAAATGCCGGAATCTCCAACGGCCATTGCATAGCCTGAGCCAGTCCGCCATCCGATAACCGCCCATAGGTCATGCCAAAGAAGGCCAGCATGGACGCGGATACAAGCCCCGCCCAACGCCACGGCGTCGGAGAGCGCGTCAACATCGACCAGCCCACCGCGCCATGCAGTCCGCACAATATGGCGGCCATGACCACGAAAGACGGCAAGACTCCCGGCTCCACCGGAACCGTCAGCAACCAAACAACGCCCAGCCCCAGCCCGATCATGGGGGCAAAGCGATAGCGGATTTGATCGAAAACGCCAAGGCCCAGCGTCAATAGGCACAACAGAAAATACATGCCCACGATCAAGGGATCGACGTGGCCGTCTTGCATCAGCGTTGACGCCATAACCGCCATGCCGCCGCCCGAGGCCACAACGCGCGCTTCTTGGGCCCAAGGCGAGTCGGCGTCCGGCATACCCACCCTTGCGGCCAAGCCGCCCAACATCATCATCCCCGCAAAGCAGCCAAGACCCAAGGCCGCGCCCGTCCCCGAACCGTCCGTCACCAACCAGAATCCGGCCCAGGCCAAACCGCCCAGATACACCATCAAAACCATGCCCCACCAGCCGCGCCTTGCCGCCAGTGCCGCCGCCGCCAAGGACAAGACGCCCAGATACAAGAACAAAAGCAGCGCCGACGGGTCCTGCGATCCGGCCAGAACCGGCGTCAGCAATCCGCCGATCAGCCCCATGGCAGCCAGCATAGGCCCTTGCCGCAGCGCCATGACCAAGGCCGAGCCCGTGACCAAGGCCATCGCCGCAAAGCACAGCCAAAGAGGCACCAGATCGTAAAGCTGTCCAGCGGCGTATAGCGCGCCGTATAAAACCGCCACCCCCGCACCGCCCAGCGCCTGAGCCAGCCGCGCATGGTTGGCGATATCGGTTCTGTGGAAGACTTTCTGGCCGCAAGCCATCATCCCCGCGCCAAAAAGCATCGCCAAAGATACGCGCACGCTTGGACTCAGCCACCCCGCCTCGATCGAGTAACGCACCAGGAAGAGTCCCGCCAAGGCCAAAGCCGCGCCGCCCACCCACACCATCAACCGCGCGCCGATCTGCTTTTCCCAATCCATTGCAGGACGAGGATCAGGTCGCATTGTTTTGGACAAATGCGCGGGGGCAGGATCAACGGCACCGGGCAAGATGATGGGAATCGATCCATCGTCTTGGCGTGATTCCTGCGGCGTTGCCTGGACAGGCTCAGAAACGGGACTGGGCGAGTCAAGCTGTCCTATCTGTCCGGCTTGCTCGAGATTCGAGACGCGCCGCGCGACTCGCTCAACGTCATGGCGCAAACGGATAAGCATGCCCAACGCTATGATGGCCAGTACCAAACCCAGCGCTTCCATATTCGTCTCCCTATTCCTGGACGATTCGCCCTAGAAGAAAGCTAACAGTTTGGCGATAAACTGTCTTCCCGCCCGTGCGGTGCCTTTGCGCCTGGTTGCGTCCCAGGGCTGGCTGTGGAACCCTGGCAGTCACTCCACATACCTAAAAGGCCGCGCCATGTCTGAACCCTCCATGCCCGTCATCGCCGGACGCAAATCTTTGCCCTCCGAGGTCAAGGCCGGACAAACCTATGCATGGTGCAGCTGCGGGCGCAGCGCGTCACAGCCTTTTTGCGATGGCAGCCATATGGGCACGGGTTTCGAGCCGGTCATCTACACCGCCGCCGCCGATGGCATCGTCAAATTTTGCACCTGCAAGCACAGCGCACTTGGTGCCGTGTGTGATGGCGCCCATAAAAGACTGCCGCCCGAAGTCGTCACGCCCGACGGTACGTTCGGGGGATATCTGGCCTTGCCGCCGGGCGGCAAAGGGCCGGGTTTGGTGATCGCGCAAGAGATATTCGGCGTCAACGCCGCCATGCGCGCCGCGTGCGATTTGTGGGCCAGCTTGGGATTTGTGACCTTTTGCCCCGATCTGTTTTGGCGGCTGGAGCCTGGCGTGCAATTGACGGACCAAACTCAGGCGGAATGGGATCGCGCCCTCGCCCTTATGAACGCCTTCGATCAAGAAAAAGGCTTGGCCGATTTGCAAGCCGCCGTGACCTTTCTGCGCGGGCATCCCGCTTGCGCCGCTTCGGGAAAAATAGGCGTTTTGGGCTATTGCCTGGGCGGACGCATGGCTTTTCGCATGGCGGCAAGCTCTGACGCCGATGCTGCGGTCAGTTATTATGGCGTCGGCTTGGAAAGCTTGCTTGACGAGATTCCCCGCCAGCGCGCGCCGTTGCTGATCCATATCGCGCAAAATGATCACTTTGTGCCGCCTGCGGCGCAGCAGGCGATTTTAGACGCCGCGACCGCCCGGTCCGATATCAGCGCCTATGTCTATGAAGGGGTGGACCACGCCTTCGCCCGTGTCGGCGGCGTCCCCTACAACGCCCCCGCCGCCCAATTGGCGCAGCAACGCAGCCAGGAATTCTTGAATCGATTTCTTGGTTAAATCGAAGCCTGACAAGCCGAGAAACTATTATTACGATATAATTATGGTATAGGCGTGGACTAGTCTTGCGAATCAAAATGTGTCTTTCCAGCAAGAATGATATCCATGAGCCGCAAGTTAAAAGCCATCATCGAGGCCCAAGAATCAGGGGCCTATGCCCAGATTTGGCAGGCCGACCCAACCCAAAGAAAGACCTATCTGCATTGGCTGGCGGATAGGTTCTTGAATAACGCCTTGCTTCTGGAAGATCTGCCCAAGGCCACGGCCTATCTGGCCGCCTTTCATCGACATAAAAACAATCTTCCCAACACGTCAGATGGCCAGTCTGGGAAGAAGATCGACTCTTATTCCCGTCTGCCGCAACTGTACCGCGCCGTCGCACCATATCTGCCCGAAGAGGCCCAAGACCCGGAGCAAGAGGCGGATGCCGACGCCGCCCCGGACATCATCGAATTGTTCCATCACAATCACCTGCGGGTGGTGATCCCCCTATCCACCGCCGCCGCCACGCGCGAAGGGCGCGGCACGCAATGGTGCACGGCCTATGGCACCGCGCCGAACCATTTCTGGAACTATGCCTGCCAGGGGCCTTTGCTGATTGTCCATACACCAGATGAAACCGGCAAGCCGCGCAAATACCAACTGCATTTTCCCTCAGACCAATTCCACGACGAAGCGGATGAGAAAATCAATCTTGTCGAACTGACACGAAATCGGCCCGAGCTGTGGCCCATCTTGGAGCCTTACGCCCAAGCCGCCGTCACGCAGGATGGGAGGGCACTGCAATATGTCCCCAAAGAACTGCGCAGCGAGGCCATGTGCCTGACCGCCGTCACGCAGAATGGGGCGGCACTGCAATATGTCCCCAAAGAACTGCGCATTGAGACCATGTGCCTGACCGCCGTCACGCAGAATGGGGAAGCACTGCAATATGTCCCCGAAGAACTGCGCAGCGAGGCCTTGTGCCTGACCGCCGTCGCGCAGAATGGGCGGGCGTTGTATTGTGTGTCCAAAGAATTACGGACCCCTGCACTGTGCAAGACCGCCGTTGCGCAGAATGGGGAGGCACTGGCAGTTGTCCCCAAAGAACTGCGCATTGAGGCCTTGTGCCTGACCGCCGTCACGCAGAATGGGGCGGCACTGCAATATGTCCCCGAAGAACTGCGCATTGAGGCCATGTGCCTGACCGCCGTCGCGCAGAATGGGCGGGCGTTGTATTGTGTGTCCAAAGAATTACGGACCCCTGCACTGTGCAAGACCGCCGTTGCGCAGAATGGGGAGGCACTGCAATATGTCCCCGAAGAACTGCGCATTGAGGCCATGTGCCTGACCGCCGTCACGCAGAATGGAGAAGCACTGCAATATGTCCCCGAAGAACTGCGCAGCGAGGCCTTGTGCCTGACCGCCGTCACGCAGAATGGGCAGGCATTGGAAGATGTCCCCGAGGAACTGCGCACCGAGGCCATATGCAAAGCCGCTGTCACGCAGAATGGGCAGGCGTTGAGGGCTGTCCCCAAAAAATTGCGCACCCCCGCGCTGTGCCTGGCCGCCGTTATGCAGAATGGGGCGGCACTGCTATATGTTCCCGAAAACCTGTGCACCGAGGATTTATGTCAAACCGCCGTCACGCAGGATGGCTGGAACGTGGTATCTGTCCCTGAAGAACTGCGCAGCGAGGCTTTATGTCAAATCGCCGTCACGCAGAATGGCCGAGCACTAAACCGTATTCCCGAAAAGCTACGCACCGAGGCCGTATGCAAGGCCGCCGTCACGCAGAATGGATTGGCACTATCCGATGTTCCCGAAGAACTGCGCACAGACGCCATGTGCCTAGCCGCTTTGCACTCCATCATCCGCGCGGCGCAAGAGAAGAATGAGCGTATGAGATTCGATATCTTTCACCTGATTCCTAACAAACAGCAGGACCAGATGGCCAAGAAAGTCGGGCTGGGGTTTGACGCGAAGGGATTCATGACCGTCGCACCCTCTCGCCCTTTTCCCGCGCCCATGGCCTCGACCGGCTTGGTCGCGCATGCGCGTGCGGCTTGAGAACGGCGTGAGATTAAAGACGGATTTCAGTTCCTCAGCATCGAGGTTCAATCACCCATCACATCACGCTCTTGGTTAAATCGAAGCCTGACAAGCCGAGAAACTATTATTACGATATAATTATGGTATAGGCGTGGACTAGTCTTGCGAATCAAAATGTGTCTTTCCAGCAAGAATGATATCCATGAGCCGCAAGTTAAAAGCCATCATCGAGGCCCAGAATCAGGGGCCTATGCCCAGATTTGGCAGGCCGACCCAACCCAAAGAAAGACCTATCTGCATTGGCTGGCGGATAGGTTCTTGAATAACGCCTTGCTTCTGGAAGATCTGCCCAAGGCCACGGCCTATCTGGCCGCCTTTCATCGACATAAAAACAATCTTCCCAACACGTCAGATGGCCAGTCTGGGAAGAAGATCGACTCTTATTCCCGTCTGCCGCAACTGTACCGCGCCGTCGCACCATATCTGCCCGAAGAGGCCCAAGACCCGGAGCAAGAGGCGGATGCCGACGCCGCCCCGGACATCATCGAATTGTTCCATCACAATCACCTGCGGGTGGTGATCCCCCTATCCACCGCCGCCGCCACGCGCGAAGGGCGCGGCACGCAATGGTGCACGGCCTATGGCACCGCGCCGAACCATTTCTGGAACTATGCCTGCCAGGGGCCTTTGCTGATTGTCCATACACCAGATGAAACCGGCAAGCCGCGCAAATACCAACTGCATTTTCCCTCAGACCAATTCCACGACGAAGCGGATGAGAAAATCAATCTTGTCGAACTGACACGAAATCGGCCCGAGCTGTGGCCCATCTTGGAGCCTTACGCCCAAGCCGCCGTTGCACAGAATGGGGAGGCACTGGAATCTGTTCCCGAAAAACTGCTCAGCGAGGCCATGTGCCTGACCGCCGTCACGCAGAATGGGGCGGCACTGCAATATGTCCCCAAAGAACTGCGCATTGAGACCATGTGCCTGACCGCCGTCACGCAGAATGGGGAAGCACTGCAATATGTCCCCGAAGAACTGCGCAGCGAGGCCTTGTGCCTGACCGCCGTCGCGCAGAATGGGCGGGCGTTGTATTGTGTGTCCAAAGAATTACGGACCCCTGCACTGTGCAAGACCGCCGTTGCGCAGAATGGGGAGGCACTGGCAGTTGTCCCCAAAGAACTGCGCATTGAGGCCTTGTGCCTGACCGCCGTCACGCAGAATGGGGCGGCACTGCAATATGTCCCCAAAGAACTGCGCATTGAGACCATGTGCCTGACCGCCGTCACGCAGAATGGGGAAGCACTGCAATATGTCCCCGAAGAACTGCGCATTGAGGCCATGTGCCTGACCGCCGTCGCGCAGAATGGGCGGGCGTTGTATTGTGTGTCCAAAGAATTACGGACCCCTGCACTGTGCAAGACCGCCGTTGCGCAGAATGGGGAGGCACTGGCAGTTGTCCCCAAAGAACTGCGCATTGAGGCCATATGCAAAGCCGCTGTCACGCAGAATGGGCAGGCGTTGAGGGCTGTCCCCAAAAAATTGCGCACCCCCGCGCTGTGCCTGGCCGCCGTTATGCAGAATGGGGCGGCACTGCTATATGTTCCCGAAGAACTGCGCACAGACGCCATGTGCCTAGCCGCTTTGCACTCCATCATCCGCGCGGCGCAAGAGAAGAATGAGCGTATGAGATTCGATATCTTTCACCTGATTCCTAACAAACAGCAGGACCAGATGGCCAAGAAAGTCGGGCTGGGGTTTGACGCGAAGGGATTCATGACCGTCGCACCCTCTCGCCCTTTTCCCGCGCCCATGGCCTTACCCGGCTTGGTCGCGCATGCGCGTGCGGCTTGAAAGTGGTGTGTGATTAAAGACGGATTTCAGTTTTTAAGCATCGAGGTCCAATCACCCATCACATCACGCACCAAAGCCTGGCAGGATCTTCCCCACACCTTGCGGAGTAGCGCCGGTCGTGGCCAGCGTCGTTTGAATCCAGCCTATCGTGGGCTGCACTGCCACCAAAAAGGAACCTACACCCAAGCGTCCAAGCCCGGCCGATAAAGGCGTGCCGTTGGGATTATCGCCGTATTTTTTCAAGAGAAGACCGCCCGACAAGATGAACAAGGCCCCGGTGATGTAAATCAATCCCGAGACCACAACCGGCAGACCCGCAATACCTTCGTTCACTTTTTTAACGGATTCTCCCAGAATCTGGGCCCATGCAGGATCGGGCAGCGCAGCGAGGATGATAGCGGCCACAGCAGCCAGCCTGGCCACGTCCGAGATCGCTCCGCATCGAGATGAATGATGTGTCATGTTGCTCACCCCATAGAATTCATGAACAAGAACGGATTGCTGACAGACGTCCCACCGACCTAACGCCATCCCTTTATGGGTCATAGTGTCCAGGAGAGGTGAACGGTGCCGTCATCCCCGCCGTTTCGGCAAGAGAGTTCACAAACGGCACGATATTGATGGCCAACGCGCCGCCGATGATATGCGACATGGCCACGCCCATAGTGGCCTGACCGCCTTCCAGGCGTGCCTTGAGCACATAGACCCCGCGCATAAAAGCGACCCAGCCGATCATCTGCACAAAGGTCATGATGGCTTCAAAGGTCTTGTTGATGCGAGTCACGTCCACGCCGCCGGGCAATGTACTCCAGGCCAAGCCGCTAAAATGCTTAATCTCATTGTCGCCAAAAAGAGTGTTCTCGAACATCATCATCACCTGCGCCGCCGCGATCAACATGCAGCCGGTCAGTAACGAGCTGATGATCGCCGACAGAGATGACTTCCCGTCCGAACCGAATTTGTTGGCGCGCACCAAACCCTGGACGATCAACACGCCGCCCAGGATGTAGCACATAGCACCCAAGAGCATGGCCACGGGCGTGCGGATATTGTTGATGATATTGGTGACCATTTGATCGAGCGGCACACCGGGATTACCCGCTGTGGGCGCTGTGCCCCCCGTGCATACGCCCAGATCCTGCGTCCCGCCGGTCCCCGTGATGGCCAATGTCGCGATCAGCCAGCCAATGAAGGATGGCATGGCGATTAAGCCGGCGGCCGCCATGATCTTCCATATGGCCTTGGACAGAGGATTTTGCGCTGCATTCTCGGTAAACTTAACCAGGGCTTTCCCCCCGGCCAGTAAGAACGCGCCCCCGCCAATATAGCCGATCCCTGATATCAGGATCGGGAACGCGCCTGTATTCGTATACACATTGCACAATATGCTGCCCAGATACTGGGCATGAGCCTGAGCCGGATACATAGCCGCCAAGACGAGGACGCCGGCGGCCATCATCATATCTATCGCGGCACAGGAATCACTCTGACGCACGGAACGCATCGGCGACATAACCACTCTCCCACCATAAGCCTTTTCATTGTAACACAATGATCAAGGCGTGAGAATGCGATTCTCCAGGATTGGACGTTAACAAGGGCTTTCACATAATTCGCGCCCCGAATGAATCGGCAAATACCGATCAACCGGAGCGCGAATAGGAAGTCCGATGGCCCAAGATTATTGGATCAGGCCCTGACTACCCACGATGACCCAACGATCACCCACAGATTGGATTCCTTGAACCTTGCCCACGCCCGACAAGACCTCGCCAGGCGAAACACGGTAAAGCTTTTCAGGATCCTTGGCCGGGGCCACCCAAGCTGCCGTCGGTGTCGCGGCGCGCAGCAGCCAGCGGGTGCTGACCGGGCGCTGTTCAGGCGGCAGATTGGCGGCACTGACCGAGATTCGGCCGCGACGCACAGGTGCCGCCTCGGCAGCCACAGCGCGCGCGGGGGCCTGGCGAGATACCGGCGCGGCGTTTTGCTGGGTTTTCTGCCGCAGGTCGGTAATCAAACCGACCACTTGCTTAAGCGTCGCATCGGTCGCTTGGCCACTGGCCTCACTGCGCCGAATCTGATCTTGCATCGTGTTCACGGTCTTCTCCAAAGCCTCCAGACGCTGCAAAGTCTGCATGTCAGGCGCGGCGGGGGCTTGGGCCTGTTGTTGCTGAGGCTGTTGCGGGACCATCGGCTGAGGGACCATGGCTTCCGCAGGAGCGGGTGGCACGGACGCATCGGGGATTGTAGGCGCTGAGGAAGGAGAAGCCGGGACCATCGGCATCGCCACCGTAGGCATGGCCGAGCCATCCATAGGCACAGGAGCCATGGGGGTTACGCCGGTTGAATCGATCTTTACAGGGGGCGGAATATCCGCCGTCAAGGCACCCGTCGGGGCCATGGACGCCGTTTGTATGGGGGCCGATTGCGGCTTGTTCATCGAGTGCCAAATATAGCCACCGCCACCGGCCACGATAACCAGCCCCAAAAACGCGAACAACCATCCCATGCGGTTGCCATGATGGGCAGGAGCGGATTCCTCGACATGACCTTCATGCGCGGGAGCCGCGCCAAAATCATCGTCGCCGTGGATATCACCTTCCCATTGCTCGTCACCGATGCCGCCCGGATCCATGCCGGTGTCCGAGGCGAAGTCCTGATCGGCGGCGGTGCCTTCCTCAACAGAGAAGGCATCATCTTCATAGGGGGGCTGCTGGGGCGTCATAACAGATAACTCCTTGGCTTGGCACGGCTTGCACGGAATCTGGCCGATCCATGACGGACAGACCGCGCATCTTCATTCTCAGTCATATTACGGGACGGAGAGAGATTCAAACTCCTATCCGTAGTGACCGATATTTTTTTACCGCATGGTGGATGGGGAAACCCTCTCATAGCCGCCCGCATTCATGCGATTAGTTGGCGCATAGACACCCGTATCGGAACCGCCCGAGCGATAATCTGTCCGGTTGGCATAGCCGCTTGAAGGCATATTTGAGCCATAACCGCCACCATAACCCGATCCATAGCCGCCGTAACCACCCGCCCCATAGCCGGACGGGCCCTGCTGCGCCATGGACTGCTGACGTTGGGCCTCGCGGACGATATCTTGCCAGTTGGGCGCACCATCCATCGACGACCCCGCCGGGAGATCCAACGGGCGCGTTTGGTTGACCATGGAGATCGGCTGGCCGTCCTCACGCACCGATTGCGTAAAGAACAGACCAAACGGCGTTCCGGCCGCCACTTTGACCAGTGCCTTGGTGCGGGCCGCTTCCTGCTGAAGGAATCCGCCCACCGTTCTGGCGGCGGCGGCACCGCCCTCATATAGGCTTTCTTCGGTGTCTCTTTTGAACTTCTCTTGAATGACAACATCGCCAGAAACGACTGTCGCGCTGCCCGCATCGCTGATCGCCGAGGCGAAGCCCTCCAAGAAAGAGGCGGCGGCAGGCAGCACGACGCGCACGACATAGCGCCCGTCATATTCCGTCACCATCGCGCCCAATGTGGTATCCGGGTCCAAGGCGATGGCACTGATGCTGTAATCTTTCCCCTTATAGTTCAGCTGGGTAAAGCGCAGCACCAGATAGTCATCGGACACCGTGAAAGCCCCGATCAAACGCGCCCCGTTGAACGGCCCCGACACCACCTGCGCCAAAATGGCACCAGGCACATCGGAGTTGGCCTCGGTTAGCATCTGTGCGTAATTCACCGTTCCCGCCGAGACGATAATCTTGCCCCCCGTATCATCGGGCCGAATCCCTTGCCCTTGACCGGCCGCAGCCTGGGCTTGACGCGCGGCGGCCACCTGCTCTTCCGTTTTAAGCACCGCGACCTTACCCGCCACCGGCACCCAATTCTGCATCATCGACTGCATCTGTTGGCGCATCAAAGCCACCAAATTGTCCTCGACCGGTTCGCGCGCAGCAGGAGGTTCGGGCCGCTGGGGGCGGCGATCAATGCGAAATTCGCTGAGTCCCTCGTTTTCCGAAGTATCCACATTGCCATGACCGGCCGCCGTCGAGCGCGTGTCGCCACCCACGGGCGTGGGCATGGCGCTGGCACCTTGGGCCGCCGCCTGGCGAGCACGATCTTCCGCCGCCTGGCGTTGAGCTTGGATATAAGCGGGCGTAGTCGCGCCGCCGGGAGCTTCGCGCAAATTGGGGGGTGCCGCGGTAGAACTGCGTTGCTCATCCGGCTTGCCGCCGAAAATACCCAGCAACGCCGCCGTCACCGCGCCACCTGCCACCAACAGGATAATCAGCTTGACCAGTGGCTGCGACTTCCACGACGAAGCAGGCGCGCCAGCCATATGTTGATCGGCCGCGCGCTGTTCGCCCTGCAACTCGAAGGGCGGCTCCTCGAGGTAGTCGTCCTCAGGGGGTTCGGGAGGCGGTTGCTGTTGCATGGTCTTCTTCCACAGAGAGATAAGCGCGCGTCAGGTTACCTTCATCGGACAGCAGCAAGACCGGCGTCTCGGCCAATTCATAGACGGTCATGCCATCTCCCGATGAAACGCTGGATTTCCACGACGGGGACAACAAAGTGAGAGGCGTGCGTAAGAAAATCCGCGCACCGAATTTCCAGGCCATGTTGCGCCCATCCACGCCGCTGATCTTCATCCGCTTGGCCTCACGCGGCGGGGCATTTTCCAGCACTGACATGATGACTTCGTCCCCGGTGATCAGCGTGCTGCGATCAATAAGCGGTGCCTTGGCCTTAGGCCCGAATTTCGGGATGCGAGCGTCATAGCGATAATCCACCTTGGGACCGCCCGAAACCAAACGGAAGGTGATGGGCACCGGCAGGTCCTGCAAGAGAACCGAGATATTGCCGGTACCAAAGCGGGTAAGAGGCGAAATGCGGATGACATGACTGCCCGCGCCGGTGGGCGACACTTCGAAATTACCGCCGACACCAAAATCCATGATTGGCCAGGGCTGGCCGCTGGCGTCCAGTAAGGCGATGGTGGTGACATAGCCCGCGCCCACATTGACAATCGCCGGCTCAGCCCCGGGGTCAAGCGCCATCGTATGCGCTTGAACGACGCCTTGCGGTTGGCCGGTGCTGGGCGGAGCGGCGGCGGCCTGGCTCTTTTCCAGGCGGCTCATCAGTTCGCGAATCTGTTCGGGCGAGAGAGGCATAAAGCCTTCGGCCGCCGTTTCAAACGCGCTGGAGCGGCGCAAATCTTCCTGCACCGCCGTTTGTACGCTTTCGGCGCGCCGCTGTTCGGCCGCTTGCTTTGCGGCTTCCGCCAAAACTTCGGGATCCGTGACCAAGGCCCGCTTATGCAAAGCGCCACGATCCACAGAGTTTCTGCCCATCTCATCCGCAACACCCGCAGGGGGCAGGAAATGCGACACCTCCTTCTTGGGGGAGAGTTCCTTGGACGCAGGGGTACCTGCCGTTTGAGTCGACGATTGGGTTCTGGGCAAGGCCACAGGGGCCGCCGTTGGAGAGGATGTTTCAGGTGCCGAAGAGACAGGATCCGGAGAGTCGACCGTCTCAGCGCCGCTGCGGGGAGACTCAAGCCGAGGCTTAACATCGGGCGAGGTCTCGGCCGCATAGGCATCGAAACCCGACCACGATTCCCACGCGCCTGCCGCAACAGGCGTCAGCGCAATGCTGAACGCCAAAACGACGACAACAAAACCGATCCCCATGCTTTGGGTATGCCTTCTTACCATGATCCCCCCGAGACAGGGTCCAAATAGAATCACTTCCGCTGCAGGGAGTCATACCATGTCATGAGGGAAGGCTCTAGCTTTTCTGTTCCTTGATCAACAAGGAGTGACTCAGCGTTGCGCCACAGCACCGCACACAAAACCTAACGGGCATCCCACAAATCAATCGCCACACCATCAAGGCGCCGCCGACTAGGCACCCGCACCAGCGTCAAAGTCACCAGAACTTTCCTTGATTCTGATTTATTTTCAATAGCATAGTTTACCCAAACGGGGACTTGGATCTGCCATGTCGTGCGGGTTTTATCACGACCTTGGGAGATGATAACCGGTTCACCTGCTGGGATAGCGGTCACTATCTGTTGGTTTCCCACCACACGATCCTTGACCCCTGCCTTACGCAAGGCCTCGGCGTAACGCCGCCAGCCTTGATCCGTGAAACGTAGACGGATGCGATCAAGCGCTTGATCGTAGTTATGAAACCCAATGGTCATGACATCCGTGACCGCCGTCCGCGCCCAAGCCAAGACCGCCTTTTGCGTGACATTCGGCTCGTCGAACGGCGTCATGGGCATGGTATCCGGCACACGCCCCAACATCTCCAAGGCATGCCCGGACAAAAATGCCGGAACGTCACGCGCGGGGGCACCGTCATGAAGGACGTGGATATGATAGGCCAGCTTGCCCAGCGCTTGATTGGCCGCCACCAAAAACAAGGGAACCAGGCAAAAAATGATAAGCCCTTCGATCAACACCAGACGCTGCAACGAGGCAACGCTTAGCCCCGCCCCTGATGACGGGCGATGCGGCGCAGCGCGGCCTGAATGCGCGTTCACGTCCTGAGACGATCGAGATCGATCAGCGGAAGGGTTGGGCGACCCATTGTTCAATGGCCACTCCCTTCAATGTCTGCAAGGTGGAGGCCCGCACGATTTTCAAACGAATTTCCCAATACATCGGCTGCAAGGGCAGTTTGCCACCCTTGAATTCGATCTTCACGCGCGGAATGCGGATCAACCATTTATAGGTGGATCCGTTCATGTCGGGAATGACGCCACGATCCAGTATTTCGGGCGCGCTTTCAATCGAGGCGGTGACCGTCGAATCGGTCTTTTCAACGCTTTCGATGATTCGCGATTGGTCCAGCGCCAGAGTAAACGCATGCCATCCATCGGGAATGGTGAAGTTCGTCATGTTCGCTTGCAGGCGCTGACGGTAATTGACCGAGTTGAAATCCATCACTTGTTTAACCGTCTCCGTGGCCCAAGTCAGCATCTCGGCTTCGCTTAGATACGGCTTGTCCAGCGGCATGATCTCGATCAAACGGCCATCTTCCGTCGTGGCGAAGAACACATGCTTTACATCGGCAATCAGCAGCGCCGCGATCAACGAGGCCAGCAGCACCAAGATGACCAACGCCTCAATAAAGGCCACCTTCAGCAAAACACGATAGCCGTCGCGATAAAACGCATTGCGGTTGACGACGGTAGCAAGGGCGTTCTGATCGGCCATAACGGAGTCCATCGGGGAGGGCGAATAACTCAGCTTCTTAACATGAACTTGATAAGTTGTTAATGGCGGAAGGCAAAAAGGCACTTTCTCCGGATGCTTCGAAGATTTCTTGCCTATTCGTTTCGCTTCCATTAGTCTGGCACGGACTCGTTCTGAACGTTTAAAATAGGATTTAGCCCATGTCTCATGACACACATCCATCAGGATTACAGGACTCATCTCATCTGACGGCACGCGATTTCCTGGGCAAAACGACCAAGACGCTTTCGCTGATCGCCACGCGCCCCGAATCGGCTGTGCCGCAGATATTGAAATTGGCGCAAGATATGGACGAACGGCGCGATACTTTGGAAATAGGAGAGCAGATCTATCCCAGCCAATTGGCCTTCTATGCCAGTCAAATCGCCCGTCAAGCCAAGCTCTATGCACTGGCTCGAGATGCGCGTGCGGCGCTGAACGCCTATAACCGTACGGAAAGTTCTTTACGTCCAAAGCATCACGGGATATTGCGCGCCATGCGTTATTATGAATTGCGCAATGCTCATATTGAATGCGGATACGACAAGAACGGCCAACCGCTCGTGATGGTCCGCCGGTCTCCTCATAAGCCACTTCATTATAAGCCCCTCCATTTGCTCAAGCGGATATGGCAGAGCTTTATTCCGCGTTACTGATAGATTCTCGGCCCATGCGCGGTGAGGCTTGATCTTGGGGGCGTCCTGCCCCACATAGTTTGGGTGACCATTTCCTGCAAGGATCGCCGCCCATGACTTCTGCCGCCCCCCAGCCCGTTCGCTTGGAAGATTACGCGCCGCCGCCTTATCTGGTGGATGAGGTGGATTTGAGCGTGGATATCCAGGACGCGCACACCCTGGTCCATGCGCGGCTGACGATGCGGACCAACTCCGAATCCTCGGGCGATTCGCCCCTGCAACTGGACGGCCACGGCCTTGAGACGCGCGCGGTGGTCCTGGACGGCCAGGAATTGCGCGAAGGGACGGATTACCGCATCGAAGACGGGCAAAGCCTGATTGTGACGCGCCCTGTGGGCGCTTCCTTTGTCCTTGAAACCGTCTGCGCCATCGATCCGGCCAACAACACCGCCCTGGAAGGCTTCTATGCCGCAGGCCCTATTTGGTGCACCCAATGCGAGGCGCAAGGCTTTCGCCGCATCACTTGGTATCCCGACCGCCCCGACGTCATGGCGCGTTTCACCGTCAGCCTAGAGGCGGATGCCGCGCGTTTTCCCGTCTTGCTGTCCAACGGCAACCCGCATGGCGAGGCCGAATCTCTACCCGGGGGCCGTCACCGCATGCGGTGGCACGATCCGCACCCCAAGCCCTGTTATCTGTTCGCCATGGTCGCGGGCGATCTGGCCTGCGTCGAAGACAGTTTCGTCACCCGCTCGGGCCGTCTGGTCGCGCTGCGTTTTTTCGTCGAACACGGCAACGAGGACCAGGTGTCCTATGCCATGCAGGCCCTGAAAAACGCCATGCTATGGGATGAACGCGCCTATGGCTTCGAAGTCGATTTAAACACCTACAGCGTGGTGGCCGTCGGGTCCTTCAATATGGGGGCCATGGAGAATAAAGGCCTGAACATCTTTAATACCAGCTGCGTCCTGGCGCGGACCGATCAGGCCACCGATGGCGATTTCCTGTATGTCGAGAAGGTCATCGGTCACGAATACTTCCACAACTGGACCGGCAACCGCATCACCTGCCGCGATTGGTTCCAGCTGAGCCTGAAAGAAGGGCTGACGGTTTTCCGCGATCAGCAATTCTCCGCCGCCATGAACTCACCCGCCGTCGAGCGAATTAAAGAGGCGCGGATGCTGCGCGTGCGCCAATTCGCCGAGGATGAGGGGCCGACCTCGCATCCCGTGCGGCCCAACCAATATATGGCCATCGATAATTTCTATACCGCGACCGTCTATGAGAAAGGCGCCGAGGTGGTGCGCATGCTGCACACCATGCTGGGCGAGGCCGGATTCCGGCGCGGCATGGATCTGTATGTGCGGCGGCATGACGGCCAAGCGGTGCGGTGCGAGGATTTTCTGGCCGCCATGGCCGATGCCAACGACCAGGACCTGAGCGCGTTCATGGGATGGTACACCCAGTCCGGCACGCCGCGCCTGGAAGCGACGGGAATCTATGACGCGACCGCGCGCCGCTTTACTTTGACTCTGCGCCAATCCAGCGCCCCTACGCCCGGACAACCGGACAAGCACCCGTTACCCATCCCTGTGCGCATGGGCCTGTTGGGCCCCGATGGCCGCGATCTGCCTGCGCGCCTTGAAGGCGAGAAAGAGGAAGGCCAGACCAGCCGGGTGTTGCTGATCACCCAGCCCGAGCAGAGCTTTACCTTCACCGACATCCCTGCCCCGCCGGTCCCTTCCCTGCTACGCGGCTTTTCGGCCCCTGTCCGCTTGACTTATCCGTGGAGCGAAGAGGAGCTGACCTTCCTGATGAAGCATGACAGCGACCCCTTTAGCCGTTGGGACGCCGGACAAGTCTTGGCGATTCGTCTGTTGTTGACGATGACCGATACCCACGCCCATGGCGGTCCGATGGAAGTCCCTGGACATTTCATCGCCGCCTTCGCACGTATCTTGGAAGACGAGTCGCTGGATCCGGCCTTTGCCGCCACCGCTTTGTCCTTGCCGGGCGAGATGGAACTGGGTCAACAGCAACGTGTTGTCCTGGTGGACAGCTTGCACGCCGCCCGAACCATGCTGCGCCGTCATTTGGCTGAAACTCTGCGCGATTCCTTTCAGCGTCGCTGGAGCCAATTGGCCGCCCAAAGCGATCCGCAAGCGTTGGACGGCGCGCATATCGGGCAGCGCGCTTTGCAAAATCTGTGCCTGTCTTATCTAGGGCTTGTGGAGGATGATGATATCCAAGCGCAGGTTGTCAGCCAGGCCCTGCACGCCGCCAACATGACCGATGTCATGGCGGCCATGGCCATATTGGCCGATGGCCAGAATCCCAAACGCGACGAGGTCTTTTCAGCTTTTCATCAGAAATGGGGCCATGCGCCTTTGGTGGTCGATAAATGGTTCTCTTTGCAGGCCACATCGTCCCGTTCGGACACCGTGGGCCAGGTCAGGGAATTGATGAAGCACGCGGATTTCAGCATGAAGGTTCCCAATCGGGTCTATGCTCTGTTGGGCGGCTTTGCCAAAAACAACCAGCTTCAATTCAACAGCGCCAACGGACAAGGCTATGCGCTGGTCGGCGATGCCATCATCGAGCTGGATCAACTGAACCCCATCGTCGCCGCCCGCATGGCCACCGCCTTTGGACGCTGGCGCAGTTTCGATGCCACCCGCCAAAATCTGATGCGCCAGCAGATGGAGCGCATTCTGGCCCAGCCGCGTCTATCGCCTAACACCTTGGAGATCATCACCAAGACGCTGGAAGCGCCGGAAACTCGTTAAATCCTTCCCGGAAACCATTTTCCGCTCTTGAGTCTTCCGCAGACGATACGGCATTGTGCGGCCTTATGTTTGCGCAAGCGAATGGGAGCTTTGGGATGGACCATACGGATTTATCTGGACGCATTCGCCGCGACCTCGAACAGGGGCTGGAGCAGGTCGATGCGCGGCTATGCGCGGGAACGGAGACAGCGCGCAAGGCATGTCGCATGCGCAGCGACCAGATCGATGCGGCCCTGGTGACATTGCTGGACTCCTTTCCTCCCCCCTTCCCGGCCAGCGTGATGTTGATCGGCGGATCGGGACGACGGGAATCCTTTCCCAATTCGGATGTCGATATCCACATCTTGCATGACGAGAATCTCGATCTACAGGATGCCGGCACGCAAGAATGGTTCATCCTTTTCAGTGATGCGCTTCGCAAGGCCGGATTGCAGATCGAGGGCGGACATATCGGCACATGTTTGCGTCTGCCTACTGATTTCAGGGAGAGCATCGCTCAAGAGCATGCCCGCACAGGCAAGCCCACCATCCTGACCAGTCTATTCTCGCACCGCCATATATGGGGGCTAGAGAGTCTTTACGACTCGTTCTCCGGGGATTTCAAAGCCTATATGGCCAAGGACATGGACAGGGTCTTTCTACGAGACAGCCTGATGCGGCAAATGAACAAGCGACACAGCGCCACGCCCATGCTGTTCGATCCGGGGCCATGGGGCGGTGAAAACGACATGGCTTTGGCGCATATGCATGCGCGTGTCTTCGTCACCGAGTCCGTGGATATTAAAGAAGGATTGGGCGGATTACGGGATTTGCAAACCATCGATTGGTTGGCCTGCGCCTATGGGCACCCGACGCATGGCCGAGGCGATACGCGCCCGGGTCTGCTGACGACCGAGGAAGCCAAAGAACTGGATACCGCCCATGAGGCCACGGCCGCCTTGCGCTGGCATATCCACCAAGTGAACAACGCGCTGCCCGCCCCGCCCGTGGCCAAGGACCGCGACAAACTGCCCGATATCCATTATGCCCTGGTCGCCCGGCGCATGGGCATCGCCCCCGACGATTGGCGAGAGATGCCCGCCGGTCGCGTCTGGTTGCATCGGAGCCTGCGGCAACGCAACGCCAATATCCGTTTGCTGCAAATCTTTATGGGAGCCTTGCAGGGAACGGCGGGTGCGCAGCGCGTGAATAAAGATCACATGTCCGCCTCCCCCTCTATCGTGGTCGATCATCCACACTACATATCCTCGCCCTTAGACAGCCTGCTGCTGACGGCCTTGTCCGTGCAGATGGACAAGGGAACGCCGGCCATCGCGCGCATGCATAGGCTGCATCGCCTGGCACGCCAATTTTTGGCGCAGAACGACCATGTCCCCTCCACCAAAAACACAAACGCGTTGATGCGGCTAATCGTGGACGGTCACGATATTCGCGGCCTGGCCTTGCTGTCATACTTGGGCGTCCTGCCGCGTTTGATGGACTACGAAGATTCGGTCTTGATGCCGCCGCGCCAGGCTTGGCAGAATACGGTAGAGGATCAGCACGGCCTGTTGACCCTAGACGTGCTGCGCCATATGCATACGCCGCATCGCCAGCTACCTTGTCGGCATGACAGAGAAGAAATCACCCCCATCCACGATGCGTTGGCCATTCCCGAAGATCCGATCTTCACCGGTCTGGCAGGTGGATTGAGCAAAGAACACTGGCAAAGCCTGTGCGTGGCGGCGCTGCTGCATGACATCAACAGCGCGCGTGGCGGAGACCACGCCCTGCAGGGCGCGCCGCGCGGGCGTGACCTTTTGGACAAACTGAAACTTTTAGAGCCATCGCAGCGGCACGACGTGGCTTTTCTGATCGAGTTCCACCAATCCATGAGCCGCTATGCCGATCGTCATGATCCGTGCGACCCCAAAGACGTCCAGCGTTATTTTATTCGACCCATGAATTTGGGGCATAACCCTCATCTGCTGACCATGTTGCTGCTGCTGACCGTTGCCGACACCAAGGCGGCCACGTCCGGTCCGAGCATGGGCCTGCCGCGCACTCTTAGTTCCGTACGCGCGGCGCAGCTGTTGGCGTTGTATCAATCCGCCATGCGTCTATGCACCGGCCAACCGGACGAAAGGCTGGCCGTGATGCGCGAGTCGAATTTCGACCCGCGCCGACAAATGAAGGATATTAGCCAGATTCTTTGCGAAGACGGATGGGAAGCGGGGCGCATTCAAGGGTTGGTCCATCGCCTGGAACGCACCCGCCCGTCGATCTTGCACGACATCCGCGCCGACGAGCTGGCGCAATTGGCGCAAATGCTTGATCAGCCCGACGCGCAAAACGTGGTGGTTAGGATTGGCCCTGACGATCCGGCTTCGCCCACTTTACGATTGGCTATTCTGGGTCCCAAAGACCGTCCCGGATTGCTGGCACGACAGGCCGATGTGCTGGCAAGTTTGGGGCTGAGCATCGTCTCGGCTTCCATCAACCATCTGGATGGAATGGCCTGCAATATTTATCAGGTCGCCGCCTTCGATCCGGGCAGTTTGAACATCATGCGTCCCCGCGACCCCGACAAGCTGCAAAAGATTCAGCCTCTATTGGAATCGTCCCTGCGAGCCGACAGTTTCGAAGCGGCGCGCGCGACCCTGCCCCAGGTTCCGACGACATTTGGACTCTCACGCGCCCTGGCGCATCGTGATCTGCCCCCGGATGTGCGACGCTTGATGACGCACAAGACCGATGGCAGCGCCTCGATCCGCCTGCGCGTATCGGGAGCCGACCGACCGCGCCTGCTCAGCGATATCGCGAAACGCATCGAATCCCATGGCTTTAACATTGCCCACGCCCTGATCATCACCCAAGGCCCGATGGTGCGAAATACCTTTGTCATCGGCAACACACAAACCATCGCGCCCGATCTTCATGCCTTGGATCATCTGACCCGTTCGTTAGAAGAGCTGCTGCACGGCACCCCCTGCGCACCGGAGCGACCAGCCGAATCCCAAGCCAACAGCACCGCATCCACGCGGCCCGTGGTCACAAGGCCATGTCCCGCGCCGTAGTAGTTGGGGCGGCGGCCAATTTCTTGCCAGGCTTGGGCGGCGTAAAAGGCGCGTGCGGCTTGGTTTGTTTCCGCCACTTCCAGCAACATGCGCTGTGCGCCATGCGCAAGGGCATGATCGATCGCGGCGTGCATCAGGCGTGACGCCAAGCCCTGGCGGCGGCATTCAGGCGCGACCATTAGCATCAACACCTCCGCCTCGTCGGGCAGATGTCGTGCCAGCACGAAACCGCATAAAGATTTCTGATCACGCAGCCCGAAACCGAAGGTTTCTGCCAGGTTAAGGCTCTGCGCATAGGCGGCACATGACCAGGCGGTTCCCGCTTCAAGGCCGTCGCCCGCCAAGCGGGCCATATCCTCGGCGTCTTGGGGGGTCAGAGCATGAAGAGCTGGGCTTAAAAGCCCTTCATCAGCCATTTCAACAAACCCGTCACCACCGCCAGCGCGGCGATGGAGGCCGCGTAGATCCCCACGAACCACGCCAAGCCCTTGACGGCCTTACGGGGCGACGAAGCGGACACAGGCGAAGAAGGCCGAACGGTCATTCATACCCCGCATGACGGCGCACCTTGCCGCGAAACACCCAAAAGCTGAACGCAGTATAGAACAACACCAAAGGCAGGAAAATCACCACCCCGACCAACAAGAACCCCTGAGATTCCGGCGCGGCGGCTGTATCCCATAGTGTCAGGACACGCGGGACGGTATAAGGCCACAAGCTGACCGCCAGCCCCAGATAGGACATCAAGAACAAGCCGATGGTGCATAAGAAGGGCATCAATTGGTGCCTCTTATGCAGCGACCATAACAAGGCACCCGCCAGAAACGCCGTGAACAGGGGCACCTGGGACAGATACAAGAAGTTGGGCAGGCTGAACCAACGCTGGGCGATTTCCGGCTGAGTGATCGGGGTCCATAAACTGACGCCCACGATGAAGATGATCAAGCCAAAGGCCAGCACCCGCGCCGCCAGCAAGGCGCGCGCCTGCAATGGCCCCTCCGCCTTAAGCACCAGCCAGCACGCCCCCAACAAGGCATAACCACAAGCCAGGCCGATGCCGGTGAACAGGCAAAACCATGTCAGCCATGGCGTGCCGACGATATGCCCCTGAGCGTCCAGGGTGAAGCCCTGCACGAAGGCCCCCAGCATCACGCCTTGGGCCAAAGCCGCAAGGCTGGATCCCAGCCAAAAACAACAATCCCACACGCGCCGTCCTTTTTTTTGCGCCTTAAAGCGAAACTCAAACGCCACGCCCCGAAACACCAAGGCGAACAACATCAACATCACGGGGCCGTATAACCCGGGCAGCAAAGTGGCAAAGGCCAGGGGAAAAGTGGCCAACAACCCGCCGCCGCCCAGCACCAACCAGGTCTCGTTGCCGTCCCAAAAAGGAGCGACGCTGTTCATCATCGTCTCGCGCTGATCCTCGCCATCGGCCATGGGCATCAACAGCCCCACGCCCAGGTCAAAGCCGTCAAGCATGACATACATGAAGATGGCGATGGCGACCACCGCGCCGCAGATCATCGGCAGCCATTGCGCCCAATCGTGGCTCATGCGTCGTCTCCTTGCACCGGTGGGCGGGCCGCCATTTCGCGTCCCACCAACACCTCTTCGTTCTCATGGATCGCCTTGGGGCCCTGCACGATCATACGCAGCATGTAATACACCAAGGCCATCAGCAGACAGCCATAGACCAAGACGAACAGCGCCAATGAAAACGACACCTCGCCCGCCGTGACATGCGAGACGCTGTCCGAAGTCCGCATCAGTTTGTACACCGTCCAGGGCTGACGCCCGACCTCGGCCACCGTCCAGCCTGAAATGGTGGCGATAAAGCCCAAGGGCACGGCGGCGATGGCCGCGCGCAGAAACAGGCGATTGTCATACAGCTTGCGCCGCCAAGCCAGATACACGCCCCAACCCGCCAACACCAGCAAGGCCGTGCCGCAACCGACCATCAAGCGGAACGCGAAAAAGACGATAGCCACGGGGGGACGGTCTTTGGCCTCCACTTGATCCAGTCCCGGCACCACGCCGTCGGCGTCATGGGTCAAGATCAAACTGGCCAATTTGGGAATGCCGATTTCCGCCTCGTTGCGCGCCTCTTTTTGATTGGGCAGGGCGAAGAGCAACAAAGGCGCGCCGGCCATCGTTTCCCAGCGTCCTTCGATGGCGGCGACCTTCATGGGCTGATGCGCGAAGCTGTTCTGCCCGTGAACGTCGCCGATCACCGCTTGAAGCGGCGCGGTGATCGCCGCCATAAGCAGGGCCAAAGCCAGCCCCTTACGGGCGAAATCGGGATGCTCGCCGCGCAGCATGTACCAGGCATGCACGCCCAGAACCATAAAGGCGGCGGTCATATAGGCCGCCAACACCATATGGGCAAAGCGATAGGGGAAGGACGGATTGAAGATGGCCTCTAGCCAATTGCTGACATGGAACTTGCCGTCAATCAGATGGAACCCCGCCGGAGTCTGCATCCAGGAATTGGCCGAAAGGATCCAAAATGCGCTGATCACCGTGCCCACCGCCACGCAGCATGTGGCGATGAAATGTTGGCGCGGACCGACCCGCTCCAACCCGAACAGCATCACGCCGATAAACCCGGCTTCGAGGAAGAAGGCGGTCAGCACCTCATACCCCAATAAAGGCCCCAGCACATTGGCCGTCGCGGCGGTAAAGGGCCCGAAATTCGTGCCGAATTGATAGGACAAGACAACGCCCGTGACCACGCCGACGCCAAAGCCCAAGGCGAAGATACGCGACCAAAAGCGAAAGAGCTGCAAATAGACCGGCTTTCCGGTCTTGATCCAACTGGCTTCCAGGACCATCAGGAAACTGGCCAGGCCGATGGTAAAAGTGGGAAATAGAATGTGGAATCCGACCGTAAAGGCGAATTGCAAGCGGGAAAGAACCACCGCGTCCCAGATCATCCCCAAACTCCCGGTTGCATGAGATGCGCCTTAGGCTACAGATTCGCGCGGGTTCTGCCAAGGGGGATGGGGATAAAGCTCAATCGAAACGCCGTACCGGCAAGAAATGTGCGTATAGGTCCTTCGGCCGGGCCGCCAACACGACGACAAGCATCGCCATCTTATACGCCGTGCCCCATGATTGGCATTGAAGATTCCCGGCTTAATGAATGGGTCCAACGACTCTTGCGCAAATGCCCATTATGACCACAATGGCGATACCGAATGGCTTCATGAGAGCGCTATGCCGAAAATCGACGTCAACGAACGGTTCAAGGAGGCTCTCCACCTGATGGAGGAGACGGGGCGGAGCCTGTTCATCACCGGCAAAGCGGGGACGGGCAAATCGACGCTGCTGTCGCATTTTTGCGCGACCACGGATAAGAAGCCCGTCATCCTTGCGCCCACGGGGGTGGCGGCGTTGAACGTCAAGGGACAGACGATCCAC
Source organism: Alphaproteobacteria bacterium (assembly GCA_016699305.1). Taxonomy (NCBI): domain Bacteria; kingdom Pseudomonadati; phylum Pseudomonadota; class Alphaproteobacteria; species Alphaproteobacteria bacterium. Next base: position 955,090 of record CP064970.1, read on the forward strand.
AGCTTCTTCCATTTCTATGTCGATGTGACGCCCCAGAAGATCCGTGAGAAAAAGACCAAGCCGCGCCACCCGAAGCTTTATAAGAAACTCAAAACCATCATCATCGACGAAGTCTCGATGGTGCGCGCCGATCTGCTGGACTGCGTGGATACGTTCTTGCAGATATACGGCCCCCATCCGGGTACGGCCTTTGGCGGCGTGCAGATGATCTTTATCGGTGATTTGTATCAATTGCCGCCAGTCGTATCCTCAGACGAGAGAGAACTGTTTACGACCTATTACAAGACGCCCTATTTCTTCAGTGCCCATGCGCTGCGCGATATGCCGTTGGAGGTGGTGGAACTTGAAAAAGTCTATCGCCAGAAAGACCCCGGCTTTATCAATCTGCTGAACAAAATCCGCAACAATTCGGTGGAGGACGCGGATATCAAGCTGCTGAACAGCCGTCATATCAAGACAGAGACGCCCCAAAAGAAAGACGGCTTCTTCATCACCTTGACCACCACCAACGCCCGCGCCGACGAGATCAACGCCGCGCATTTGGACGCGCTGAAAGGCAAGGCGCATTGCGCCCAAGCCCAAATCAGCGGCGAATTTGGCAAGGAATATTTCCCGACCGCCACCGAGCTGCGCTTTAAGCCCGGCGCGCAAATCATGATGCTGAACAACGACAGCAACAAACGCTGGGTCAATGGCAGCATCGGCGCGATCAAGGCGGTCAAGAAGGACATAGAGGGTAAGGAGTATTTACAAGTCCAGCTTGAGGATGACGACGAGTTGGTCGAAGTCTATCCCTACCGATGGGAGGTCTATCGCTTTGACGTGGAGGACGAGGTGATCGTGTCGGAACCCGTCGGCACCTTCACGCAATACCCGTTCCGCCTGGCCTGGGCGGTCACCATCCACAAAAGTCAGGGCAAGACCTTCGAGCATGTCGCCATCGATATCGGGCGCGGCACCTTTGCGGCGGGGCAGATGTATGTCGCGCTCTCGCGCTGCACCTCGTTCGAGGGGATTGTCTTAAAGACGCCCATCGGCAAGCAGAATATCCGCACCGATTACCGCATTTTCGAGTTTCTGACCTCGCACCAATACCGCAAGGCCCAGACCGCCTTGCCGCGCGAGGGCAAAATCGCGCTGATCAAGGCGGCGATGAAGGGAAAACGGTTTTTAGACATCGTTTATCTGAAAGGCAACGACACAAAGACCAGCCGCACCGTGCGCCCTCTTTCACTGGGCGAGGAGGAGTTCAAGGGCAAGACCTTCCTGGGCATGAAGGCCTTTTGCGCCCTGCGTAGCGAGGAACGCATGTTCAGCGTGGATAGGATTCTGGAAGTGAAGGAGACCAAGGCGCAGTGACACGGGCGAATGTCCGGCGATTGGGCCAAACACGCTTATGCCGCGCCTGCTTTCCGATCGTTGAGATCAATCTTGACGGAATGTCCCAAGCTCAGACGCAGAGCATTCGCGATGGCAAGGATATCAACACCTTCCTGCAACAATGCCCCCATGACAGGCGTGATAAACCCGCCGGCGGCAAAGCCCATCGCGATCAGGCTAAGAGCCATACCGCCCAACGCGCTTTCAAGAACGATGCGTCGCATGGCGGTGCTGATGTGAATAAGCTCATCCACTTTGACCAACGAATTTTCCATGATGACGGCCCCGGCAGCCTCAGCCGTCACCGAGCTATGCTGGCCGAAAGCAATGCCGACAGTTGCCGAGGCAAGCGCGGGCGCATCATTGATTCCGTCCCCCATAAACAGGGTTTGAGCCTTGGCCGTCTCCGCGCGAACAATAGCGACTTTTTGCTCCGGGCTTTGTGAGGCCAAGGTTTCTTTGATGCCAAGCAGATCTGCAAGATAGGTCACCTCTGAATCACGATCGCCAGAGACCAACATGATTTTGTTGAAATGATGCGACGGGGCAAGGTGGCTGATGAAGGATTTCCCATCCGAACGCGGGGCGTCGCGGAAATGAAATGTCGCCGCGTACCGACCATCCCGCATCAAGATGCATTCGAGCCCCGGTTCCGTAGGCGGGAGGCTAGAAAGCATATCAGGCGTCGCTTGCACAAGTTTCTTGCGGTTCGTGACGCGAATTTCATGCCCGTCGACGAGTCCGGTTAATCCTTGGCCTGGCTTCTCGGAAACGCTGGCGGCCTCAATCAACAACAGTTTTTCTTTCTGGGCGGCTTGCAAGATCGCCTGTGCCAATGGGTGCTTGGAGTAACGCTCCAAACTTGCCGCGCTTCGCAGAATATCGGCTTGTTCCACGCCTTGCGCGGTCCGAATCTCCGTCAGTTCAGGCTTGCCGTAGGTCAGCGTTCCTGTCTTATCGAAAATCGCGGTGCGACAGGTTGGCAGACGTTCCAACACGGTGGGGTCTTTAATGATGATGCCGCGACGCGCAGCCATGGAAATGGCGCTGATGAGCGTAATGGGGATGGCGATCAAAAGCGGGCATGGGGTCGCCACGACCAGCACCGCCAGAAAGCGCGTGGAGTCGCCCGTGAAATACCAAGCCGCCATCGCGCAAAGCAAGGCGATGGGCGCAAAGACGGCGCCGATTTGGTCGCCGATGCGCCGCATAGTCGGGCGCTTCTGCTCGGCCTCTTGCATAACCCCCATGATCTGGGCGTAACGCGAATCATGCGCCAATTTCTCCGCGCGGATAACAAGCACCGCCTCGCCATTGATCGCGCCGGACAGAACCGAAGCGCCCGGCGCTTTGGACACGCGATAAGGTTCGCCCGTCAGATAGGACTCGTCCATGGATCCTTGACCATCCATGACGGTGCCATCGACAGGGGCTGTTTCATGGGGAAACACGACGATCTCATCGCCGATGGCAATATCGGAAAGCGTGATTTCTTCGGTTTTGTTTCCTTGCTTGCGATGCGCGGTGGTCGGCATGCGTTCCGCCAAGGCCATCAACACCGACGAAGCTTTACGCATGGCATAGGATTCCAGAGCCTTGCCCCCGGCAAGCATCAGGATAATCAGCACGGCAGCCAGATACTCGCCAAGCCATGCGCCCGTGATCAAAGCGAGGACGGCAAGAAAATCTGCGCCAAAATCACGATGGATCAGCCTTATAAGAATTTGCAGCACAAGCGGTATGCCGCCGATAACGATAGCAACAAGCAGCGGAATATCTGCGGCAGCCATAGAATAAATATTCGGCAAACCCACCCACCGAAGCGCGAAATGCGCTGTAATCGCCAGCAACCCCATCATCAATAATGCCCAATGCCATCGTAATGCGGTCGGGAATAAGACGTGCTTCCGTCGAGCCTGTGTGTTCATGCATTGCATCGTAGCATGAACACGCCATCCGCGCGTTTGATATTACTGTGGAATACACATCCCTTACGCAATACTTCAAACACTTGATTGCCCCACAATGGGGAATATATCAAATGGAACGACCGCCTACCCTCTCAACCTACCCCCCACATCCGATTCCACCTTGGCAAGGATGCGGGCGCATAGTTCCTTCATGTCCTGTTCCGTCAGGGTGCGTTCGATGGGTTGGATGGTCACGGCAACGGCCAGGGATTTCATGCCTTCGCCCAAAGAAGGGCCGGTGAAGATATCGAACACCTCGGCCCCGGCGATCAGGCGACGATCGGCGGCGCGCGCGGCTTTGGCCAAGGCACCCGCCGAGACGGAATCGGGCACCACAAAGGCGAAATCTCGCGTCACGGGCTGTAAGGGCAAGACCTTTAACGCCGGGCGCGCCGTGCCTTCGCGCGCGGGGGGCAATAGGCCTAGGAACACTTCGGCGGCCACCCAAGAACCGGAAACATCCATCGCCGACAATAGGCGCGGATGCACCGCGCCAAAACGAGCCAACACGCGATCGCCCAGTTTCAAGATTCCGCTTTGGCCGGGATGATAGGCCGGCCCTGCGCCAAGGCCTTCGGTTTCCAGATTTTCGGTGGGGCACCCTGCCGCCTGCAAAGCGGCCAGGGCATCAGCCTTGACGTCGAACGGGTCCACCTGACGCGATTGCGCTTGCCAATGGCGCGTGACCGCGCTTCCCGAGCGCACCATGCCAGCGACCAGTTTTTGCCCCGGCAAAGTTGGATTGTCGTAAACGGGGCCGACCTCGAACAAGCCGGTATCGGGATAGCCGCGCATGCGATTATGCGACACGCCCTCGATCAAACCCGGCAAGATAGAGCCGCGCATCACGGCCAAATCCGGCGTGATGGGATTGAGCAAGACCATCTCTTCGGCCACCGGCTGACCGCCTGCGACCGCCATGGCCGCCGGACGCGAGATCATCGACCAGGTCACCGCCTCGCACAAACCGCGCGCGGCCAAAGCACGGCGCACCCGTTCCGCACGCCGCCAGGACGGCGTCACCGCGCCTTGAGCGGATAGGCCCTGGCGCGGCAAAAAAGTCTCGGGGATGGCGTCAAAGCCGTGCAAGCGCAGCACTTCTTCCACCACATCCGCGCTTCCATCGATATCGGGCCGCCAACTGGGCGGCTGCACACGGAATAGACCGCCGGCTTGCGGCTGAACGTCAAAGCCCAAGCCTTCCAACAGACGGTGTTGCTCGTCCGGCGCAATCTGTACCCCCGATCCCGCCGCGCAATCGGCAGGATCATAGATCAACGCATCCGGGGCCTTGGGCGATGCGCCTGCCACCACCAGGGCACTGGCCTGGCCACCGCAACATTCCAAAATCAAGCGCGTGGCAACCTCCGCCCCCCAGGCCACCGAGGCCGGGTCCACGCCGCGCTCAAAGCGGTATCGCGCATCCGAGTCGATCTGCAAGGCCCGGCCCGTGCGCGCCGTGCGTTTGGGATCGAACCAGGCGCATTCCAGGAAAACATCCGTCGTTTGGGCCTGACAGCCCGAGCCTTCGGCCCCGATCACGCCGCCCAGGGCCTGGGGTCCGGCCGCATCGGCCACCACGGTCATGCCCTCGACCAGCTCATAGGTCTTGCCGTTCAGGGCCGCCATGCTCTCACCCGCCCGCGCCAGGCGCACGGTGATTTGCGTTCCCGACAGCTTGTCCACGTCAAAAACGTGCAAAGGTCGCCCCAAATCATGGGTCAGGTAATTGGTGATATCGACCAAGGCCGAGATGGGCCGCAACCCGGCCTGCTCCAAACGACGTTTCAACCAAGCGGGGCTTTCGCCATTGCGCACGCCCCGGATCAAGCGACCGATGAAATGCGGACAGGCCTGTTGCGCCTCGGGCGGAAAATCCAACGTCACGCCGATGGGGCTGGCAAAGCTTGCCGCCACAGGCGACAGATCCAAAGGCTTCAAACTCCCCATACCCGCCGCCGCCAGATCGCGCGCGATGCCGCGCACTCCGGTGCAATCGGGACGGTTGGGGGTCAGCTTGACCAAAAACACGGGATCGTCGATCCCCAGAGCTGACGCGACCGAACCACCCATGGGCGAGTCGGCGGGAAGCTCGATAATGCCCTTATCCGCGTCCGGTCCCAAAGAAAGGCCCAGTTCCGACGCCGAACACAGCATGCCCGCCGAGTCCACGCCGCGAATCTTGGCCTTTTTGATCACCATGCCATTGGCCGGAATGGTCACGCCCGGCGCGGCGAAAGCCACCTTGATCCCCGCCCGCGCATTGGGCGCGCCGCAGACCACGCCCATCTCGCCCGCGCTGGTCATCACACGGCACACGCGCAACCGATCGGCATCCGGATGCTGGACCGCCTCGACCACCTCGGCGATCGTGAAAGCGGCAAGGTCCTTGGCCGGATCGTGGATTTCCTCGACCTCCAACCCCAAAGCCGTCAGCTTGGCCGCCAATTCATCGGCGCTGGCCGTGGTTTCTAGATGCTGTTTCAGCCATGACAGAGAGAATTTCATCGCCCGACGAACCCCATCGCGGCGGAAGGGGCACCGGAGGCAGGCAGGCCGTAATGGCGCAGCCAGCGCAGGTCGGAGTCAAAGAAGGTGCGTAAATCCGGAATGCCGTATTTGAGCATGGCCAACCGCTCAACCCCCGCGCCAAAGGCAAAGCCGCGCCAGCGTAGAGGGTCCAGGCCGCCCGCTTGTAATACCCTGCTATGCACCATGCCGCAGCCTAGAATCTCCAGCCAATCCTCGCCCTCGCCCAGACGCAACACGCCCTCGCGCCGCGAACAGGCGATATCGATTTCCGCCGATGGCTCGGTAAAAGGGAAAAAGCTGGGACGAAAGCGCAAACGCACCTGATCAAGGCCGAAATAGGCGCGCAAGAATTCGGTCAGACACCCTTTCAGATGCCCCATATGGATGCCGTCTTCGATCACCAAGCCTTCGACCTGGTGGAACATGGGCGTATGCGTGATGTCGTAATCGCAGCGAAAGACGCGGCCCATAATCAAGGTGCGCATCGGCGCGCCCTGGGCCAGCATCGCCCGAACCTGCACCGCCGAGGTGTGGGTGCGCGGCAAACGCTGCACACCGTCCGCGCCCAAAGGCAGGTAAAAGCTGTCTTGCATCTGACGCGCCGGATGGTCGGGCGGCATATTCAAGCGGGTGAAATTATAGTCGTCGTCTTCGATATCCGGCCCTTCGGCCAGACGAAAGCCCATCCCCGCGAAGATCTCGGCGATCTCGGCCATGGCCTGGGTCAGGGGGTGACGCATCCCTTGCGCCTCGGGCGCATCACGGGGCGCGACCGAAAGAGTCACATCCACCTTCTCGGCGGACAAACGCCTTTCCAGCTCGGCCTCGGCCAAATCATGCTGGCGTCGGCGCAGAGCCTGTTCAAACTCATCCCGCAAGGCGTTAAGAGCCACGCCCTGGGCGCGCTTTTCATCGGGGGACAAGGCCGCCAGGCCCTTAAGAGCCTCGGTCAGACTGCCCTTGCGTCCCAGCAGGGCGATGCGGACGGCATCAAGCGCCGCCAAGTCCGGGGCGGATTCCACCGCCTCCAGACTTTCGCGGCGCCAAAGCGCCAGATCGCGCCCTGCCGTCATGATCCGCCCGTTCAGGCGGCCTGCAGTGCCGAACGCGCCTTATCCACCAAGGCGGAGAACGCCTGGGGTTCACGCGCAGCCAGATCGGCCAGAACCTTGCGGTCCAGAGCGATCCCGGCCTTTTTCAAGCCATTGATGAAGCGCGCATAGGTCAGGCCCTGGTTGCGGGTCGCGGCGTTGATACGCTGAATCCACAAGGCGCGGAATTCGCGCTTGCGCACGCGGCGGTCGCGATAGGCGTATTGCAGCGCCTTTTCCACCCGCTGCAAAGCGATACGAAAGCAGTTTTTCGAGCGGCCGCGATATCCCTTAGCCAGCTTCAGAATTTTTTTGTGCCGAGCATGCACACGCACGCCGCGTTTTACACGAGCCATTGTTCTCTCCCGTCTTCGAAATTAAGCGTTGCGCAAGAAGTGACGCAGCACGTTATCGCCGTCCGTCTTGAACAGGATCATGGTGCCGCGCGCTTTGCGTTTCATGCTTTGGGGACGCTTGCGCAGGTTATGGCGCTTGAAGGCGGGGCCTGAACGCACTTTGCCCGTGGCGGTCACGGTAAAGCGCTTTTTCGACCCGCTATGGGTCTTGAGCTTGGGCATTTCGGGTTCCTTTCACAGTCAATCGTTAACTTTCCGCTTGCGGACGCGGCCGGGCATGCCCGTTACGCCATACAGCGCGCCATCCGCCAGCAGGCAGTCTTTATAGCCTGTCAGCCTTCCCGCGTAAATAGCTTCAATGCCGTCCGTTAACCGTATCGCTTAGCGTTTTTTTAAACCTGTTGGACTTAAGGTGGACAGCACGATCCCCCGGAAGCGATTCATGTCAGCCCTGCCGCCCGCGTCCCACACTGTCTCAGCAAGCCCGATTGGCCCGTCCAAGGCCGAATTGTCGCTGCCGCCCGCCGACACCAAGCGTTGGGTGATGCGCCGCAAGGCGCAGGTCGTCGCGGCGGTTCGCAAAGGCGACATTTCGCCCGAGGATGCCTGCACACGCTATAATATTTCGCCCGAGGAACTGCAATCCTGGCAAAAATTGATCGAAAGCCACGGCGTGACCGCCTTACGCGCCACCAAACTGCAAGATTACCGCCATTCGAACGGCCATGCGCCCAGCAAAGGCCACAACACCCCCCGCTCGATGCGGGGATAACAGACAAACTGAGACGCCTTTTCTCACGGGAGTCACCCTTGCGAAAACGAGGTCCATCACCTGTCCAAGCCGAAGATGCTGAGAGTTAGAGTTAGAGTACTTATGCTATGCCGCTTGCAAAGCAGGCGGCATGGGCGTTCCGACACGCCCTATGCCACTGCGAGGAACATTCGGCTCTGGTGGTTTGACTGTCATAAATCCCTTCGCGTCAAACCCTAGGCCGCATTCCTTGGCGACGAAGTCCTGCCATTTGTTGGGAATGTGATGAAAGTTCTCTAATTCTACAGGCTCGTTCTGCTCTTGCGCCTTGCGCAAGAGTGACTGAACTGCTGCCTTACAGATATCGGGGCTCCTTTGTTCTTTGGGGACGTATTCCAGCGCCCGCACATCCTGCATGATGGCCGCCATGCACATCGCTTCATCGCGCAGTTCTTCGGGGACATCTTTCAGCGCCCACCCATTTCGCGTGACGGCGGCCAGGCACATCTTCTCATCGCGCAGCACTTCGGGGACATATCCCAGCGCCCACCCATTTCGCTTGACGGCGGCCAGGCACATCGTCTTATCACGCAGCACTCCGGGGACATATCCCAGCGCCATCCCATTTCGCTTGACGGCGGCCAGGCACATCTTTTCATCGCGCAGCTTTTTCGGGACATAATCCAGCGCCAGCACATCCTGCCTGATGGCCGCCATGCACATCGTCTTATCACGCAGCACTTCGGGGACGTATTCCAGCGCCCTGCCATCCTGCATGACGGCGGCCAGGCACATCTTTTCATCGCGCAGCTTTTTCGGGACATAATCCAGCGCCCTGCCATCCTGCATGACGGCGGCCGGGCACATCTTTTCATCGCGCAGTTCTTCGGGGACATCTTTCAGCGCACACCCATTTCGCGTGACGGCGGCCAGGCACATCTTCTCATCGCGCAGCACTTCGGGGACATATACCAGCGCCACTCCACTCTGCGTGATGGCGGCCAGGCACATCGCTTCGTCGCGCAGTTCTTCGGGGACATGTTCCAGCACACACCAATCCTGCGTGACGGCTGCCATACACACCTTTTCGTCGCGTAGCTCTTTGGGGACGTATTCCAGCGCACACCCATTTTGCGTGACGGCGGCCAGGCACATCGCTTCGTCGCGCAGTTCTTCGGGGACATGTTCCAGCGCATACCCATTTCGCGTGACGGCGGCCAGGCACATCGTCTTATCACGCAGCTCTTCGGGGACGTATTCCAGCGCCCATCCATTCTGTGCGATGTTGGCTTGGGCGTAAGGCTCCAAGACAGGCCATAAATCGGGGTATCGGCACGTCAGATGGTCAAGCTTGATTTCCTCGTTTGCCGCGTCTTGAAACTGCCCCGAAGCGAAATGCAGCTGGTATTTATTAGTCTCGCCGGTTTTGTCCTGCATGCGAACAATCAGCAGAGGTCCCTCGCTGGCATAGTTCCAGAAATGGTTCGGCGCGGTGCCATAGGCCGTGCACCACTGCGTGCCGCGCCCTTCGCGTGTGGCCGCCGCGCTTGATAGGGGAATAACGATCCTTAGGCCGTTTTCATGGAAAAGCTCGATGATGTCCTGGGGGGCATCGGCGGCCAGGTCTTGCTCCGGGTCCTGCACCTCTTCGGGCAAGTACTGTGCAACGGCGCGGTATAGTTGCGGCAGGCTGGAATAGGAGCCGATTTTCCTTCCGGGCTTGCCGTCTGCCGTGTTGGGAAGGTTGTTTTTGTGCTGATGGAAGACAGGCAGATAGGCGCTGGCCTTGGGCAAATCCTCCAACAACAACCCATGATTCAAGAAAAGATCGCACAGCCAAGGGATATAGGTTTTTCGCTTGGTGGGGTCGGCGTCCATAAGCTGCTGATAGGCACCTGGCTCTTTCGCCTCGATTTTGGCTTTTAACGTGCTGCTCATGGAAACGGGGCTCACTCTGATAAACCGTTAGGAACGGTGATATTAAGACAGGCAACGATCATATCGATATAAGAATATTGCTTTCGTTGCGAGGCCTTGGATGCAGTAGCCGACTTTTCCTCTATCGCCTGTAACGGCCTAGAATCATTTATGAAACTCTGTGAACGGCGTCTATAAGCCCGTAGAAAAAACCCACCATCCCCAAACCCATGCGCATCCGACAAAGGCCCAGAATCCGGCCCAGGCATTGCTGCGGAAACGCCGCAGGCAGGCAGGGGCGTCATCGGGGTTCCAGCCCTGGATTTGGCCGATCAAATGCACCGTCAGGGGCAACACACCGATGGCCGCAAGGCTCCAACCGGCCCCGATCTGCATCATGGCTTGGGCCAGACACGCCACGAACACGGTGTAAAATCCGGCGACCCAGCACGGACCGGCCCTGGGGCCAAAGACCAATGCGGTCGAGCGCAACCCCAGCCGCGCGTCGTCGGACCGATCCTGAAAGGCGTAGATGGTGTCATAGCCCAAAGTCCAGCACAGCCCGGCGGCATAGAGCCACCAAGCCGCCGGCTCTAAATGTCCGGCCATGGCTAAGAACCCCAGCAAGGCCCCCCAATTAAAGGTCAGCCCCAGCACCAGTTGCGGCCAGGGGAAAAACCGTTTGGCCAAAGGATACAGCACGACCAAAGGCAGGCTTAACAAAGCCAGAACCAAAACTTGGCGCGGCAACAGGATCAACACACCCAGCCCCAGCAGCAGCAGACCTGCTAAAAACACCAGGGCCTGAGACACGCTGACCGCGCCGCTCGCCAAGGGCCGCCCACGGGTTCGCGCCACTTGGCGGTCGATCCGACGATCCCATAAATCATTGATCACGCATCCGGCGGCCCGCATGACCAGCGCCCCGACACAAAACAGAAGAAATATTTCCCCCATGCGCCAGGATATCGGCACCAAAACCGCGCCCAGCATCGCGCCCCACAGGCAGGGCCATAACAGCAACATCGTCCCAATCGGTCGATCCCACCGCGCCAACAGCGCGAAAGGCCGCAGTTTTTGAGGCAAAAACCGCATCAAGCCGCTTTGGGCGGCGATATCGGTATGTGCCGGGATCAATGCCATGGCCTGCGGGCATATGGGAAAGATGGGATCATCACAAAGAACATGGGCGACCCCAAATCGTCATTCGGCTCTACGCCGCCTCTTGCGTCTGAGCGATATCCTCGGGGGCGTCTTCGCGCAACGTCTCGGCCATCGCCAGATTCACCGATACCAATTGCGACACGCCCCGCTCGGCCATGGTCACGCCGTAGAGGCGATGCATGCGCGCCATCGTCAGGCGGTGATGGGTGATCACCAGAAAGCGTGTCTGGCCTAGGCCGGAAATATGTTCAAGCATATCGCAAAAACGCCCGACATTGGCTTCGTCCAAAGGCGCGTCAACCTCGTCCAACACGCAAATGGGCGACGGGTTGGTCAAGAACACGGCAAACAGCAAAGCCAGGGCCGTCAAGGCCTGCTCGCCGCCCGACAACAGAGACAGAATCTGCAATTTCTTGCCCGGCGGGCTGGCATAGATTTCAAGCCCCGCCTCTAACGGATCGTCGCTGTCCACCAGTTTCAGATGCGCCGCGCCGCCGCCGAACAGGCGGGTGAACAGGTCTTGGAAATGACCGTCCACCAGATCGAAGGCCGCGCGCAGGCGTTCGCGCGCCTCGCGGTTGAGATTGCCGATGCCGCCGCGCAAGCGCGACATGGCCTCGGTCAGGTCCAGGCGTTCGGCGGTCAGACGTTCGATTTCCGCCTTGGCCTTGGCAGCCTCCTCTTCGGCGCACAAATTGACAGGCCCCATGGTGTCGCGTTCGCGCAGCAGTCGCGCCAAACGATCCTCCAAGGCGGCGATGCCCGATTCCAAATCCGGCTCGGGCAATGCGCTCGGCTCCTGATTGAGATGGGCGGTAATGTGATGCGCCACCTCCAACACACGCTCGCCCGAGGCTTGACAAGCGGCCTCGGCGCGGCCACGCGCTTCGCGCGCCTCGGCCAACGCGGATTCATGCCCGCGCGCCTCACGCGCCGCGCTTTGCGCCAGGTTCTCGGCGGCCTGAAGCCGGTCCGATGCCTCGCGCTGGGCGGTTTCCGCCTCTTGGGCCTTGTCCATCAACGCCGTGCGACGCGTGCGCAAATCGTCCGGACGCGCCGCCAGCTCGCTCATCTGCTGCGCCAGTTCCTGGGCGCGGGCGCGCAATTCGCCGCAACGCTGCCCCGCATGGCCGGCGCGTGCCTGCCATTGCTGGATTTCCTGGGCCACCGTCTCAAGCCGCGCGCGCGCGCTTTGCGCCTCGCGTTCCAGGCGCATGGATTCGGCTTGGTGCTGCGTCAGATGCGCCCGCGCCTCGGCCAGAACGGCGCGGATCGCCGATTCCTCGGCGCGCATGGCGGTAAGATCTGGCAAGCCGGCCAAATCTTGTTCGGCCCGCGCCAAGGCGGCCACGGCCACGGACATATCCGATTCCAGGGTCTGCGCGGATTCGGCCAAGGCCTGCAACCGGCTGGAGGCCGCCGCCAGACGCTGCGACAATTCAGCCTGTACGCGCCGTGCGGTATCCAATTCGCCAAAGGCCTGCTGCAAGGCGGCGCGTGCGGCACGGTCGGCCTGCGCGGCCTGGTCCCGGCTTTCGACGGCGCGCGCCAAGGCCGCCGTGGCGGCGGCATGGGTTTGTTCGGTTTGCGCGGCCTCGCCCCGCAACGAGGTCAGGCGGTTGCGCTGGCTAAGACGTATCGCGGCGGGTGTGGGAGCCTGGGCGGTGACGGCATAGCCATCCCAGCGCCAACAATCGCCCGCGCGGGTGACCAAAGCCTGGCCGGGACGCAATTGCGCCGCCAAAAGACGCGCCGTCTGGGCATCGGGGGCCAAACCGATATGCGACAAAGCGCGAGAAAGAGCCGCGCTGCCCGTGACATGCTTATCCAGCCCCACCACACCCTCGGGCAGAGCCTCGGACCGTTCATAAGGCGGCAAGGCGCACCAATGCGCCGGGGCGTTTTCATCCACGGGCGCGCCCAGGGCATCGCCCAAGGCGGCGGCCAGGGCGGCTTCGCATCCAGCCTCGACGCTGAGCAGGTCCGATAAGGGGGTCCCTGCCTTTTCCCCATGGCGAAGCATGTCTTCCAACGCGCCGATTTCAGCGCGTAAGCGAGTCAGACGACCTTGAACTTCTTGGGTTTCATGCCGCGCCTGCTGTTCGGCGTGGGCAGTTTCCTCGCGGGAGGCTTCGGCGGCCTCGCAGGTCGCGCGGGCCTCGCCCACGCGCTGTTCGGCGGCGCGGGTACGCGCCTCTTCAGCCGACAGGTCCGGATGGCGGGCGATCTCGGTTTCCAAAGCGGCGCGTTGTGCGGCCTGTTCGTCCAGACGCGCGGTGATATCGCGGCAACGACGCTGCGCTTGAGCCTTGGCCTCGGACAGGCTGGCGGCACGGGCCTGAGCCTCGCTGATGCGCCGCCCGACCCCGGACACATTCTCCTCTTGGGCAGAGACCTGGGCTTCGGCACTGGCGCGCGCCTGCTGCGCTTGCGGCAACTGCTTGGTCGCGTTGGCTTGGTTCTGGCCCAGGGTTTCTTGCTCTTGCGTCAAGCGAGCCAGGGCATGGCCGGCCTCTTCTTGCAAGGCCGCTTCGCGCGCGGCATCGGTCGCCGCCTGGGTCTGACGCTGCGCCAAAGCGTTGGTCTCGGCCTGCAAGCGGCGTTCTTCGTCGTCCAAAGCCTGGCGTTCCAGCACCAAACGCTGCACCAAGGCCGAGGCCGCCGCCGCCGCATCGCGCAAAGGCGGGAGATCGGCGGCGCGCTCGGTCGCCACCGTGGTGGCCGAGGCCGCATCGCCCACATGGGCGCGAACCTGGCTTTCGGCCTCGGCAAAGGTCGTTTCAGCCGTCGCCTGGGCCGCGCGCGCATCGTGCCAACGCCGCGCCCACAGCGCGTATTCCGCCGCTTGCAATCTTTCGCTCAGGCTGCGGTAACGCGCCGCCTGACGCGCCTGGTTGCGCAATTGCTTTTCCTGGGTATCCAGGGTGTTCAGTACGTCCTGGACGCGCAGTAAATTGGCCTCGGCCGCCTTCAGACGCAATTCGGCCTCGTGCCGCCTTGCATGCAGCCCGCCCACGCCCGCCGCTTCTTCCAACACCATGCGGCGATCTTGCGGCTTGGCATTGATAAGCGCGCCGATGCGGCCCTGGCTGACCATGCTGCTGGCATGCGCGCCCGTGGCCTGGTCGGCGAACAGGATTTGCACGTCGCGCGCGCGCACGCTGCGGCCATTGACCTTGTAATCCGAACCCGAGCCGCGTTCGATGCGCCGCGTGACGGCCAGATCGTCGCTGTTGTTGAACTCGGCCGCCGCCGTGCGACTGGTGTTATCCAAGTTTAAAGAGACTTCGGCCAGATTGCGCGACGGGCGCATCGCCGTCCCCGCGAAGATCACATCCTCCATCTCGGCACCGCGCAAACGACGAGCCGAGGTCTCCCCCATCACCCAGCGCAACGCCTCGACAAGATTCGATTTGCCGCACCCATTCGGCCCGACGACACCCGTCAAGCCCGGCTCAATACGCAGCTCGGTTTCCTCGACGAAGGACTTGAATCCCAACAGACGTAAAGAAGTGAAATGCACGGTATCTCCTGACGATCAAATTTAGTGGGAAGGTGCCAAAGCGGGAGCGACCGATGCCGCCCGCGCGCCCGACGCCAAGAGGCGATCAAACACAGTGGCGAAATCCTCGTATGGACGCTTGCCATAAAGGCGCTCGGTGCCGTTGACAATGAAGCTGGGCGTGCCTTGCAGACGCAGCCCCTTTACAGCCTCGTCGCTTTGGCGGGTCAGGGCATCGGTCACCGTCTTGTCGTTCATGCAGGCGCGCGCCTTGGCCTCGTCCAACCCCGCGAAGGCGGCCAATTTGGCTAAGGCCGTTTCGGTGTCCGGCGCGTGGGTCCAGCCTTTTTGCGCCCGATACAGCGCGGTCATCATCGGCTCGACCCGCAGACTGGACACGCAGCGCAGCAGCGCCGAGGCCAAAAGGCCGCTTTTGTCAAAAGCCAGGTCGTACATGTTCACGCGCACCTTGCCCGTGTCGATATATTCCTTGCGCAAGCGCGGCATCATCTGAGCGCTGAATTCGGCGCAATGGCTACAGGCCAAAGAGAAATACTCATCCACCACCACCGGCGCGTCGGGACGCCCCAAGGTCAAGATCGGCTCGGCCGCCCGCGCGCCGCCTGCCAGCATCAGCATAGCCAGTCCCATCAGCACCGCGATCCGCATTCGATTGCTCCCCCTCTTGACCTGTCGATATGTCATGGTCGTGCGCAACTTTACCGGTGGTCGTTCCGTGGCTCAAGCGTTTTGCCGGGCATCGGAGACGCATGTTCGATCAGTAAACGTGAAATTGAATCTTTTCCGAAATAAGAATTAATCCTTTCAAGGATTTGCGGGGTCAGGGCCTGAATATCCGGGGCCAAGGGCGCGGGCACGCGCACACGCAATGCGCCGCCCTGCCCGGGGGCCTTCCCCATGCGCAGTTGCACCGGCGTCGTGTGCGAGGCAAGCTCGGGGCCGAGAATATCGTCCCAATGTTCCAGCAGACGGGCATAACGCGCCCATTCTTTGCCAAAAGCCGCGCTGGCCAAATCATGCACCGGCTCGGCCAGGGGGACGAGATGGCGGCGACGCTGATCGGTGACGGGAGATGCCTTGTTCATGAAGCGGCAGTCTAACACAACTTTTTCCGACAAAGCGGCTTTCGCTAGGGCCGTGCTGGGCTGGTACGACAAAGCGCGGCGCGATCTGCCTTGGCGCGCAAAACCAGGTCAACATATTGATCCGTATCATGTTCTTGTCAGCGAATTCATGCTGCAACAAACCACCGTAGCCACCGTCCGACCGCGTTTCGAGGACTTTATCGCCCGTTGGCCGCGCATGGAGGACCTGGCCCAAGCCCAGGAAAGCCAAGTCTTACAGGCTTGGTCGGGCCTGGGTTATTACCGCCGCGCACGTTTCTTACATGCTTGCGCCCGCGCGGTGATGGCCCAGCATGGAGGGCGTCTGCCCGATGATCCGGCGCAATTGGCGCATTTGCCTGGAATCGGGCCGTATACGGCAGGAGCGATTGCCGCCATCGCCTTTGATCGACCCGAGGCCGCCGTGGACGGCAATATCGAGCGAGTCCTGGCCAGAGTCTTGGACATCGACACGCCTTTGCCCGCCGCCAAGCCGGAATTGCGGCAAGCCGCCGCAAGGCTGGTGCCGCCGCGCCGAGCGGGCGACTACACCCAAGCCCTGATGGATCTGGGCACGGCCATCTGCACCCCGCGCGCGCCGGATTGTTCCGCTTGCCCACTGGCCCAGCTATGCCAGGGCCAGTGGGCTGGTCATGCGTCTAGCCTGCCCGTACGCGCCCCAACCAAGACCAAGACCGAACTGCACGAGATGGCCTATTGGCTGGAGGACGCCCGAGGCCGAGTCCTTTTGCGGCATCGTCCAGAAGACGGCCTTTTGGGCGGGTTGCTGGACCTGCCTTGTTATGCTTTGAACGCGGGGGATATCCCCACCCCCGCCCAAATCCGCCGCCATGCGCCCTTGTTGGCCGATTGGCGGTTACAAAAACCGCCCGTGCGGCATATCTTCACGCACCGTATCCTGTTGCGCCATCTGGCCACGGCCCGGCTGTCCGAAACGATCCGTGCACCACAAGGCGCTTTCTGGCTTGACGCGGCGGCCATCGCAAGCGAGGGTATATCCACCCTTTTTGATAAGACCCGACGGATGGCCGTGAAACACCTGACACGTTCCTTATGCTTCCTGACCCTGGGGCTGGGCTTGGCCGGAGCGGCCACTGCCGCCGAACCGACGCCCGCGCCCGCCGCGCCTCCTGTCGTATCGGAGCCTGTCGCCGCCGCATCGACGCCAAGCCCCACGGCAACGCCCAACCCCTTGCCCCGCAGATCAAGACTGAGCGGCGACGCGGTGGTCGAAGACCCCAGCACCATCACCTTTTTGCCCGTCACTCTCGACCGCTTGGCCAGCTTGTTGTTGCGCTTTAAAGCGGTGGATATAGGCCGCGACGACGTGATCGACGACTTCGCGCGTTTGTTCCAATGCGAAATATATGAATACAATCACCAGGACGAATTTTTGTGGAAGAAGGCGCAAGTCGCCCTACGCCGCGACATCCAAAAACGCTTCACACGTCTGCCCACGCATCTGGAATTCGTGGCCACACGGCGGCTTGGAAAATACGATTTCAAGCGCCACCTGTTCCTGCTGCACCATGACAGCCCGATCAATAAACTATCGTCATTCACCTTCGCCTTCACCGATCAGGAGATCGACGTGCCGTGCTTGGCGGATGCGCCTGCCACTTGGTTTCCCTATACCTACAAGGTCTCGTTGGACTATCCCTTGACCTTAGAGGGACTGCCCATGAACGAGGAACAAGCCAAGGCCCTGCTTAACAGCATGCTGCAAAACGACAATCAGGAGCGCGTGATCCATGTGCGCTTCCGCTTTGACGTCGTGCATGTCCCGACCATCAGGAAACAAAAGACCGATGTCGATATGGAAGCCGAAATGCAGCAGGTGGATTTCTTCGCGGACAAAGAAATGCGGCAACTGATCTATGCCTATCAACCCTTCTATCAGTAAGAGAGACAGTCGCAGCGCTGTCTATTTCCGCTTGGCAAGCCCCTCTCCAACACCTACGGATACACCATGAGACCTTCTGGACGTTCCCTTCAAGAAATGCGGCCCGTATCGCTAAAGACCGGCGCCGTTCCCTATGCAGAAGGCTCGTGCCTGATCACCATCGGCAACACCCAGGTCCTATGCGCGGCCACGGTCGAGGAAAGAACCCCGCCTTTCCTGCGCAACACCGGATTGGGCTGGGTGACGGCGGAATACGGCATGTTGCCCCGCGCCACCCATCAGCGCACCGAGCGCGAGGCCGTGCGCGGTCGGCAGACCGGCCGCACGCAAGAGATTCAGCGTCTGATCGGTCGTTCCTTGCGTTCGGTCACGGACCGCGCCGCCTTGGGCGAGCGTCAGATACGCCTGGACTGCGACGTGCTGGTGGCCGATGGCGGAACCCGTACAGCCGCCATCACCGGATCCTATGTCGCCTTGCATTTGGCCTGCTTGCATATGATGCGCACGGGGGCCCTGGCGGCGATGCCGCTGCGCGACACCGTGGCGGCCATTTCCTGCGGTTTGGTGGAAGGTCAGGCGCGATTGGACCTGGACTTCGCCGAAGACTCGAACGCCCAGGCCGACGCCAATTTCGTCTTTACCGGCCAAGGCCATGTGGTGGAAGTGCAGGTCGGCTCGGAAGGTCTGCCCTTTTCCCAGGACGATTTCATCAGCCTTCTCACCCTGGGCCAAGACGGCGCATCCCGCCTACGCGCCATCCAGATGGAAGCCATCGAGACCGCTGGCCACATGTAAGATTCCGAATCCGTTATCGAAGGAACGAATTAAATACAACTCCGTCTATCACCCCATCCGTTTAACCACCGCTCGCGCGGCATAATGGGCAAAGCACCATAGGGAATAGGGCAAAGACAGGCATTCGACATGGCGATAGGTATGCCAGGCCCAGCTGGCGGCGCGGCACGGGCGGCTGGAAAGACTGCCGGGCGCGCGGCGATAGAGGGTCAAGGGGGCAGGCAGGCCAATGGCCGTGCGGCCCGGCGGGTGGATGCGGGGTGAAAGCAGGCTTAACCACAGCACATAATCATCCACCGGCTCGTTGCGGATGGTGACGGGGCCTGATTGTTCACGGTCGATCATGGCCGAGGAACACACGATGGCCGTGTTGCACAACAAGGCGCGATAGGTCAGGCGTTCGGGCACAGCATGCCCACGGCCCAGCGGCGCGCCTTGCGCGTCGATGGCCTGCCAGCCGGTATAGGTCAGGGGCGTGGGGGTTGCGCGATGCGCGGCAGTTTGCGCGGCCAATTTATCGGAATGCCAGGAATCATCCGCATCCAGAAAGGCCAGAAAGCGGCCCTTGGCCTCGGCCAAGGCGCGGGCGCGCGCCAAAGCGGGACCGGCCCTGCCCTTCCCTGACAATAATCGGATGCGCGGGTCTTTGCGGCTCCATGCGGCCAGCATCTCTTGGCTGCCGTCATCCGAGCCGTCATCGGCCACCAACCATTCCCAATCGGTCAGGCTTTGCGCGTCGATTCCCGCTTTGGCCATCGGCAAGGTGCGGGCGGCGTTCCAGGCGGGAGTCAGGATGGAGATAAGAGGCATGGCGGCTCACTCTGAGACAGGTCATGAACAGGGAAACGGGCCTCCAGCGTCAAGGCTTGCTCCAGGCGTTGATGATAGGCGTCGCGGTCTATCTCGATACAGCCGAATTGGCCCAGATGCTGCGTGTGGAATTGGGCGTCCAGCAGGCTGAACCCGCCCAACCGCAGCCGCGCCACCAGATCGACCAACGCGACCTTACTGGCGTCGCGCTTATGGTGAAACATGCTCTCGCCAAAGAACGCGCCGCGTAGGGCGATGCCGAACAAGCCGCCGACCAGATCACCCCCTTGCCAGCATTCCACCGAATGGGCGAACCCGGCGGCATGCAATTGACGATACAGGCGTTGCAAGGGTTGGCTGATCCATGTGCCCGTGCTGTCCGGACGCGGCGCGGCGCATGCGGCCACGACCTGGGAAAAGGCGGTATCACATCGCAGATCAAAGCGCAGCTGACGCAAGCTTCGTGCCAAACGGCGAGGTAGATGAAACGCGGCATCCAAGGGAATCACGCCGCGCGCGCGCGCCTCATACCATTTGATGCTGGCGTCATCGGCGCTTTCTGACATGGGAAAAATGCCGCAAGCATAGGCGCGCAAGGCCATCTGAGGCGTGATAAGCGGGTCTTGGCTTGGCGGCGCAGGGCCGAGGGGGCCGTCCATGGCGATTGCTGCGGCCTTATCAGATTCCACCGGGCGGCTTAAAGTTCATCTGCACGCCCGCTTTTTCCCATTTTTGCTGAGTCGTGGCGATGCTTTGCTGGGTTGCGGAAGCCTGCATGGCCTGGCCGTAATCGGTGGGGGTGCGGCTGCTATTGGTACGCTCGGCCACCAATAAGTTATAGATAATGCCGGCCAAGCCGCCATCGGCCACCTGGCCGCTGCGGATGCCTTCATCTTGATGCTCGCGCGGCCCCCAAAAGATTTCAATGATCTTGGCCTCGCGCGCATTCGGCCCGCCACCCGCCTTGCCGCCACCGCCGGTTTTCCCGCCGCCGGTCTTGCCGTCTTCGCCTTCCTCGCCGTTCTGCTCGTCCTTGGGCCAGCAGGTGGTTTGCCACGAACAGTACAAGAAATCCTGCAGGGCCTGCGAGATAAAGGGCAGATTGGCGATGATGTCGCGGTACATGGTGGCGGCGTTGAAGATCGCCTCCTCCTCCAATTCCTGGACTTTCCTTTTCTCTTGCTCGGTCTTCATGCTCCCGCGCGCGGCATTGACGGGCTTGGCGAAATTGTCCTTCAAGCGACGAGCCAGCATGGCCAGCTCGTCGGCGCGTTCACGCTCGCCATTCTCGCGATAAACTTCGGCGGCGGTGCCAAAACGCTTGATCAGGCATTCGCCCCAATACCACCAATCATTAAAAGGCGCGCGCTGGCTGTAGGTCTGAGCCATCTGTGTTCTCCCTTATTAAATGGCAGGATAAGTCAAACACGCGGACTCAACAACATCTAGGGCGCGTCTTATGCCCCCTCGCGCAGCGAGGCTTGCAACGCCAATAAATCCTTCCAGGCCAGGCGTTTGTGCATGGGTTGGCGCAGCAGATAGGCGGGGTGGAACATGGGTAAGGCCGGGCAGGACCATTCGGGGCCTTGATAGACAAGCTTTTTGCCACGCAGGCGGGTGATGCCTTCGCCGCTGGCCAGCAGGGCCTTGGCCGCCGGTCCTCCCAAGGGAACCACCAGACGGGGCCGGATCAGGGCGATATGTCTTGCCACAAAGGGTTGGCAGGCGGCGACCTCTGCATCCGTGGGCGCGCGATTGCCCGGCGGACGCCAAAACACGATATTCGAGATATAGACTCCGCTGCGGTCCAGGCCGATGGCCGCCAACATGCGATCCAACAAACGGCCACTGGGTCCGACAAAGGGCAGGCCTTGTTGGTCTTCCTCTTCGCCCGGCCCTTCGCCTATGAACATCACTGGGGCCTTGGGGTTGCCGTCGGCCAGCACCAGGCGGCGACCGGGTTGCTTCAGGGCGCAGCCTTCGAAGGATTCCAGCTCGTCGCGCAACGCTTCCAGGCTTTGCGCTTGCACACCCGATATCTGTGCGCCCGATACTTGGACAGTCGGGGCGATGGTCGGTGTTGATACGGGTGCGGAAACCGCTATGGGTTTGGCAGGGCGCGGCGCCAGGGCGTTCAGGCAGGTCTCGCCCACGCTGTCATCCGCCCCGGCCTCCATTTGCCAGATCAACGACTCAAGGCGTTTGTCCATCAGGGAGCCTCCGTCTTAGCCAAGGTGGCGCGGGCCTGGGCGCGAGGATGGGCCTTTTGGAAGCTTTGCATCAGGCGCGCATCCTCGATCGCCGTGTAACGCTGGGTGGTGGACAGGCTGGCATGGCCCAGCAAATCCTGCACGGCGCGCAAATCGGCCCCATGAGTCAACAAATGGGTGGCAAAGCTGTGGCGCAAGGCGTGGGGCGTGGCGTTTTCGGACAAGCCCATGGCCACGCGCAAGCGGCGCATCTGACGCTGGGCCACGGCAGGGTTTAGCCGCTTGCCGCGTATGCCGGGGAACAGAGGGGCTTCAGATCCGGCAGGCGGTGCCACCTTGATCCAGCGCGACAAGGCCTCGCGCACGGCGGGCAAGACGGGAGCCATGCGGGTTTTGTTGCCTTTGCCATGGATGCGCAAGGTCTCTTGATCGCGCCAATCGCCCCGATTCAGGGCTAGGGCCTCGCCCAGACGCAGACCCGCGCCATACAGCAAAATCAGCAAAGCGGCGTCGCGCGCGCCTTGCCAGGGGGCGCCTTGGGCCTCGTCCATCGCCATATCGGGCAAGGCCAGGGCATCGGACTCGCTCAAAGGGCGAGGCAACGGACGGGAAACGCGCGGCGGACGCAGCAAGGCCAGGGCCGGAAGGGCCAGGCCGCGTTCGCGCTCGAGCCAACGGGCAAAGCTACGCAAGGCGGCCAGTGCCCTGGCGCGGCTGGCCGCCCCCAATCCGCCCGTCGTGGCATGGGCCAGATAGGATCGCCAATCGGCCAGGCTTGTCGCGGCCAGATCGGCCAGATTGGGCGGCGCGCCCAGATGACCGGCCAGGAAAGCCAGACAGGCGCGCGCATCGCTGCCATAGGCCGCCACGGTATGCGCCGAAGCGCGACGCGAATCTTGCAATTCAAGCAGCCAAGCGCACAGCGCGTCATGCGTATCGGCGGCCAAGAAAAAGGCCAGATCGGGCGTGGGGCTTCGGGGCATGAAGAGAGTGTGCCGATTAATCGTCGATAAATCCAGGTTTGTGACGGCACTTGTTCATGTTTTTGCGATTGAGGAAAACGGGATATGCTGCCCATCGATGACAGATCGCCGCGTTTCCGTTTTGCTGCCGTTGCCCCTGGCGGGAGCCTATGATTATGGGGTGCCGGGGGACATGCGGGTCGCGCCGGGGGATTTTGTCACCGTGCCGCTGGGCGCGCGCCAGGCCACGGGCGTGGTATGGGACACGCCGCCTTCGGGCGTGGCCTCGGCTCGGTTAAAGAACATCGCGGCGCTTCGCGTGGATATGCCGCCTTTGCCCGATATATCGCGGCGTTTCGTGGATTGGGTGGCCGGGTACACCCTGGCCCCTTCGGGCGCGGTGTTGCGTCTGGTGACGGGCGGCACGCAAGGCTTACAGCCCTTGAAACGCCAGCCCTCCGCCAAGACTGAACGGTTGATCGCACCTGCCGTCCCGCCGGGGCCGGGCGTGACGCTTTCCGCCGCCCAGGAACAGGCGGCTTTGCAGATCGGTCAGGCCTTGCAAGGCGGGTCCTGGTCGGCATTGGTCTTGGACGGCGTGACCGGTTCGGGCAAGACCGAGGTTTATGCAAAGGGGCTGGAGCAAGTCCTGAATCAGGGCGGCCAGGCCCTTGTTTTGTTGCCCGAGATCGCCTTGACCTCGGCCACATTGGCACGGTTGCGCGGGTGTTTGGGCGTCGAGCCTCTGGCCTGGCATTCGGGCCTGACCCCCGCCCAACGCCGCAAGGGTTGGAAAGACGTGGCCACCGGCAAGGCGCAGCTGATGGTGGGGGCGCGTTCGGCCCTGTTCCTGCCTTTTGCCGATCTACGTTTGATCGTGGTGGACGAAGAGCATGACGGGTCCTATCGCCAAGAGGATGGCGTGTTGTATCACGCGCGGGATATGGCGGTGGCGCGGGCTTGGCTGGGCGGGGCGGTCGTGGTCTTGGCCAGCGCGACGCCTTCGCTGGAGACGCTGGCTAATGTCGATAATGGACGTTATGCCCGATTGGTGCTGCCCGACCGCGTGGGCGCGGCGCGTATGCCGGATATAAAATTGGTCGATGTGCGGACGGACAAACCGCCCAAGGGGGCTTGGCTAAGCCCCAGTTTGCGCACGGCTTTGCAAGAAACGCTGCAAGCCGGACAACAGAGCTTGGTTTTCCTGAATCGGCGCGGCTATGCGCCTTTGTCCTTGTGCCGCAGTTGCGGGCATCGGATGATTTGCCCCAATTGCACGGCATGGCTGGTGGCGCATGATCGCGGGCGCAGCCTGCAATGCCATCATTGCGGCCACGGCATGCCCAGCCCCAGCTCGTGCCCCTCTTGCCATGCGCCAGGGCCCCTTGCCGGATGCGGTCCGGGGATCGAGCGCGTGCATGAAGAGGTCGCAGCCTTGCTGCCGGGGGCGCGTCTGGCCTGCGTGGCCAGCGACTCGCCGCTGACCGCCAATGCTCAGGCTCTCCAAGCCATGGAACAAGGCGGGCTGGATGTATTGATCGGGACGCAATTGGTGGTCAAAGGGCATCATTTTCCGAATCTGACCTTGGTCGGGGTGGTGGATGCCGATCTGGGACTGGGCGGGGCGGATCCGCGCGCAGCAGAACGCTGTTTCCAGGTATTGCATCAGGTCTCGGGCCGCAGCGGGCGCGCCCAGATGCGTGGACGCGCCCTTATCCAAACGACTCAGCCCGAACATCCGGTGATGAAGGCCTTGGCGCAAGGCGACCGCGACGGGCTGATGCGCGCCTTGCAAGGCGAACGTAAAGCTTTCGACATGCCGCCTTTCGGTCGTTGGGCGGCGTTGGTGCTGTCGGGCACCGACGAGGCCCAAGTGACGTGCGCGGCGCATGATTTGATCGTCTGCGCGCCCAGACTGGCCGATGTGCGAATCCTGGGGCCTGCCCCCGCGCCGATGGCGCGGCTGCGGGGTCGGCATCGTCAGCGCCTGTTGATCAAGACCAAATTGGGCGTGCGTTTGCAGCCTATCGTGTCGGCATGGCTGGCGCAGGTGACGCCATCGCGCACGGTGCGCTTGCAGGTCGATATGGACCCATATAGCTTTCTTTGAAATCTCTCGGCGCGTGTAGGGGAAGGTAAAATCATGGTAGGAGATCGCGTCTGGAATCCGGCGGACAGGATGAACCTGGGCACCAAGCTGGCCTTGCTGCCTTGGGGGCTGGTGGGCATCGTGGCAACCACTGCGTTGATCGGCATCGCTTTGTTGTACTCGGCCGGGGGGCAATCTTGGCAGCCATGGGCGGGCGCCCAAGCGCTGCGTTTGGGGCCGGCGCTTGTATTGATGCTGATGGTGGCCGTTGTCGATGCGCGGTGGTGGTTGCGCGCGGCTTATCCGCTTTATGGCGCCGTGTTGGCCATGCTGGTGGGCGTGGCCATCATGGGGCAGGTGGGCGGCGGTGCCCAGCGTTGGCTGGGCGTGGCGGGAGTCTATGTGCAGCCTTCCGAATTGATGAAGCTGGCGTTGATTTTGGCTTTGGCCCGTTACTTTCATGGCCTGACGCCCGAACAGGTGCGCCGTCCCTGGTTGTTGATCCCCCCTTTGCTGTTGGTGGGCGCGCCCGTGGTGCTGGTGCTGTTGCAGCCGAATTTGGGCACGGCCACGTTGTTGCTGCTGGCCAGCATGGGCATCTTCTTTCTGGCCGGTGTCCCCTGGTGGTTTTTTATAAGCGGCATCATGGGAGCGCTGGCGGTTCTGCCCGTGGGCTGGCATTTCCTGCATGATTATCAAAAAGCGCGGTTGACGACGTTCCTCAACCCCGCCGCCGATCCCTTGGGCAGCGGCTATAACATTTTGCAGTCGCAAATCGCGCTGGGGGCGGGCGGGTTGTTCGGCAAGGGCTTTGGCCTCGGCTCGCAAAGCCAATTGCAGTTCCTGCCCGAAAAACACACCGACTTCATCTTTGTGGTCATGGCCGAGGAATTCGGCTTTATCGGCGCGATGGTGGTGGTGGCTTTGTATGTGCTGATGGTGGCTTGGGGCATGTTGATCAGTTTGTCTTGTTCGCATCAATTCGGGCGGCTGGTGGGCTTTGGCATTGTGCTGACGACCTCTTTGTATCTGTTCGTCAACGTGTCCATGGTCATGGGTCTCATCCCCGTGGTCGGGATTCCCTTGCCCTTGGTGTCTTATGGCGGTTCGGCTCTTTTGACCTTATGTCTGGGCATCGGGCTGTTGCTGGGCGTGGCCATCCATCGCCATGTTCGCCTTCCTCGTGGTGGTCCAACGGGAGCGTTATAAGAGAGATTATACCTAACTATAAACAGTCACGGATTCGACCCATTTTATGTTTTATAGGCGATATGATTGCCAAAGTGTCTTTTTGTGACACTTAAACTTACTTTTTTACGTGCTTTGCCACTGGAGAGCATCATCAACACATTGAATAGGAATAAAAAAAGTGAAGAAATTTGATGAAAGTTTTTTGTGTAAGGATTGCGATAGCGTACAGTAGGGGTTCGGAACACTGGCGTCAAAGCAAGGAGAAGGCGTCCCAACCAGAACAATCTTTGACAGGCATAACCGGAAGGATTCTTCCGATTGCGGTCTAAATAGATGTGATGGTCAAGGGGACGAGACGGTTGGTATGGCCCACTTCAGAAGGACACACGCAATGAACGTCGAACTCTCAAACCCCTCTTACCTGCTGGTATGCGCCCTGATCAAGGATGCGTTGGAGGTAAAAAGCGATGCGTCTCACCTGCTGCGTCGGGCTGCGCATGAATTGTCCAGCGCGGCCCCTGACCCTCTGCCGGCTGATTTGATTCTTCGTGCCGATGGCCTGCAAAGGCTGCGGCTGCTGGCGATGGCCGAGACGGTTTCGTAACTCTCCAACTCTCGTTCCAAAGCGGCGTGAACATCAAACAAACGGTGCGCCGCAAATCATGTGAAAGCGGGGGTTAACCTAACGGCGATAGGCACGGGGCTGTGTGCCGGACGGACCGGGTTTCGCCACGCCGCTATTAGAGACCATCGCTTGATACATAGCGGTCATAATTTCCCGCATCATGGCGTCATATCCCGAACGATCCTTTCCCAATTCACGGATATTTTCGGTTGTCACGGGACCAAACAGGCTGGCGCCGGCAGATTTGGCGAAGGCCTCAAGCGGTGCGCGGGCAGCATCGGATTGAATCACGATGCCGCGGATATAATATTTATCCATCCGTTCCTTCAGAGCCTGGAGTTCGGCCTGCGGCAACAGATTGTCCTTTTTATCCGATAACGGGATGATCTCCATCCCATAAGCCTTGGCGAAATACTGGAAACGGTCAAAGGATACCACCACGCGACGATATTCTTTCCCGATACCGCCAAAACTTTGGCGCGCCCAAGCGTCCAGATTCGCCAGCGATTTAATGATCTCGTTGGCACGGGTGCGATAAATGTTAGCTTGGGCAGTGTCGGCTGCGGCCAGCCCTTCGGTGATATTGCGGATATAAACACGTATATTGGATGGGTCCATCCAAGCGCGGCGATCCAGTTTTTGCCCCTGATAATCCGTTTTCTTCTCAAGATCGATTTTGGCAGGCACCATGGTGCCATTTTCAGTCATCAAGCGCGGAAGATTGACGGTGGCATTGACCACGATGCCGTTATAACGGGCGTTATTCAGCAGATTGTTCAGCCAGCGCCGCTCTGTTCCGAGCCCTTGGATAACGACCAATTTGGCCTGGGACACGATCTTCACGGTCTCTTGGCTGGGCATATAGGTTTCGGAATCATCGCCCGAATTCAGCAGAACATGGATGCGGAATCCTTCGCCCCCCAGTTGTCGGACGAGATCAGCCAGCAGATCATTGGTGACCACGACGATGTCCGTCGCCGCCGCTTCGCTCTTGGGCGCGGTGGCCCCGGCCTTGCTCTGCGCCAATGCCATGTTCGGGAATGCCATCGAGGCCATCATGAGCACAAGGTAAAGCCAACGACGCATGACGCATCCTCCCGTTCAGGAAATAGAACGGCTTAGTATATCGCCGCGCTACTCATGCGGGTATAAAAACTTGCAGAGAAAGATAGGGGCTATGCGCGGTATAAGGTTGCTAAGCACGATAGGGTCACCTATCTTCTGTACCAGGATAAAAGACGTCTGCCACAATAGGGGGCGCTTTTGTCGCTGGAGTCACCATCTGAAAGGACATAGGGTCATGGCTAAAGTCATCGGTATTGATCTGGGTACCACGAATTCTTGCGTCGCCATCATGGAGGGTAAGACCCCCCGCGTCATCGAAAACAGCGAAGGCGCGCGCACCACGCCGTCCGTCGTGGCTTTCCTCGATAAGGGCGAGCGCGTGACGGGCATGCCGGCGCGGCGTCAGGCCATCACAAACCCGGAAAACACGTTTTTTGCCATTAAGCGTTTGATCGGGCGTCGTTTCGACGATCCGATGGTCAAGAAGGATATGAACCTGGTGCCTTATAAGATCGTCGCCGCCGAGAATGGCGATGCCTGGATCGAGGCGCAGGGCAAAAAGAACAGCCCCAGCCAGATCAGCGCGCATATCTTGCAAAAGATGAAGGAGACGGCGGAAACCTTTCTGGGCGAGCCGGTCACCCAGGCGGTCATCACCGTTCCCGCTTATTTCGACGATAGCCAACGTCAAGCCACCAAGGATGCCGGGCGCATCGCGGGGCTTGAGGTGCTGCGCATCATCAATGAACCGACGGCGGCGGCCCTGGCCTATGGCCTGGAAAAGCGCGGCGCGGGCACCATCGCGGTCTATGATTTGGGCGGCGGCACCTTTGACGTCTCGATTCTCGAGATTAATAAGGAGCTGTTCGAGGTCAAGTCCACCAATGGCGACACGTTCTTGGGCGGCGAGGATTTCGACGCCCGCATCATCGATTTCCTGGCGGACGAGTTCAAGCGCGAGCAAGGCATCGACCTGCGCAAGGACCGCTTGGCCCTGCAACGCCTGAAGGAAGCGGCGGAAAAGGCCAAGATCGAACTGTCCAGCCAGATGCAGACCGATGTGAACCTGCCCTATATCACCGCCGATCAAAGCGGCCCCAAGCATCTGAACGTCAAACTGACGCGCGCCAAGCTGGAATCCCTGGTCGATGAGTTGATCAAGCGCACGGTGGGACCGGTGGAAAAGGCCCTGAAGGATGCGGGGATCAAGGCTTCGGATATCAACGAAGTGGTGTTGGTGGGCGGTATGACGCGCATGCCCAAGGTCATCGAGACCGTCAAGGAACTGTTCGGGCGCGAGCCGCATCGCGGCGTCAATCCGGACGAAGTGGTCGCGGTGGGCGCGGCCATTCAAGGCGCGGTGCTCAAGGGCGAAATTCGCGACGTGCTATTGCTGGATGTCTGCCCGTTATCTTTGGGGATCGAGACGTTGCGCGGCGTTTTCGTGCCGCTCATCGAGCGCAATTCGCCCATTCCTACGAATAAGAGCCAGGTCTTTTCGACAGCCGAGGACAATCAGACGGCGGTCACCATCCGCGTCTTCCAGGGCGAACGCGAGATCGCGGCGGACAATAAGTTCTTGGGGCAATTCGATCTGGTCGGCATTCCTGCCGCGCGACGCGGCATGCCGCAGATCGAGGTGAAGTTCGATATTGACCGCAATGGCATCCTTTCTGTCAGCGCGCGCGACAAAGCCACGGGCAAGGAACAACAAATCCGCATCCAGCCTTCGGGCGGCCTGACGGAAGAGGATATTCAGCGCATGGTGCGCGACGCCGAACAGCACGCTCAGGAAGATCACAAACGGAAAGAGCTGATCGAGGCGCGCAATCAGGCAGATAACCTCATCTACACATCGGAAGGCACGATGAAGGAGCAGGGCGACAAAGTCTCTGCCGAGGACCGCGAGGCGATCGAAAAGGCAATTGCCGATTTGCGCGGCGTGATCGACGGCGAGGACCAAGACGCTATCAAGTCCCGCACCGAAACCCTGGCCCAGGCCAGCATGAAGCTGGGCGATGCGCTGTATCGCCAGGCTGGGGCGGCAGGCGGCGGCGAGACGGCGGATGAATCGGCTGGATCGGGCGCGGCTCCGGGCGCCGATGACGCGGTGGATGCGGAATTCACCGAGGTTAAGGACAAAAACGGCACCAACAACTCTTAAGACATATGACCATGCCACGACGGCCATCAAGCGCGCATCGTGATCCGGGGCGCGTGTTGGCCGCCGTGGCGTTGGCTGTCTTGGTCATGTGGTTGGCGCAGATCATCGCAGGGCATGTGGTGCCGTCCCCTGATCCCCATATCCCGCCGGTTTATCGGCTTTTGGATTCGCCGTCCGACTGAGCAGGCACTGTTAGAAAATTTGATTCCATCGAGAAGGATTGTAAGAAGATGGCCCTGCCTTGCTTTTGCCATCACGGCTTTGCATGCTGTCTTCTGGGTTGAATGCGAGGATGAAGGGTTTCTCTCTATGAAGAATGATCGGCTCAAGGTGCTGGCGACGCTGCTATTGGCCGTCGGCCTGATGACGGTGCCTGGGTTGGGACTGGCAAAGGGCGGGGCCAAGCTGACGAAGGCCGAGACGGAGACATCCGCGCCTGAAATCGCCTGGGCCGAGGAATGGCTGCGTCAGGTCAAGACATTGGAAGCCCGTTTTTTACAAAGCGACGATATGGGCAATGAGCGTCAAGGCCGTGTCTGGCTGTCGCGTCCGGGCAAGATGCGCTTGGAATACGATGCCCCGCGCCAGGATCTTGTGGTGGCGGATGGGTTGTTCGTCCATGTCTGGGATGCGGGTTTGGGCGAAAGCTCGAGCGTGCCTTTGGACTCTTCGCCCGCCGCTTTATTGCTGCGTGACAATCTGGCGCTCAACGGCAAGGACGTGGCCGTCACCGGCGTGCTTAACTATCCCGGCGGGTTCGAAGTCACCCTGACGCAACGCGACAAGAAGGACGCAGGCAATCTGACCCTGGTGTTCGAAACCGCGCCTTTGGCACTGCGCCAGTGGCGCATCACCGATCCTCAAGGCCTGGTCACGAGAGTGACCTTGCAAGACCTGCGTCCTGGAGGAGAGATCGACTCGCAGCGCTTCGTGTACGTCAACCCGAATTTCGGCAAGAAATAGCGGCTTGCCGACCAGAGCAAGGCGGGTTGAGTGGACAAGCCCATTGCTGCACAGTAAATTAAAGGCTTCGAATCAAGTCGATGACTGCAGAGATCAGATGTGTGCACTGAAACCGCCCCCCCCCCCCGCTGGGTATCGGCGTCTGAATTGGGCCCTCAATCGGGCATAGCCATCGGGCCGATTCTGTTCATCGTGGCGATTCTGGCTGTCTTGGCCTCTGCCATTGCTGCGGCGTCGGGTTCGTTCAATGGCGATACCTCTGCCGTCAGCGCCAAGGCCCAGGCAGCAGCCATTCTCGAATATGCGGACAGCGTTAAGATAGGCGTGGATAGAGTGGTTGCTAAGGGATGCGCGGATACGGAAATCAGCTTTGAAAACCCTATCGTCAGCGGCTATGCAAATTCAAATGCCCCATCCGATAAATCCTGCCATGTCTTTGATATGAATGGCGGCGGGATTGTCTGGAAAAATCCAGATATAAATGCCCTAGACCCATCTTGGAAGAGCCAGGCGGACATAGATTACCCGGAGCTTTTCGGTACTTATGTGTTTAAGTCGGGTTGCGGGGCGCATTTGGGGCGGGGTGGGGGACCTGCCTTTGGGTACGATGCTGCCGGATGGCCCTGCGTCTACGACGGGTCCGGGCCTGAGAGGGCGTCACAAACCGCCGATCTATTCTTGATTCTTCCTTGGATGAAGGACGCTGTTTATCAGGAACTCTACAAACAAACCGGGATGAAAGGAACAAACGCTCAAGGTAACGCGGAGTTGCGCATTAATCGGTTTGATGGAAATTATTCCGACGGCATGGTTAGGTGTGATGACCCACTAAATAGGGGGGCGGTACAAGGGGTTATAAATGGGGCAAGCGGCGGCGGCAGCTACTGGCAAGGTAGTTATGGAGGGTATTACTACTTCCGCGCCCTGCATATCAGATAGAGGGCTTGTTGTTCGTCGCCTCTGTCGGTTACTGGATTCCTCATCGCCGCCATCGACAACGCCGAATGGGACTTGCCGAGAGGGTATGCAAAATCTGGAATGTTTGGCGAAGGACGGCGGCGCGCCAAGGTCATCCCACATGCCAACATATTTGACGCCCGTTCCCGCACGACTGGCCCCTGTCCTCCAAGCGTTTAAACCGCGCGCGCGTGTCGGTCTTCTTCGGGGTGCAGATAGGTATCAAAGGCGCAAGCGATGCTGCGGATGAGGGGGCGAAAAGCCTCGGGGACCGTCAAACGCCAAGCTTGGCGGATCACCGCGCCTTGATCCTGTAAGGGGCGCAGACGTTCCAGGCTATCGGTAAAGACGGAAGGCCCTGTGTCATGCGCGGCGGCGATGGCGGCCAAATCCACCCATAGGAAGCACATCAAATGCTCGATCACCGCGCGGCGTAGACGATCTTCCGACGAGAGAGCCTTGCCCCGCTTGATGGGAAGGCGTCCGGCGCGCACCGCATCGTGCCAAAGGGCGACATCGGCGATGTTTTGGGCATAGCCTTGGGGGAAAGCGCCGATGGCCGAGGCCCCCAGCGGCAGTAAAATATCGGCCGGATCGGTGGTATAGCCTTGGAAATTGCGGCGCAACCGGCCCTCTTGCAGGGCGCGGCTAAGCGGGTCGTGGCCCCGCGCGAAATGGTCCAGACCGATGGGCGTGTAATCGGCTTGGGTCAGCACGTCGCTGATGGCGCGGCATTGCGCCAGACGCGCCGCTGCCCCAGGCAAGGCGGATTCGTCGATCATGCGCTGATGGCGTTTCAGGCGCGGCAGATGGGCATAGCCAAACACCGAAAGCCGGTCGGGGGCCAAGTCTAGGGCCTGGCGCGTCGATTGCGCGACGTTTGCGACATCCTGGCCGGGCAGGCCGTACATCAGGTCCAGATTCAGGCAAAGGATCCCCGCTTTTCGCAAATCCTGGGCCAAACGCGCGGCCAAGCCATAGCTTTGGACACGGTTGATGGCCTGCTGCACCTGAGGCTCGAAGCTTTGAATTCCCAGACTGACCCGAGTGACCCCTGCTTGGGCCATGGCCTCAATCATCTGGGGCGTCACGGTGCGCGGGTCCAGCTCGACCGCGATTTCGGCGTCCGGCGCGAAACGCAGCCGGTCGCGCAGATGGGCCATGATATCCACGAAAGTCTGCGGCTCTAGGATATTGGGCGTCCCGCCACCCCAATGCACATGGCGCACCGGTCCGGGCGCGGACAGCAAGGGCAGCAACAGATCCATTTCGGCCCGCAAATCGGCGGCATAGGCGATCACCGGCGTATCATGGCGCGTGGCGCGGGTATGGCAGCCGCAAAACCAGCACATCGACCGGCAAAAGGGCACATGCAGATAGATCGAAAGAGAGGCCCCCGGAGACAGATCGGCCAGCCAACCGCGATAGGCGGTCTCGTCTACCCCATCCCCGAAATGCGGCGCGGTGGGGTAACTGGTATAACGCGGCACGCGCGCTTGCTCATGCCCCAGGATCACCGCATCGGCCAGGGCCAGCGCGGCGGCATTTTGCGTGGTCCCGACAGGGACGATGGGCGAAAGCGAGCGGCTGGACATGTCCTCTTTCGTGTAAAGGCACTTGGTTAGAAGATTCTTAACAGGCGGAACCCATCTTGCGAAGGGGCGGCGCGTCAAGCTACCATAGGCGCAGGCGATGGCTTTCACCATTCGAGGGAAAGGACACTCCTATGAAGACGACACATGCGGTATTGGCGGCGGCTTTGGCAATGACCCTGGCCGGGTGCAGCGGGATGGACAAGACGGAACAGCGAGTCTTATCGGGCGGCGCGATCGGTGCCACGGTGGGCACCGTGGGCACGGTGGTCACCGGCGGCTGCATCGCTTGCGGCGCGGCCATCGGCGGCGCGGTGGGCGCAGGCACAGGCCTGATCGTGGATCAGCTGGACAAGAAGAAATAAGGGCATCCTTGCCCGTTATTTCAACGCTTCAACCGCCGGGCTCTTTCTGATAGAACAACACATCCAGAGTGGAAGGGTGGCCGAGTGCCCGCCGGTCGCAAGACCGGCAAGACTAAGACTTCAACCAGTCGGCCGTCTTTGTGTATAAGGTCCAGAGTGGAAGGGTGGCCGAGTGCCCGCCGGTCGCAAGACCGGCAAGACCAAGACTTCAACCAGTCGGCTGTCTTTGTGTATAAGGTCCAGAGTGGAAGGGTGGCCGAGTGGTTGATGGCGCTCGCCTGGAAAGCGGGTATACGGTGAATAGCCGTATCGTGGGTTCGAATCCCATCCCTTCCGCCATTTAACATAGCGAAAAGCCTCTCTGAGCCTTTCGCATCACTCATATAATACGCAAGAAAACGCAGGGTTTTCGCAATTCCGAACCCGACTTCGTGCGCCAAAAATCTGGCGACTGAAGCCCGTATTCCTCTCTCTTATGCCCGTTTCTCTCTACCGAACCCTACTTTTCTCTCGTGGTAGGGTTTCTTATTTCTCAACAAGTTACGCTGAATTTCGTCAAACGAACAAATGACAAGCGGATGTAGTTTAGAGATGTTTGAATGGTTATGCCGTGCACAGGATTTGTTTTTCCTGTTCATCCCACATGAGAGGAACCAGCTGATAGAGCTGCTGGAGGGTTAGATAACTTGGTTGGCTGTTTTCAAGAATGGCTTCGATGATGGATGGCGCGAGAAGCGTCAGGGTGACTTGTCGAAGGGCATAGTCTTCGTTCACGCCTTTGCTGCGCGCCATATCAGTGATGCTGTCGTATTTGCCAGCCTCAACCTCCCGTCGCCAGAGAAACGCTCTCACAAGGGCCTTTTGCATGGTGTGCAATTGGGGCGTTGGCTCGTTCATCGGAACTGTGGCTCCGTCCGGGGCGATCAGATATTTCCGCCCAGAACGTCGGTTCGGCCTAAGCGGCAGATGTACGACGATTGTTTCCTGTTCCATAACGCGTCTCCTCGACCCATGCGGTTAGGCCGTTCTTCTTGAAATGGATTTGAACGCCATCTTCCGAAACCTCAATGGTCTCCAAAAACTCACCCAGAAGGGCGCGTTGCTCTTGGATAAAAAGTTGCTCCCAGAGCGCATCGAAGTTTCCAAGTTCGGAGCGTACAAACGACTCTCGTTCTCTTTTTGTCGAAAAATCGATGGCAAGTTCCGGTTTTCTTTTTTCCAGCCGATCCACAATCAGGGAAACGACTTCCGGCGCTTTAAACGCCGTCTTGATTTGGTACAGCACCGCACGCTCAAGCTCACGCGCAGGCACCGAGCGGATTGCACAAGACTGACTACCTTCCCGCAGAGACTTGACACAGACGTAATAACGGTAGGACTGGCCGCGTGCCCGTATGTTGGTTGAGGACGGCGTCATGGCAGAGCCGCAGCACCCGCAACGCACGAAGCCCTTCAACAACGCAGGACAGCGGCCCCGTGTTTGGTTTCCTCTCTTCTTGGGCGCAAGGGATAGGATCCGGTGGGTTTCTTCCCAAAGCGGCGCGTCTATGATGGCGCGATGTTCACCCGGGTAGGCTTTTTCTTTATGTACGGCTTCTCCAAGGTAAACACGATTATTCAAGATGCGATAAACGTACAGCTTGTGAATGGGCTTGCCTTTGTGCGTTTTGCCGGATTGCGTCTCCCATTCTTTGGTTGTTATTCCGGCGGCCCTCATCGTTTGAACAACGGTCATGCACGATTGCGTTTGAACGAAGGTTTCGAATATTTCTCTGACGATAGCGGCTTCCTTCGCATTGACCTTAAGCCTTCTGTTTTCCACATCGTAGCCCAACGGCGGGCACCCGCCCATCCACATTCCCTTCTTGCGGCTTGCCGCGAACTTGTCGCGGATGCGCTCACTTATGACCTCGCGTTCAAACTGTGCAAAAGACAGCAGAATGTTGAGGATCAGTCGCCCCATCGACGTTGTTGTGTTGAAAGATTGAGTGATGCTGACGAACGTCACTTTATGGCGGTCAAAGACCTCGACCATTTTGACAAAGTCCATAAGTGAACGGGAAAGTCGGTCAATTTTGTAAACTACGATAGTGTCAATCCTGCCGTTCTCTATATCTTCCATCAGGCGCTTAAGCGCAGGACGCTCTAAAGTGCCACCAGAAAATCCACCGTCGTCGTACATGGTTTCAAGAGCGACCCAACCTTCCGATTTTTGGCTCGCGATATAGGCCTCACACGCTTCACGCTGCGCGTCGAGACTGTTAAATTCCATATCGAGGCCTTCTTCGGAAGATTTGCGTGTGTAGATGGCGCAACGAATATGCTTGGTCGGTTTTTCCATTTCTTATTTCTCTTTTTTCCGCAACCCAAAAAATACAAGCCCGTTCCAGTGGCAGCCCGTGATGTGCTGGGCAATGGCCGTCAGCGAGTTCCAACGGCTGCCTCCATATGCAAAGCCTTCGGCCAAAACGACGACTTCGTACCGTTCCCCACGCCATTCGCGCACCAGGCGTGTCCCAACAACAGGTACGGTGGGAGATCGTTTCCTGCGTCTTGGTTTCTTTCCATTTTCTTCAGCAATCAGCGTGTTCAGTTTGCGCTCCGCCTTTGGCGTTAATCCTCCATAAGTCAGTTCTTGAATCCGATAGGCCAAGGCGCGCCGCAAAAATCCGCCCCGATAGGGTGGTGGTTCAGATTGGAAATAATCCCGCCACAATCGTTTGAGGTCGGATGTGTTTTTACTTTCTAGTTCTCGAATTTGCCGCGCGATTGGCGTCATAACGCGCATTCTCCATCAATATTGCCCTCCCTGTCACACACGCTTCCTTTCGCCGTGAAGTCCAGTTGAATAAACTCAGATGCGCGCATTTCCTTCGCTTTTTTCCGCAAGATGGCCAAAGCCATCAGATCGGCGATTAGAAAAAGAGGGTTTTTTCGTTTTGATGAAATGCTGGGCGATTGAGACACAAATCAATCTCCCATCCATGTTGTCTTCCACCAGCGCCATTGCTGGCGCAGGGCGCGGGACAAGCTGCGATGGATCCGCTCAAACAGATTCATGCCCGCCCCGCCGCGCGTTGTTCGGACGGATGCGGCGCGCGCATGGCCAAGGCGATGAACGCATCAAGGTGCGCGTCTTTGGCGCGATCGACTGCCTTGTGGTAGGTGTCAATGGCAAGCTCGGCGACCTCAAGGGCTTCGTCTGTGCGGCCTTGGCGCACGAGGTTCAAGGTCTCGCGCACGCAGCGGTGCGCCATATCCATATAAAGCTGGGAAACAACGGGGATCATGCAATTCTCCTTGGGAATATGGGGCGGATCGGAGCCGCCAATTCCAAGGAACCTATCCAAATAGGCATGGTTTGTCAAGAAAACTGATGAACCTATCCGTATTGGATATGGTCGTTACGCTCTCAGAGCCTTTTTTCTAGGCTCTCCTGCGCCTTCTTCGGTTTCGGCTTCAGGCGAAGGCAAGGCCTCCCAGAGCATCTCGAAGGTCTGTTTCAGGCCTTTCGCCAGCATGGGGGTGCGCACTAAGAGGATCCGGTCGGGGCCGAGCATCTGCGCGACGGTCGATCCGTAGACGACTTGCAGCGGAAGTGGCGTGAAGTTTGCGGGGGCGGTACGTATGGGCGATGTGGCATCCTTCTTGTGGCAAATCGCACGGTAGGTGAAGTCTGCCTCGCGCAGAGCAT
Source organism: Alphaproteobacteria bacterium (assembly GCA_016699305.1). Taxonomy (NCBI): domain Bacteria; kingdom Pseudomonadati; phylum Pseudomonadota; class Alphaproteobacteria; species Alphaproteobacteria bacterium. The sequence continues at coordinate 992,283 of CP064970.1, forward strand.
TGCAATATTCAACGAGTTCGGGGGCGAAGAGACACGGCGTGCTGCCGCACAAGAACAAGGCTTCCGCTCCTTCCTGGCCGCGTAAATGCGTATGTATGTCCTCAAACATCTGGGCGATGACGTTTTCGCCTTCCAAAATCAGATGATCTTTCTCCCGCAGCGCAACACCGCGTACGCCGATGAACTCGATCTTTTCGCTGAGATACGAAAGAAGGGCACTTTCCGTCTTTTGCTGCAGCTTGGTTATGCCGCCCAATTCGAATTGGCGGATGGATGTGAGGGAAGCGCCGGACGCGTTTGCAAGTTCATCCTGCGAGATGTTGAGAAGCGCGCGAGCGGCGCGGAGTTGGTCAGGGGTGAGTGCCATGTTATGCTTTCCATATCATTAATGCCTGATTTCGGCATTATTCATGCCGAATGTCAAGATTTTTGTTGATTTTCGACCAACTTTCAGGCATTCTGCAACCCATGCTTGCTGTTATTTGGTAGCGATCAATATTTTTCGGAATGTTTTCATGAGCAGTCCCAACGTGATAGTGTCCCTCGTCTTTGAGGAAATGGCCGAGGAAGAAAATCTCTTTTCAACTGAACAATCGCTGCTTTTCACCGGACTGTACCCCTCGATTAATGAAACTCAGGTAAAGATCTTGGAAGGCGTCATCCTTTCCCGTGCGGAAAGAATCTCTTGCAGCGCCATTCTTTTGCGCGAGGCGTTCCTCAGCGCATATCAAATTGAAGATATGAAAGAATTGCCTTGCCGTTATTTTGACGAAGCGATGGACTATCTGACGCGTTTTGCGGGGGCGAATTGAATTGTCAGTCGACGACGCAGGTGAGCATGTCGTCCACGCGTTCCTTGATCTCGGCTTTTTTCGGCGTTTCGTTCATTTTACGGCATTTTCTGTAGGTTTTGCACACGACCTTGGCAAGCGTGGCGGGATCGACATCGGCCCCTTCGCATCGCTTCTGGGCGTAGGTGAGGATTTCCCGCAAGAGGACTTCGTCGACGTCCGCGTCCGGCTGCTTGATGTCGCTGACATCAATGTCATCGACCAAAGCGGACACGCGAACCTTGTAAAATTTTGCCAGTTTTTCGAGCCAATCGAGCGTAACGCCACGCTCTCCCTTCTCGAGACGCAAAATTGTTTGTGGCGTGACCTTAAAATTTTTGGCAACCTCTTCTTGAGTGAAGCCAGCCTGTTTTCTTATGATTTTCAATCTGTTCATGTTCGTTACCCCATCCAATTTGGATGGCCCATCCTATCCGAATTGGATGGTTAACGCAAATACTTTCTTTTTCCTATCCTATCAGGCCATATTAATCTTGATTCAACCTATCCTGATAGGATATGTAATCAGGCCATGAAACTGGCCGATTATCTCACAAAGAATAACATCTCCTACGCGGAATTCGCGCGGATGCTTGGCATGGACAGCTCAAGCGCTGCCATGAACGTATCCAGATACGCCAATGGGAAGCGCCGTCCGCGCCCAGCTATCGCCGATAAAATCGTTGCCGTCACGAAGGGCCGCGTGAAGCACAAGGATCTCTATAGCGTGGAGAGCCCTGAATGACGCTTTTCGTCGGCATCGATCCCGGCCTGTCCGGCGCTCTGGCTTTTCGCTTCGGCGAAGAGATGGATGTGTGCCCGATGCCGACGCTGACGATCAGCAAGGCGAAGGGGACACGTCGTGTTCTTGACCTGACGGCTCTTTCCAACATCATCGATGACAAAACGAAGAACGCCGCGCGCGTTGGCGTTTTTATTGAACGCGTGTCCGCCATGCCGAAACAGGGCGTCGCCAGCATGTTCTCGTTTGGCGAGAGCTATGGCGCGATCAAAGGGATCGTGGCGGCCCATTTTCTTCCCATGACGCTTGTGACCCCCGTTACGTGGAAAACAAAGCTCAAGGTTTCCAAAAACAAGGACGATGCGCGCTATCGCGCCAGCCAATTGATGCCGCGCTTTGCGCATCTGTGGTCGCGCCGCAAAGACGACGGCATGGCCGAGGCTGCTCTCATTGCATTTTACGGACAAAATTATGGAGGCCTTCAATGAACATTCGCAATTTCCATCCTGCCGCGCTTGATGAAATGGACATCGCCGCGATTGCCGCGTTGGCAACGCCTGAGCTGGCTGATCTGATCGAGTTGCTCGACAAAGACACAACGCTGCTCAAACTGCGCAAGGACAAGCTCGCTTGCGCATTGAACCGCAAATACAGCGAGGCGGCGCAGAAGGCGCGGCTTGATGCGGGAAAAGATACGGGCGTTGTGCATCTGGAAGATTGCGGCTTTGACGTCGCCGCCGAAGTCGGCAAGACCGTCAAATGGGATCAAACCAAACTGATCGCGGCACTGGATTCCATGCCCGCCGAGACGGCCAAGCACTATGCGAAGGCCGAGTTCAAGGTCGACGAGCGCAAATACGCTGCCGCGCCTCCGGACATTCAGAAAATCCTCGCCCCCGCGCGCGCCGTCGTGCCGGGACGGGAGACCTATACCCTCAAACCCAAAAACAAGGCGTAACATGACTTTTCAGATCATAACCGCCGATCAAAGACTGTCCGAAAAGCGCGGCATCAAAGGCTGCATTTTCGGGCGTTGGAAAATCGGCAAGACCAGTTTGCTCTGGACGCTTGATGCGGCCTGCACGTTGTTTATTGACCTTGAAGCTGGCGATCTTGCCGTCGAAGGCTGGGCGGGCGACACGATCCGTCCGCGCACATGGCAGGAATGCCGTGACTTCGCGGCCTATATTGGCGGCCCCAATCCGGCGCTGCGCGACAACCAGCCCTATAGCCAAGCTCATTACGATCATGTTTGCAGCCAATTCGGCGATGCTGCGGCGCTCGATAAATACGACACGATCTTTGTCGACAGCATCACGGTCGCCGCGCGTCTGTGTTTCCAATGGTGCACGGGCCAGCCCGAAGCCATCAGCGAAAAGACGGGCAAGCCGGATACGAGAGGCGCCTATGGCCTCTTGGGCCGCGAGATGATCGGTTGGCTGACGCACCTTCAGCACACGCGCGGCAAGAACGTCTGGTTTGTCGGGATCCTCGATGAAAAGACGGATGACTTCAATCGCCGCATCTTCACGCCGCAGATCGACGGCAGCAAGACGGGCCTTGAGCTGCCCGGCATCGTCGATCAGGTTGTCACGATGGCCGAGATCAAGGCAGACGACGGATCCGCCTATCGCGCATTTGTTTGCCAAGCTCTGAACCCGTGGAGCTATCCGGCGGGTGATCGCAGCGGACGCCTCGCCATGATCGAGGAACCGCATCTTGGGCGGCTCATGGACAAAATCAGGCAACCCCTCACAAAGACGGCATCGGAACGGCTGGAGTTTTGCAGGCCACAGCCGACCGATGCCGAAACCCCCGCAAATGTCGTTCAACAAGCACAGGAGTAAACAAACATGTACCAGAACCAAGGGATGGATTTCAACGACGCCGGGCAACAGCAGGTCGGCGAACTTATTCCGGCGGGCACGATTGCCAAGGTCGTCATCACCATTCGCCCCGGCAGCGCGGGCCAAGGCGGCTGGCTGACCCGCAGCAACACGAGCGACGTGGAATACCTCAATTGCGAGTTCACGGTTCTCGAAGGCCCGTTCGCCAAGCGCAAGTTCTGGCAGAACATGACCGTTTCCGGAGGCAAGGTCGATGAGCGCGGCCAATCCAAGGCGTGGGGTATTACAAAAGCGGCCCTGCGCGCTATGTTGGACAGCGCCTTCGGTCTTGATCCCGACGACGACAGCCCTGCATCGAAGCAGAAACGCATCACGCAGGACTGGGGCGCGTTCAACGGCCTGCAATTTGTCGCCAAGATCGGCATCGAAAAAGGCAAGGACAATTATGCCGACAAAAATCGCCTGCAGTACGTTCTGACGCGCAAGAACCCCGAATATGCTGGCGTCATGTTCGGCGCGCAGACCGGATATGCGCAGCAGCCAACGCAATCGCCTCAGCAGATGCCTGCGCAGTCGCAGCCTCAGCAACAGTCCCCGCAGCAGCAAGGAACGCCGAACAGCAACGTCCCGACCTGGGCTCGCTAATCCTCGTTTTCCGTTTTGTTTGTTTAAGGGTGTCCGATGCTCCTCCGGCCACGACAGAAGATCTTTGTCGAAAATTGCGTCGCTGCGCTAAAACAGCGGCGCAATACGCTCGGCGTCGCCCCGACAGGTGCTGGCAAAACCATCATGCTGTCGGCGGCTACGGGCGAAATTTTGCGCGAAATGGGCGGCAAGGCTGCGATCCTTGCCCACCGCGACGAACTGACGGCGCAAAACGTCACGAAGTTTGCACGGGTCAATCCCGGACTGACCACGTCCATCTACGATGCCAATAGCAAGTCATGGCATGGGCGTGCGACGTTTGCGATGGTTCCGACCTTGGCGCGACAGGACAATTTGTCGCGTATGCCGCATCTTGATCTGCTCGTTATTGACGAAGCCCACCACGCGGCGGCGACGAGCTATCTGAGGATCATAGAGGAAGCGAAGGCCAAGAATCCCAACCTGATGCTTTTCGGCCTGACGGCAACGCCCAATCGCGGCGATCAGAAAGCCCTGCGTCCGATCTTCGACAATGTAGGCGACCAGATCAGGCTGGCCGAACTCATCAAATCCGGCCATCTCGTGCCGCCGCGCACATTCGTCGTCGATGTCGGCGTGCAGGAAGACCTCAAAAAGGTGCGCAAAACAGCAATCGATTTCGACATGAACGAAGTCGAGGAGATCATGAATCGGCCTGTCGTTACCGGCGCGGTTGTCAGGCATTGGCAGGAACAGGCACATGATCGCAAAACGGTAGTGTTCTGCTCCACCATCGTGCACGCCGAAAACGTCCGACAGACCTTCCAGAACAACGGCGTAGAAGCGGTCATCGTTCACGGCGAAATGGCGAACAGCGACCGCCGCCTGGCTTTGGCGCGGTTCCAGCAAGGCAGCGCGCGCGTGATCGTCAACGTGGCCGTCCTGACGGAAGGCTGGGACTATCCGCCAACATCTTGTGTCCTTTTGCTGCGCCCAAGCTCTTACAAGTCGACCATGATCCAGATGGTCGGGCGCGGCCTGCGCACCATCGATCCCAAGGAACATCCCGGCGTCATAAAAACAGACTGCATCGTGCTCGACTTTGGAACGTCCACGCTCATGCACGGCAGTCTGGAGCAGGACGTCAATCTGGATGGCAAAACGGTTCAAGGCGATGCGCCCACGAAAGAATGTCCCGAATGCTGCGCAATCCTTCCTCTTTCTGCGCAGGAATGCGCGTTGTGTGGTTTCGAGTTCCTCTCCAGTGCTGCGACGGGCGAAGCTGGCGCAGGCGACGAAGAACCGCTCCCCCTCGAAAACTTCTCCCTGACAGAAATCGACCTTCTGAAACGCAGCAGTTTTCGTTGGATTGACCTGTTCGACGATGACGCGGCGCTGATGGCCTCCGGTTTCTCGGCATGGGCAGCGATCTTCTGGCTTGGCGGCTATTGGCACGCCGTCGGCGGGTTCGAGCGCGCTGTGCAAATTCTCGGCACAGGCGAACGCGTCGTCATGATGGCCGTGGCCGACGACTTTCTGAACGAGCACGAGACAAGCGAAAGCGCCCACAAAACCCGCCGTTGGATGAACGAACCCGCAAGCGAAAAGCAACTCGCCTTGCTCGGCGAGACGGCGCGGATGGACTTCAGCATGACGAAGTATCGCGCGTCCTGCCTGCTTAATTTCCGCTTCAACAAAGGCCGCATCCGCCAACTGGTCGAACAAGCCGTCGGAAACAGGGAGGCCGCGTGAAATGGTGCGCCATTTGTTACCGGGAACAACGCGGCTTCGGCTTTATGCCTGCGCTGATCAAACAACCAAAAAAACCTGCACGGCGTTTCTGCTCGATGCTTTGCCTCGATCTGTACGCGCGTCTTTTCAAGGAGTCTGGCGGCATGATTGATATGACCGATTTTGAACGCGCTTCCCTTAACGCCTGCCTCAAGCCGCTGGGCGAATGCGTGGCCGAGATTGGCATGGACAAGCCTCTTTCCGCCTACAGCAAGGAACAGGTTCTTACGCTGATTGAGGTCATCGTCACGGCCTACCAGGACGCCATGCGCAAAGGCAGTCCGGAGGTGCCGTTTTGATGCTCGACTTCAACCACGGCTCCGACAAGCCCCCGCAGGATCCCCGCGCGCTTCCGATCGCTGTGCGGATCAACGAGTTGGTCGACACGGGACTGATCGCCGAGCGACAGAAGCAGCCGCGCCGTGAATATCTGGGCGCGTCCATGCTTGGCGATCCTTGCTCCCGCCGCATCCAGTATGAATATGTCGGCGCGCCCAAGGATCAGGGCAAGGATTTTAACGGACAGACGCTACGCATTTTCGACGCGGGGCATCAATTCGAGGCCCTGTCGGTCAAATGGCTGCGCGGTGCCGGGTTCGATCTGCGGACGGAAAAAGCGGATGGCGGGCAATTCGGCTTTTCGGTCGCCAAGGGGCGGATCAAGGGTCACATCGACGGTGTTATCGTCGGAGGCCCATCATGGTTTGTGTTCCCTTCGCTATGGGAACACAAGGCACTCAAGGACAAAAGCTGGCAAGATCTGGCAAAGCGCGGCCTTGCGATCTCGAAACCGCTTTATGCCGCGCAAGTCGCTCTCTATCAGGGCTACATGCCCGATCTGGCACGTTGCCCCGCGCTTTTCACGGCGCTCAACAAGGATACGCAGGAGCTTTATCACGAACTTGTGCCTTTCGACGCCTCTCTGGCGCAAAGCACAAGCGACAAGGCCGTCAACATTCTGCAAGCCACCGATGCAGGCCAGCAGTTGCCCCGCATAGCCGCCAATCCCGATTTTTACCTGTGCCTGTGCTGCCCTTACGCCAAGAGGTGTTGGCATGGCGCATGAGAAGATGGACTTCAACGATGCGCGGCGGCAAGGCTCCGACCAGCGCAAGAAAATCGATGTCGTCCTGCTCAAGGAACGCATGGCCGATTGCTATCGGCAAATCCTCGACCATCTTTTGCCGAACGGCGTTTATGTTGGCGAGGAGTTTCATTGCGGCGATATCTACGGCGCGCGCGGCGAGAGCCTGAAGCTCAGCGTGCGCAAGAACAAGATGGGCGTCGGCGAAGATTTTGCCACGGGCCAGAAGTTCGGCGACCTGATTGACGTTTGGCAGATTGTCCGGCGCGAGGACTACACGACTGCGATCCGAAACATCGCCGAATATCTGAACATGGCCGAGCGCCTGCCTATGCCGGTTTCAAAAACAGCGAAGAGCAAAGCGCCTGAAATCGGCGCGCCTGTCGCACAATACAATTACACCGATACCCAAGGCACGATCCTTCTTGTCGTCTATCGCCACGAATACGAGGAAAACGGCCAGCGCAAAAAGACCTTCAGGATTTGGAACGCCGTCACCCATAAATCCGAAGCCCCCACTTCGGGCCGCCCCCTCTATAAGCAGCCGGACATCGCAAAGGCTGACGTCGTCGTTCTGGCCGAAGGCGAAAAAGCGGCGGATGCCCTTATTGCTGCCGACATTCCGGCCACGAGCGCCGTGTGCGGCTCCAACGCGCCAACCGACAAGACAGACTGGTCGCCCTTGGCCGGAAAGCGCGTCCTGATCTGGCCGGACAACGATCTACCGGGCCTGTCTTATGCGCAAAAAGCCGCGCAGGCGGCGCTGGCCGCCGGAGCCAGAAGCGTTGGCATTTTGCCCATCCCGCAAGGCAAGCCCGGCGGTTGGGATGCGGCGGACGCTGTTGCCGAAGGCATGGATGTCCGCGCCCATGTCGAAGCCGCGATGCCGGAGCCCGTCACGCCGCCTGCCGTGGCCACGATCCCCGCTTATCCTGTCGGAGCCATTCTGGATGATGACAGCCCCATGCCGGAAGACCTGCTTGCACCGCGCATTCTGACGCCCAGCGGCCTTGCGGTCTTCGGCGGCGCGCCCAAGGTCGGCAAATCCGACTTTCTTTTTTCCCTTCTGGTGCACGCCGCAGCCGGAAGGCCGTTTCTCGGCTTCATTCCGCCGCGGCCTCTCAACGTGTTCTGCCTGCAAACCGAGATCGGCTACCATTACCTGCGCGAACGGTTGCAGCAGATGGATATTGATCCGGAGATTTTGCCTCTCGTTCGCAAAAACCTCGTCATCACGCCGCAGGTGCGCCTGATCCTCGACGACAAGGGCGTCGAGATGGTGCGCGAGACGATTGCGCGGCATTTCGATCCGAAATTGCTGGATGTGATCGCCATCGACCCTCTGCGCAACGTGTTCGACGCGGGCGAAAACGGCGGCGAGAACGACAACACCGCCATGCTGAACTTCCTTCAGGAGCGCGTCGAAAAGCTTCGTTTTCTCGTCAATCCCGAAGCGGGTGTCATTCTCGCCCACCACACGCGCAAAATCACGAAGCGCATGCTGGAAGAAGACCCGTTTCAGGCCCTTAGCGGCGCGGGTAGTTTGCGCAGCTTCTACACGACCGGCATCATCATGTTTCGCCCCGACGAGAGCCAGAGCGTGCGCGAGCTGATGTTCGAGCTGCGCAACGGCAAGGCGATACCCTCAAAATACGTCGACAAGATCAACGGCATCTGGCGCGAGGTCGAGCACCAGTCCAAGCGCCTCGTCAACAAGGAGCATGGCGAACGTCTCGACAACGAGCGCCGCCGTCGCCACGACGTGATCCTGCAACTTCTCTATGACGAAGCGCAACGCGGGCGTCTCTATTCCCCCACGCAATTCTCCCAAGCCTTCGAGAACAAGGCGGGCCTCGGTGGCTCCCACTCCATCCGCGACCGCATCGATGTGCTGACCACAAAGGGCTACATCAAGTTCAACAAGGACGGTGCTGCCAAAAGCAAGTACGGCATGATGTGCGTCGAGGGCATGGAAATCCCGCGCGCGGAGCCCAACGTGGATCCGCAAACGGGCGAGATCACGGACGTGATGATCCTGCTCTTGCCGACGCATTTCAAACAGCCGAACGACGGCGCGATCCTGCCCGTCGAGAACCCAGAAATCTGGGTCTATCACGATGGGGGCGAGCCATGATTTTTGCCCGCAGAACCCCATCCAAACCGGCTGTCATTCTGGGCCTGCGTTTTGTCATTCTGGGCCAGAATGACGTCATTCTAGACGCGGCGTCACTCTGTCATTCTAGAATCCGCCTTTGTTTTTATGGTGTTACAGCCCATTTCCAGAATGACACGTCATTCTGCCCGGCAGTCCGGAAATCTGGAAAATTCGCCTTATTTCTCAGCGCGTTATTCCAGAATGACAGAATGACGTTTTCCCACTCTCCCTACGGGAGAGAGAGACGCCTTACGGCGTTCTCTCCTCCAACGGTCGAGGGAGTCTGCGCGCGGACAGGTTCCGCGATGCCCCAAACCTTTCCCCATTTTCCAATCCCAACTGACAGGAGGTGCATCTCATGATGGCAAACCGGATCAAGGCGCGTGACGCCAACATCTACTGGAAATACTCGCACACGGGTCGCGTCTACGATGTGCGCGTGCGTGACAGGTACGACATCTGTGAAAGCCGCGTTTGTTCAAGCGGCGCTTTCTGGACAGGGTGGCGGCATGCGCGTGGCACGAGTCCCGAAACGCTGTTCGGCGAGATGCTGTTCCGCTACGGCTTCACCACGCTTGAGGAGACGCGCATTGCGCTCCTGCAGTTTGCCAAGATCGACAACTGCCAATGGGCGCGCGACATGCTGGAGGGCAAGACCTACGGGAGGGTCGCATGAGCCCCCGCGTCAAGAAGACCGTGTCCGACGTCGCAGATCGGATTGAGCAAGCGGCGTACACGATGCGCAAGCTGCCCAAGGTCACCGTGCAAGGATACTTCAACGCATGGCCGCCCATCGTGCGCGAAGCGATGGAAGCGTATGGCTGGGAGGACGCGCATGTCAGACCCGGCCCGCCCACGGCTCACCAGATCACCGAGATGGACGAAGTCATGCTGTGGCTCATGTGGCTTGAGCGCGAGGAAGTGCGCCTCGTTTGGCTGCGGGCCAACGGCATTCGCTGGAAGCGCATCGGTCTTGAGACAGGCTGGTCGGTGCGCAAGCTGCAGTACGATTGGCGAATCGCGCTCATGAAAATCGTGCATCGATTGAGCAATCCGAAGGAGAAAATCACGCTCCCTTACAAGCGACACATCCAAGGCGGATAGGCAAAAATGCGCACGCGTTCTTTAAGCGATTCAATTTATTGATAAACCCCATGCGCATTTTAGTTCTGCGTCGTTTGCGCATTTTCTGCCAGACTGCACGGCATGATCGGGAGACGAGCGGGTCCTCCCTCGGCCCCAACGTATGCTGGCGGCAAGAGCACAGGACTTCGCTACATGTAGGGGTTGAAAGCGGGAAGCCACCCCACATCTTGTGGTTCCGAGTACAGCTCAATTTTCTCATGGAAAACAAAGAGTTAAACCGCCCCGTGGGGGCGGATTCCTGCCTGGACTCCTGACAAAGGGAAGCCAGCTTTTACTAACAACAGAGGTTTGATTTGAATGGTCTGGCTTTACCTGCCGCCGGAGGCGATTACGCATGCCCAAACGAAGGGCGCTCGCTGTTCGGTCTCTCGCTCTGCGCGGGCGCGGGCGGGCTCGACCTCGGCTTCCACCTTGCCATGCCAGGATATCGAACTGTTTGTTACGTCGAGCGGGAAAGCTATGCCGCGTCTACGCTCGTGGCGCGGATGGAAGACGAGGCCTTGGATCGTGCGCCTGTCTGGGACGACGTTGCCACATTCAACGGCAAAGCGTGGCGCGGTATGGTGGATATCGTCCATGGCGGCTATCCATGCCAGCCGTTCTCTGTGGCGGGGCGCAAGCTCGGCGACAAAGACCCGCGTCATCTCTGGCCGCACATTGCGCGGATCGTCCGCGAAGTCAAACCGCCAGTCTGTTTCTTTGAAAACGTCGGCGGACATTTACGATTGGGGTTCGAGCAAGTCCACGATGACCTTCGAGCAATGGGTTACCGCGTTAAGGCGGGCTTGTTTACAGCGGCAGAAGTCGGCGCGCCGCACAAGCGCGAGCGGCTCTTCATCTTGGCTTACGCCGAGGGCGCAGGAGAGCGGCGAAAAGCAGGACACGTTCCTCAAGCGCAACGGCGACAGGACGGATCGTTGCTTCGGATCTCTGACGGCGCAATCGGTGTTATGGCCAACGCCTCGGGCGCACGAGCCGGGCAGCACAAGTTCGGATCACGGGATCAGTCTGACCGAAGCCAGCAAATACTGGCCCACGCCGCGCGCCTGCACCGGCAAGCGTTCGAGCGGTTTGAACCGAAGCGAGATGATGCGCCAGTGGGCGACGCCGACGGCGCGGGACTGGAAAGACGGCGTTCTCGTCGACAGCAAAACGAAGACGCGGAGCAACCTTTCCCGCCAAGCCCCGAGGACGAGGCTGGGTGGCAGCGCTATCTCGAACGCGCCCCGCACCTTGAACCCGCTGTTTGTCGAGGTGCTGATGGGCTGGCCAACAGGGTGGACAGGCTCCGACTTTGCGGCAACGGCGTGGTTCCGTTGGTCGCAGCTTATGCGTTTTGCACTCTGGCAACTAAAGTTATCGAAAGAAATTGAACATCATGACCTCTTCGAATTGCAAACTTGCTGACCGGATCGAGCTGTGGGCAATCGACAAGCTCATTCCCTATGCGCGTAACCCTCGCAAGAACGATCATGTGATTGACAAGATGGTTGCAGCGATACAGGAGTTCGGCTTTCGGATTCCGATCATGGCTCGCTCGGACGGCCTTGTTGTTGACGGTCATTTGCGTCTTAAAGCCGCGCAACGTTTGGGCATGATTAAGGTTCCCGTGACCCTTGTCGACGATTTATCGGAAACTAAAATCAAGGCCCTTCGCTTGATAGCCAATCGCTCGGCATCATGGGCGGAATGGGACGATGAGTTACTCGATCTGGAAGTAGAAGATTTGCAAGGTCTCGGTTATGATCTTTCTCAAATCGGCTTCAGTGATGACGAATTAGCTGCGATGTTAGGCGGCGGAAACGACACCCATGGCAATACGGACGACGAAGCCGTTCCCGAAGCTCCCGTCGAGCCAAAAACAAAACTCGGTGATATCTACATCCTTGGCAATCATCGTTTGCTTTGTGGGGACAGCACCGTGCTTTCGAACGTAGAGAAAGTTCTCGATGGCACGTTGGCCGACATGGTGTTTACGGATCCTCCCTACAACGTGGATTACGGCAATACGGCCAAGGACAAGTTGCGCGGCAATGACCGCAAGATCATGAACGACAATCTGGGCGAAGGGTTCGAAGCGTTCCTTTACGATGCTTGCGTGAATATGATTGCGGTTTGCAAAGGCGGAATCTACGTTTGCATGTCGTCGAGCGAATTGCACACGTTGCAGAAGGCCTTCGTTGCGGCGGGCGGCAAGTGGTCGACTTTCGTGATCTGGGCCAAGAACACATTTACGCTGGGCCGTTCAGACTACCAGCGCCAGTACGAGCCTATCCTCTACGGCTGGAAGCAAGGTGCGGATCATTTCTGGTGTGGCGCGCGCGATCAAGGCGATGTGTGGTTTGTCAACAAGCCAAGGAAAAACGATCTGCATCCGACGATGAAACCCGTCGAGCTGGTCGAACGCGCCATCCGCAACAGCAGCAAGAGCCGCGATATCGTCTTGGATTGTTTTGGCGGCTCCGGCAGCACTATGATTGCCTGTGAGAAAACGGGCCGTCAGGCGCGCCTGATCGAATTGGATCCCAAATACTGCGATGTGATCGTCCAGAGGTGGGAGGAGTTCACGGGCAAGAAAGCTGAGTTGGTCTCACAACCTTAAACGCAATCGAACCAGCGCATGCAGGTGGTCAGGAGATGGTTGTAATCGCCGCTCTTGGCCTCGGCTATGAACGCCTTGATTTCATCTTCCGGCAGGTAGGCCTTCCGCGCGGCGCGTTGGCAATGTCCGAGGATGGCAAAAGCGTTACCGTCTCGTCCAGCAAGGCGAACCTGTACTTCCGGATAGCGGCAGCTGGGGGTCGGAACGCGCAGACCGACATAGCGACCGTAGCTTGAGCCGGACGGATCGACATAAAGCGTTTGGCGCTCTGGCGCGGTGACAGCGATGACTTGACGCTTCTTGTTGAGGTATCCGCCTTTTCCGGCAAGCCACTCGCGGTCACGAAGCGGGGCTGCGATGAAATCATCGTATTCTTCCGCGCTGAGTTCTTTGGTTTCTACGATTGAAACATGGCTGCCCAGATCGTCGGTGTCTCTGGCGGCTGCCTCGACCTCATCAAAGCGGAAAGGCTTGCGGGCAAAGCGGACGAAAAGTTCTCCGGACATGGTCGCCTCACGCTGCTTTGGTATCGTTGATGGCTTTACGGAAGTAATTCCGCCAGCTCCTGTTTTTCAAAATGTTGTCGATGTGTTCGGCAATCGCTTCGGGACTCGCAGGGCCGCCTTTGATGAAGCTCAACTCGTTGGCAAGATGGCGACCGAACCGCGCATCAAGAAGATCGCGCGTATGTTCAGGCGTAAGATCAAAGCGATCTGCAAGCAGCTGGTTCATCGCGTTCCAGACCATCGGCGCGTCGTAATCACTGCGAATGCTTGTGCCCCAAAAGCCCCACTGAGGGTTTGCGGTGGGAAGCGGGTTGTTGTTTTGCATAATGACCTCCAATAAATGCGTTTCTCATTACATGGTGATGATCGCTCTTCGTCGCAAGATTATCCACTCAATTAGGGATCATATGATTGCGAAGATAAGTGCCGATTGATTATTGAATAATCAACCGGCGCGGCTGGATTGTTTTATTGCTTGGTCTGCGCGATTTTGTAGACGCGCTTTCCGTACTCAGGCTTGTTTGCCACTACCGAGTGCCCCGTCACGGGTTTTTCGGAAACGATTTGGTAACCGTGTTTTTTGTGAAGCGTGCCGGAGAGAGCGCCGCGCACGGTGTGCTTCTGCCAGCCCGTCGCGTCGACAAGCTGCTCGATGGTCGCGCCTTCGGGTCGGCTCAACAGTTCGATCACCTTGGTGAGTTTTGTCTCCCGCGCTGGCGCATCGTTTGTCGGCTTCATGGCGGCGACGGCGGCAAGTCCGGCCTGCATCGGCGCGGACAAGGCCTCGTCGTTGGTTGGTTTGCCATTGCTTTGGGCCTTGGTTTTGACCGCCTTCTTGACGAAGGTTTTGGGCTTGGCCTTGACCTGTTTTTGGGCCTTTTTGGGCATGGGTGTTCTCCTTAAAAAGCTGTTGTTTAACAAGGACATGAACGCTTCATTCGCAGCACTTATCCAGTGAATAACGAGCAATCAGATGGCTAATTTCGGCTTATTTCGATCATTAGATGATCGTGCGGGGGCGACACTGGAGCGCAGGAACATGGCATATGGGAGTCAGTCAACGAGAGTTCGCCGCCCTGTGGGGCAAAAGCCGGGGCGCGGTGCAAAAAGCCATCGCTTCAGGCCGCATCCGGCTTGAAGGCGATAGGACAATCGACGCCGACAAGGCCATCGCGGCTCTGGCGAAAAACACAGATCCCGCGCAGGTGCGGCAAAAAGAAAAGCCGAAGGGAAAGGCGGTGCCGGAAGCGGCGATCCGCGCTGTCGGCGACACGCTGCGAGAGTCCGGACACGCGCCGTTAACGGGAGGGGGCACGACCTTCGTGCAGGCCCGCACGGCGAACGAGGTTCTGAAAGCGCAAGAGCGCCGCGTCAAACTGCAGAAGCTTAAGGGAGAGCTTGTCGATCGAGCACAGGCCGTTGTGTTGATCCGTCGCATCGCGCAACAAGAGCGCGACGCATGGCAGATGTGGCCAACACGCGTTGCCTCTGCACTGGCTGCTGACATCGGCGCGGACACGCACCAAGTGCAAGTCGCGCTGGAAAAGCTGGTGCGCGAACATTTGACGCAGCTTGCCGATATCAAGATTGAAATCCGCTCATGATCGGCATCGAAGAAAGCATCGCCTCGTTCGACGGGGCGGACGCGATCCTGCGCGGCTGGATGGACGGGCTTACGCCGGATCCGGATCACACGGTTTCGACATGGGCGGATGAGAATCGCGTTCTCTCGCCGCGCGGCGCAAACGAGGCCGGGCCTTGGCGCACGAGCCGCACGCCGTACTTGCGCGAGATCATGGATTCCTTGTCGCCGTCGTCGCCTTACCAGCGCGTCGTGCTGATGAAAGGCGCACAGCTTGGCGGGTCGGAGTGCGGCAACAACTGGATCGGCTACGTCATCCATCACGCGCCAGGCCCGATGCTGGCGGTGCAACCGACCGTCGAGTTGGGACGACGCTTCAGCCAGCAGCGCATCGACCCGCTGATCGAGGAAAGCGATATCCTGCGGGAGCGTGTGGCTCCGGCGCGGTCGCGCGACAGCGGCAATACGATCCTGTCCAAAGAGTTTCCGGGTGGGATATTGGTCATAACCGGCGCGAACAGCGCGGTGGGCCTGCGTTCCATGCCCGCGCGCTATCTGTTTCTCGATGAAGTGGACGCTTATCCCGCCAGCGCAGGCGAAGAAGGCGATCCTGTCGCGTTGGCCGAAGCTCGGACGCGCACCTTTGCGTGGCGACGCAAAGTGTTTCTGTGCTCGACGCCGACGATCAAGGGCATCTCGCGTATCGAACGCGAATACGATGCCAGCGACAAGCGCAAATATTTCATCCCGTGCCCGTTTTGCGGCCACAAGCAGGTTTTGCAATTCGAGAGGCTGCGTTGGGAGAAAGGCAAACCGGAAACGGTTGCCTATCACTGCGAACATTGCGAGGGGCGGATCAATGAGTGCCATAAAACCTTCATGCTGGAGCATGGGGAATGGCGCGCGACGGCGATCAGCGCCGATCCGCTGACGGTTGGTTACCATATCTCCAGCTTGTATTCGCCGCACGGCTGGCTGAGCTGGGAGCGCATCGCTCGCGATTGGGAAGCGGCGCAGGGAAATGACGAGGCGATGAAAGGCTTCAAAAACAGCGTGCTTGGCGAGACATGGGTCGAGAGCGGTGAAGCGCCTGACTGGCAAATCCTGTGCGAGCGCCGCGAACCCTATCGTCTGGGAAAGGTTCCCAAAGGAGGCTTGTTCATGACAGCAGGCGCGGACGTTCAAAAAGACCGCATCGAAGTCGATATCTGGGCGTGGGGGCGCGGCCTTGAAAGCTGGCTTGTCGACCACATCATCATTCCCGGCGGGCCGGACGATCCTGTTGCTTGGGATGCGCTGGCGCAAATGTTGACGCAAACATGGCCGCATGAAAACGGCCCGCATCTGACCATTGCCAAGCTGGCCGTGGACTCCGGCTATGAAGCGCCTGCCGTCTATGCGTGGACGCGCAAGATGGGCGGCGCTCAGGTTATGGCCGTCAAAGGTGCGGAAGGGTTCAACCGCGCCAGCCCCGTGACTGGCCCGACTTACGTGGATGTGAGCGAAGGCGGACGCAAAATCCGACGCGGCGCGAAGCTCTGGGTTGTCGCGGGGTCGACGTTCAAAACAGAGACTTATCGTTTCCTGCGCCTTGTTCGCCCGACAGCCGAAGAGATCGAAGACGGCGCTTTGTTTCCGCCCGGCACGGTGCATCTGCCCGAAGGCATCGACAGCGAATGGATCAAACAACTGACGGCGGAGCAACTTGTCACCGTCAAAACCAAACGCGGTTTCTCGCGGTTGGAATGGCAAAAGCTGCGCGAACGTAACGAGGCGCTCGACTGCCGCGTCTACGCCCGTGCCGCCGCTTGGATCGTCGGTATCGACCGCTTTTCGGAAGCGCGGTGGAAAGAACTTGAAGCGCAAGTCGCGGCGGAAGAGCGGGAGAGCGCGGATACAGCAGAAGAATCTCCGCGCAACGCAGGCGTGTTGCGCCGCAAACCGCCAAGCAAACGGCGGACGTTTCATTCATCTTATTTGAGATAGGCCCATGACCCTTGACGACATGAAAGCGCGCCTTGAGGCGTTGCTCGCCGCGCGCTGGCGCGGGGTGCGCAGCATCGATGTCGAGGGCCGCCGCATCTCCTACGCGACAGATGCCGAGATGGCTTCGGCCATTACCGACCTGGAAAAACGCATCGCCGTTCTCGAAAGCGGCAAACCGCGCCGCCGTGTCTTTACGTCGGGCAGCAAGGGGCTTTAGAATGGGGCTGCTCTCAAACATCACGCGCGTCTGGCACGGAGCTTTTGGCTCGCTCTCGACGGGAGGTTTCGAAGCTTCCCAGGGCAACAGGCGCCTACGGACGTTTCAGCCATCGCGCCTGCACCTGAACACGCTTCTGGTCAGTGCCGGGGCTACAATTACGGCGCGGGCGCGTTATCTCGTTCGGAACAACGGCTATGCCACAAATGCAGCGGAAAGCTGGACGGGCAACGCCGTGGGCGACGGGATCACCCCCTCAAGCAAGATCAGCAACGCCCGGCTTAAGAGCCGCGTCGTGGGGACATGGGCCAACTGGACAGATTATGCCGATGCCGAAGGGCTGACGGACTTTTACGGCCTGCAACGCCGCGCCGCGAGGGAGATGTTTATCACGGGCGAGACGTTCTTTGTCTTCCGGCCCGTTTCCCCGTCGCTCGGCCTGCCTGTGCCGCTTCAATTGCAGCTTTTGCCGACGGAGATGCTGCCTTTGACCAAGAACGAGGTTCTTGCGAACGGCAATGTGATCCGGTGCGGGATTGAGTTCGACGGCAACGGACGGCGCGTGGCCTATCATTTTCTGCGCCGTCATCCCGGCGATCTGACGCAACCCGACCTGACAAGCGAGACGGTGCGCATTCCAGCCTTGAACGTTATGCATCTGATGGACGCAGGCGATGCCGGTCAATTGCGTGGCGTCTCGCGGTTGGCTCCCGCCATCGTCAAGCTGTTTCTTCTCGACCAGTACGACGATGCGGAACTTGATCGTAAGAAGGTCGCGGCGATGTACGCGTTGTTTATCACGACGCCTGCGCCGACCGAACCATTCGATGCGACCGAGGAAGACGAAAATGGCGAACGCGTCATGGACGTGCAGCCCGGCCAAGTCACGATGCTGGAGCCCGGCGAAGAGGTTCAAACCTCGTCGCCCGCCGATGTCGGTCAGACCTACGAGCCGTTTCAGTACCGCACGATCCTGCAAATCGCTGCGGCAACGGGCGTGCCTTACGCCTACGTCTCCGGCGACATGCTGAAAGCAAATTATTCAAACTCCCGCATGGCGCTTCTTGAGTTCAGACGGCGTGTCGGAGCTTGGCAGCATTCGGTCATGGTTTGGCAGCTATGCCGCCGCGTCTGGGAACGCTGGATGGATATGGCCGTTTTGTCGGGCGCGTTGACGATCCGGAACTATGAGGCCAAGCGATCCGAATATCTCGTTTGCGATTGGTTGCCGCCCAAGTGGGATTGGGTCGATCCGCTCAAGGATGCCAACGCCGAGATTGCACAGATCAACGCAGGACTCAAAAGCCGGACGCAGGCCATCGCCGAGCGCGGCTACGACATTGCACAAGTCAATGCCGAGATCGCGGCAGAGAGGCAGCAGGAAGCGCAGCTTGGGATTTCGTTTCAGGAAACGAAGGCTTTGCCCGCGCCGCAGCCAAACACGCAACAAGACGATCAAACCAATCAAACCTTTGAGGAACAGCAAACGACATGATGAACGATCTTCCGCATATTGCCGCCCGTGTGTTTGGCGCGCCGTTGATGTTGGCGCGGCCCAAACTGGACGTGCTACTTTCCGTCCTCGGCCCACGTCTGACGGGCGCTTGCGGCGAGACTCTGGCTCTGGGCGGCGAAAACGCGCCCAGTGACGACGAGGATTTGCAGATCACTGCCGAGGGCGTGGCCGTTGTTCCGGTATTGGGGACGCTTGTTACCCGTTCCAGTTACCTCGCGGCGCTCAGCGGTCTAACCAGCTATGCGGTAGTCGGGCAGAACATCGAAAGAGCCTTTGCCGATCCGTCCGCGCGGGCCGTTTTGCTCGAAATTGACTCTCCCGGCGGGGAAGTCGGCGGCCTTTTTGATCTGTGCGACAAGATCGCGGCGCTCAAGGCTCAATATGGCAAACCGCTCTGGGCGTTAGCGCATGAGGGCGCGTTGTCTGCTGCCTATGCCATCGCTTCGTGCGCCGACAAAATCGTTCTGACGCAAACGGCGGAAGTCGGCTCCATCGGGGTCGTCGCCGTTCATGTCGATGAAAGCGGAGCGGACGAACAAGCCGGTCTTGCCTGGAACTTCATCTATGCGGGCGAGCGCAAGGTCGATGGAAATCCCCACGAGCCTTTGGCCGACCGCGCGCGCGAGGAAATCCAAGCGGACGTCGACGGGCTTTATGCCGCCTTTGTCGCGCTCGTTTCCAAAAATCGTGGCCTTCAGGCCGAAACTGTTCGCGGCACCGAAGCGGGCGTCTATCGCGGCGCGTCCGCGCTTGACGTCCGGCTTGCCGATGCCGTGATGAGCCGCGAAACGGCGCTTGCCGCTTTGGGGTCTTCTATCACGTTGACGTTTTCTCAATTCTCAACAAACCGAAAGGACAAACTAATGAATGCCGAATCCAAGAAAATCGAAGCCCAAACGCAGGTTGAAACGCCGCAACCCGAGCAGCCGCCTGCCGCTCCGGCAGCGGATCCTGCGCCTACGCCCCCGCAACCCGCAGCCGAACCGGCCCCCGAAACGGCAGATCAAACGGCGATTGAGGCGAAAGTCACGCAAAAAGTGCGCGAAAGCTACGCGGAAATGGCCCAAATCGCCGCGCAGGCAGCGAGGCTGGGCGTAACGCTTGATGTGGCCGAGGCGATGGCAAAAGGACTGAAACCCGATGCCATGCGACGCGCCGTGCTTGACGAGCTAGCCGCGCGTTCGGATGCGACCGGCGTCGTTGCGGCGGCAACGGCCCCCACGGCCACGTCTGTCGACAGCCCCATCGTCCGCCGCGCCCGCGCAGCGGCAGAGAAGTCTAAAGCGTAACCGCAACTATCAAACCTGAAGGAGAAAGACAACATGACTGCATTGACGCAAAACCCCACGCTTGGCGATCTCGTGAAATACGAGCTTGAACCTCGCTACAGCCGCGAGTTCGTGACACTCAAATCCGGAGCTTCCTATGCCATCGGCACGGTGCTGGGCAAGATCACGGCTTCCGGCAAATACCGCGCTTCGCCTGTCGCCGAAGTCGTGGGCGACGAAGGCGCGGAAAACGCCTGCGCCGTCTTGCTGGAAATCGTGGACGCAACGGCGGCGGATGCCGTCGGTCTCGTCGCGGCTCGCGGCCCCATCCTTCTGTCGAAGAATCGTCTGGCCTATGACGCCAGCGTCGATTTGGCGGCAGAGAAAGCGGCCAAGATCGCCCAGCTTGCAAGCCACGGCCTAGTCGTCCGCGACACGGCCTAAGCGACCTTACATATCCCACCCGAAACCGCCTTCTTGGCGGTTTTTTCATGTCTAACCTCTGGAGAAACTCATGACTGTCATCATCAATCCTTTTGACGCAGGCGGCTATTCGCTTGCGGAAATGACGCAGGCCATCAACATCCTGCCGAACATCTACACGCGCCTCGGCCAGATGTGCCTGTTTCGGTTCGAAGGCATCACGCAACGCTCCGTCCTGATCGAACAGGCGGAAGGCGTGTTGAACCTTCTGCCGACCGTGCCCTTGGGTGGGCCTTCGACCGTCGCCAACCGCGACAGCCGGTCGATGCGCTCGTTCACCGTGCCGTGGATCCCGCACGACGACAACATCACGCCGCAGGACATCCAAGGCGTGCGTGGGTTCGGCAGCGCGGACAGCAGCGATCCGCTCGCCGTTCTGATGGAGCGCAAGCTGACCCGCATGCGCGCCAAACACGCCCAGACCCGCGAGTTCATGGAAATCAATGCGCTTCGCGGCACGGTGCGGGACGGCGCAGGCACGACGCTCTACAACTACTTCACGGAGTTCGGCCTCACGCGCCTGTCCGTGGACTTCGATTTCGGCGACGCCAATTCGGATATTCAAGCGATTATCCGCGACGTTTTGCGCAAGATCGAAACGGAGTTGAAGGGCGAGAGCATGAGTTCCGTTCTCGCGCTTGTCTCGCCGGAGTTCTTCGACAAGTTGATCGGACATCCCAAGGTCGTGGAAGCCTACAAGTTCTACGCCTCGGGCATGCAGCCTCTGCGCGAAGACGCCCGACGCCGCTTCCCGTTCGGGGGCATCGTGTTCGAAGAATACTCGGCCACGGTTACGCTCTCGACCGGCGCGACGGAAACACTCGTTCCGGCGGGCGAAGGCATTGCGTTCCCCTTGGGCACGCTCGACACCTTCGTCACCTATGGCGCGCCTGCCAACCTAATCGAGACGGTCAATACCATCGGTCTGCCGATCTATGCCCGTCAGTTGGCGCGTCCGGACGGTGGGGCTATCGAGATCCGAACGGAATCCTCGATCCTGCCGATTAATAAGCGGCCCCGCCTCGCGGTGCAGCTGATGAGCAGCACGTAAGCAATGGAAGACGCTTTCTCGGCGGCGATGGACGATCTGTTTGCGGATCCGAACATCGCCGCCGATGCGGTCTATCTCCCGCAGGCAGGCGGGGCTGGATCCGATGTGCGTGTGATCCTGAAACAACCGGATGAAGTCGTATCTTTTGGCGACGCAAAAATCGTCTCGGACACGCTGACGCTGCTTGTGCGTATGACGGATATCCAAGACCCCGAAGAGGACGACATGTTCCTGATTGGCGGAAAAAACTACGTCGTGCAAGGCGCTCCCGTCGCGGATGCGTTGCGCCTTGTCTGGACTTTGAATACGAGGGCCGCATGAGCTTGCGCCTTGCGGCTGCCTTGCAGGGCAGCCTGACCAAAATCATGGCACAGGAAACGAAGGCGGCGGAGCGTGCGGTCACACAAGGCGTTCGTGCAGCCACGGATGGCCTCAAGCTGGAATTGCGCGGCCAGATCACAAGCGCAGGCCTCGGCCAGAGGTTGGCTAACACTTGGCGCGGTATGGTTTTTCCGCAAGGACAGGCCAGCATCAACGCGGCGGGGTTCGTGTTCAGCAAAGCCCCAAACATCATCAGCGTCTATGCGCATGGCGCTTTATTGCGTTCGACGAAAGGCCTGTTTCTGGCTGTTCCGATGCCTGCTGCCGGCAAGTACGCAATGGGCAAGAAAATAACGCCCGCGACGTGGGAACAGGTTCACGGGCAGCGGCTCCGGTTCATTTATCGGCGCGGAGCCGTTTCCTTGCTGGTCGCCGACAACATGCGCGCGCGAACAGGCAAGCGCGGCGGTTTTGCCAAGGCCAGCGCAACGGCCATGCGAACGGGTCGCGGCCTGACCACGGCGATCATGTTTCTGCTGGTTCCGCAAGTCTCGATCAAGAAACGCTTCGATATCGGCAGCGCCGAAAAGAAGTGGAACGACGCGTTGCCGCGCTTTGTCGTTCAAAACTGGCAGGAGATTTCTGAGAAATGACAACGCGGGAAACCGTTCTTCAAACCTTGTTTGAAACCCTTCAGACCGTCTCTGGCCCCAGGGTTTTGCGCAACGAAGTCTTACCTGAAAAAGTTCCGACAGGCGGTTTGCTCATTCTACGCGATGGCGACCCCGGCGAGCCTGAGACGATCCTTTCGCCGCTTTCCTATTACTGGCAGCACCTCGCGTCGTTGGAGGCCTTTGTTCAGGCAGGCACCGCGACGGAGCGCGATCAGATGATGGATGCGCTTTTTCAGAAAATAGCTGTCGCGTTGATCGCGGATCAAACGCTCGGCGGCCTGTGCGATCGCGTGACGCCTCATGCCGCCGACACAAGCTCGGTCGTGATCGAAGGCGCAGCGAACGTCAAGGCGGCCATCGTACCGATTGAACTGATTTACACGACCGACAGCCAATTGGGCTGAACCCTTTCATCACATAACTGGAGGATTATCATGGCGCGTGCCTATGGCGCGAATGCGCAGCTATTGGGTAAAATCGAAACGGTCTACGGCAGCCCGCCAAGCGGGAACTTCGTTCGGTTTCCGTTTATCTCCTCCGCGCTGGGGTCGGAGCAAGGCTTGATCGCCTCCGATCTCTTGGGCCAAGGCCGCGATCCGGCACAGCCCATGCGCGACGTGATCAACGTCGAAGGCGACGTGGTCGTGCCCGTCGATCTGCGCAATTTCGGGCATTGGCTCAAGGCCTTGCTCGGCGCGCCGACGAGCAGCGGTACAGGACCATATGTTCACGCTTACGTGTCGGGTTTGGCCACGCTTCCAAGCATGTCCTTGGAAATCGGCATGCCAGAGGCATCGGCGTTCTTTATGAATATGGGCGTGCGGGTCAATTCCATGCAATTGACCTTTGCCCGTTCCGGCGGCGCGAACGCGACGTTGAACTGCATCGCCCAAGGCGAAAGCCGCGCGTCAGCCAGCGCAGGCGGCACGCCGAGCGAACTTGCTATGACGCGCTTCAACCAGTTCCAAGGCGCTGTCAAAAAAGACGGTGTGCAATTGGGCAACGTCACGGGCGCTCAACTGACTTACACCAACAACCTCGAAAAGATCGAGACGATCCGCGATGACGGCAAGATCGACGGGGCCGATCCGACCATTGCCGGACTGACCGGCTCCATCGATGTGCGTTTTGCCGACACGTCACTGATCGACGCGGCGACGAACAACATGCCTGTGGAATTGACCTTCGGCTACACCATCGACGCCGACCGCTCGATCCTGTTCACGGCGCACGAGGTTTATCTGCCCAAGCCGAAACTCTCCATCACAGGCCCCGGCGGCGTGCAGGCCAGCTTTAATTGGCAGGCCGCCAAAAACACCACGGCTGGCAAAATGCTCACCGTCACGCTAACCAACGATATTGAGGAGTATGTCTAAATGATCCGTCTTGATATGAAACGCGAGCCGTACTGGCTCGACCTTGGCCACGGTGTGCGCGTGCATGTCCGGCCAGCAACGACCGCGCTGGTCATGGCCGCGCGTGTCACGGCCTTGAAGGAAGCGGTTGCGGATACCGATGCCGGAACCCGCAGCGCCGCGCTGATCAAGAAGCTGGCTGAGCTTGCGATCATCGCTTGGGAAGGCATCGGCGATAGCGAAGATAATCCTGCCGAGGTCACGCCTGAAGCGGTTTCCGCCTTGATGGATCTGTGGCCCATCGCGGACGCTTTTGAGCGGCTCTATCTCGGTCCGACGCTCATTTTGGAACAGGAAAAAAACGGTTAGAGGCCCGCTGTAAATGGCACTACGGCGGCGGGCCGGAATATTGCGCCTCCTGCGCGGACGCGGGGCTTCCGTGCAGCAAGGGTGAACCCAACAAAGACGGCGAGCTTTGCCCCTATTGTGCGAACGAGCCTCAAACAATGGAAGGCTGGGAAGCGTGGGATGTCGCGCTCCGGTGCGCCGGACAACTTCGCACTGCGCAACTTGCCGTCATCGGCATCGACATGAACGCCGCATTGAAGATCGCCGAAACGCTGGGTCACGAAGTCGCTGCAGTCGCCGATCTTCTCCCCGCATGCGAGGCCGGGATGGTTTCGGCAATCAACGCAAAGGTTAATGAGGGCTTAAAGTGACTGTTAACCTTGAATCCTGCGTATTCGCTGTGTATAATGCGCCCCACGATCAACCCTTAACTTCAGGAGGCCAATATGACTGTAAAGCGGCAGCATGTGACACGCGGCCCCTGTTTTGCCCTGCGCCTTTGTGCCGCAGGGCTGGGTGAATAGTGATCTTTTAAATCTGATCCTCTCCAGCTTGTCCTGAACGGCGAACGCATAAGTGCTCAATGCGCCTGTGCGCATTTGTCCTTTGCCCAAGTTGTATGAGAGAAAATCATGAGCTTTATATCCCTTCGTCAGGTCGGCGTTTTGACGCCCGAACCTTTGTTTCAAAATCTTAGCCTTACCATCGGAGAAGGTTGTCGCATCGGCGTGGTCGCCGGAAACGGCGGCGGTAAAACCACGCTGCTACGCTGTATTGCGGGTCGCGCCGAACTGTCGGAAGGCGAGATCACCTGTTCACGCGGCATGCGCCTCGGTTATGTCGAACAAGACGTGCCTCCCGCGTTTCTTGACCAAACGCTTTATGAGTGTTTGCGCACGGCCTTGCCTGCCGATCAGCAAACGGACACATGGCGCGTTGACGTTTTGCTGGCCTCGTTCGAGGTTCCGGAAGAATTGCATTATCGCTCTATACGCGCTCTCAGCGGTGGGTGGCAAAAACTCGCGTTGATCGCACGCGCTTTTGCGGCAGAGCCGGACGCCTTGCTTTTGGACGAGCCAACGAACCATCTGGATATGTCCAATATCCAGTTTCTCGAACGCTGGCTTGTCGAAAATGCTGGACGCATGCCGATGGTGATTGTGAGTCATGACAGGCGTTTTCTTGACGCTTGCACAACGCACACACTGTTTTTACGGCCCGAAGAGTCAAAACTCTATGCGCATTCTTATAGTACTGCGCGAACGTTGCTCTCGGCTGATGACGAAGCGTGGGCCGTCAAGCTGGCGCAAGACAAAAAAGATGCGAACCGTTTAAGAGCGCAGGCAAGCGAGCTTAAGAATATCGGCATCAACTCCGGAAGCGACTTGGCCTTGAAAAAGGCCAAACAACTGAGGCAAAGAGCATCAAACATTGAAAGCACTTTCAAGGAGCTGCACAAGGAACGCCCGAGACAAATCCGGCTGAGCAGCCGCGATACGCATGCGCGGGTTTTGTTGTCTTTGGATGATGTGATCGTGCGGACGCCGGATGGCAAGGCGCTGTTCAAGACTGGTAAACTTAAAGTCTTTCAAGGCGACCGGATCGTCCTTCTCGGCGCGAACGGGGCAGGTAAATCGCAATTGGTCAAGTGGATCCATCGCGCTTTTGCCGATCCCGCGAACGCGGAAGGCGTACAGTTTAGCCCGACGGTCGTTGTCGGCTATGCCGATCAGCAAATGTCGCAATTGCCGGATCATGAAACGCCGTTCGACATCATCACAAACCGTTTCCGCTTAGGTGACCAGCGCAGCCGGACGCTTCTGGCTGGCGCGGGTTTTCCGGTTGATCGGCAAAGCTGTCCGATCAAGGCGTTCTCGCTCGGCCAGAAAGCGCGGCTTGGCATGCTGGTCTTGCGACTGACGGAGCCGAACTTCTACCTGCTGGACGAGCCGACCAATCATGTCGATATTCCGGGGCAAGAAAAGCTGGAGGCGGAAATCCTTGCGCAAAACGCAACCTGTCTTCTCGTTTCGCATGACCGCAGCTTTGTGAACACTATCGGCACGCGCTTTTTTCGAATTGATAACGGAAAGCTTTCGGAAAAGACCGAAAACGTGTAGAAAGCGGCCATGACAACGCTTCCGAACAGACCTTTTTACATGATGCGACACGGCGAGACCGTGGCTAATGCCGAAGGCTACGCTGCCGGGTCTTTTGACACGCCTCTGACCGAGAAAGGGCGGGCGCAAACCCTGGCCGCTCGTGACGGTTTTGAGGCGTTGTCGCCGCGTCCTGCGCTGATCGTCCATTCCCATCTTTCTCGCGCCAGAGATACGGCGACGATTATCAATGAGCGACTTCGGATCCCGATGATCGAAAAGGCCTCGATGTCCGAGCAATGTTTCGGCGATTGGAAAGGGCTTTCTTGGTCAGCGATCCATGATCGCATCATGGCGGGTGAAACGCCGCCGAACGGCGAGTCGATGGAGATGCTGACGGATCGAGTTGTCGCGGGGCTTTCGGAAATATTATCTATGCCGGAGGAACCGATCCTTATCGCAACGCATGGAGGCGTGTTTGACGCGCTGCTCTGGCACTTCGGATGCAAACTTGACGATGTGAAAAACTGCCATCTCTATGAGTTCGCACCAACCGGGACAGAGGCTGCGTTTCCTTGGGAAATCTGGCATCATGATTTGTCAGGAGATGGAACGCCCACGCGCAGCCGCGTGGCCATCTATGATCTTTAAGGCGGCAGCGAGGACTTCGTCCTTCGGGTGTTCGGCGTCAATTGTCTGCCAGTGATCATCGTTCGGTACGCCAATATCGCCGAATTTGTCGATAACAGCGACGCATGCGTCCGATGCGTGGCCGTCTTCAACCCTCAACTCAACGCCTTTTTCCCGTTCGATCAAACGTCGATTGATCCGCTCTTCCATAACGGCGCGAGGGGCGATGAGCCATAGGCCGATGAATATCGCCCCATGATCCGCAGCAAGTTTTACAATGGCCGGACGAGCGGCTTTGGAGAAAAAGCCTGAGGCGTTGATGACGCTGGTTCTTTGGGCAAGCGCGTCGACGGTTCTTTGTGCGATCAGCCCGCTGACCCGCGCAGAGACCTCATCCATATAGGCTTTGTCGTCGAGAGTATCGGCAAGCGAGGCTCCGAGCAGTTCGCGACGGACAAGGTCATCTTCTAAAATGACGGCTCCGTGCAGAATCGGCAACGCTTTGCGCAAGGCATAGGCGAGCGTGGTCTTGCCGGTTCCGGTGTGGCCGCCGATGGCGATGAGGTAAGATGCTGTTTTAGAACTCATTATTTGCATCCGTAGAGGATACACCACTTATGGCCGAACGCAATCTGTCTATCCGTCTGTCCGTTATGGAGGGCGGCAAGGTCAAGGCCGAGCTGAAAGAGATCGGGGAGTCCGGCGAGAAGTCTCTCAAGAAGATTGAGCTTGCTGGAAAACCTGCCTCTAAAAGCCTCATCGCTTTGAACGCCGCCGCCAACGATATGAAAGGCGCGGCCATTGGTCTGTCGAGCCAGATGGGGCCGCTCGGCGCAGGGCTGGCGGCGTTGGGGCCTGCGGGACTTGCGGCGGCTGCCGGGCTTGCCGCTTTGGCCATCGGCATCAAAAAGAGTTTTGAGGAAGCGGCGCTGGCCGAACAGGCGCAAAACCGTCTGCAAGGCGTGCTCAAAGCCACGGGTTACGCGGCAGGGCTGACGGGCAGCGATATCGCCGAGATGGCCGAGGAGATGGAGCATTCGACGCTGACCAGCGCCGAAGACGTCAAGGGCGCTGCCGCGATTATGGCGACATTCCGTTCCGTGTCCGGCGACACGTTCAAACAGTCCATTCACCTCGCGCAGGATATGGCCGCCGTGTTTGGGCAAGACTTGCGCTCGTCCGTCACGCAGCTTGGCAAGGCTCTGGAAGACCCCATTACGGGCATTACGGCGCTGAAACGCGTGGGCGTAAGCTTCACGGAATCCCAAAAGGACGTCATTGCCACGCTGGTCGAAACGGGTAAGAAGGCCGAGGCGCAGAAGCTGATCCTCGCTGCGCTGGAGCAGCAAGTCGGCGGCGCTTCAAGGGCCGAAACACAAGGGCTAACAGGCGCGGCGCACCGCCTTTCTGTCGCGTGGGGCGATATGCTCAAGGCCATCGGCCAGACAGAAACTGTGGGCGGCGCGGCGCAAACCGTCCTGCACACGCTGGCTTCGACCTTCGAGACCACCATCGGGTGGGTCAGTAAGACGCCCATCGCCGTCAAAATCCGCGACGCGCAAAAGGAACTGTCCGAAGCGCAGGAAACGCTCGAAAAGCTGAATAAGTTCGATCCCCAGCTGATGATGGACATCTCGCCCCTGGTCGAGGAACAAAAGGAAAAGATCGCAAGCCTGCGCACCGAGATCGAAAAGTTGACGGCGGAGGCCAAAAAGGAAGCGGATGCCGCCGCTGCGGAAAAAGCAAAGGCCGAGGCCGGACAGGCCGCCGCAGCCAAGGAAGGACGCGCCGATCTTCTTCTTTCTACGCGCAAAGGCATTGACGATGCGCTGGCCAAACTCGTGGATGATCCCGCCGAGAAGATTGCCAAGATCAACGATGAGCTTGAAAAAACGAAGGCGAACCTGAACGCCTTGCGCGAAACGGATGGCAGCAACAAGGGCTCGGTCGATGACGCGATCAAACAGGCCGAAGAGCTTGCCAAGCGCCAAATCGAAGCCATTCAAAAGCCCATCGCCGAAGCCGCGCAAAAGGAAACCGACGCCAATCAGAAGGTCATCGACGATTTAAAACAGAAGCTGCTTGGCATCAGCAACGAGCGGCAGGCGTTTATTGATCAGGCTGTCTCGCGTCTGTCGACCAAGGCGACGAATGCGGACAAGAGCACGACCCGCAATCTTGCTGGGCAACTGTTTGACGAAAAAGCGTTCAAAGACGCGCAAAAGGTCATTGACGACCTGAACAAGGAAATGGCCAAGCTCGGCGCGACCGCCAAGCAGGCTTTCGTTCAGGACGCGCTTTCGAAGTTGCCGATCACCGCCACGCAGGAACAGGTCGCGCGCACGAAGCATCTCTCTGCAGCTCTATTCGATCAAAAGGAAGCGCAGGAGAAGCTCGACAAGCTCAAGCAGGACGGCAAGGAGCTGACCGAACAATCCCGGACTGCGACGGAAGCCTACGCCGACCAAATTGCGCGGCTGACGGAGATGCTCCGTATCGGCGCGATCAGTCAGGAAGTTTTTAACAAGGCCAAAGACAAGGCCTACGACGAGCAACTGGGAGGACGTACGGACGCGCAGGCCGGGGCGATCCGTGCCTTCCGCGACTACCAGAAGGAAGGCGAAAACGCGGCTGATGCCGTCGAAAAGGCCTTTTCGGAAGCGATGAAGGCGACCGAAGACGCCATTGTTAACATGGTGACCTCCGGCGAAATCAGCCTGAACAGCCTGAACGATCTGGCCAACAGCATTGTCGCTGACATCACCCGCATGGTCGTGCAGCAATCCATCACTGGGCCGCTGGCCAAATGGATGGGCAGCAGCATGGAAAGTGGCGGCTTTATGGACGAGATATTTAGCTCGATCTTCCATGAAGGCGGTGTCGCGGGCGAAGCGGCTCCTTCACGCCAAGTTCCGGCTTTTGTATTTGCCGGAGCGCCGCGCTATCATGGCGGTGGTATCGCAGGGCTTAAACCCGACGAAGTACCCGCCATCCTTCAGCGCGGCGAGGAAGTCGTTTCCAGAAAAGACAGGCAGCGCCGAGGAACTGGCGTCAATCTGGTCATGAACATCTCGACCCCTGACGCGAACAGTTTCCGTGCCAGCCAAAGTCAGATCTCGGCGGAGGCAGCGCGCGGAATCAATCGCGCCAGAAGGAACCTTTAAGCGATGACCTTTCACGAAGTCCAATTTCCGCCCGACATCGCCTATGGCGCGACGGGCGGGCCGGAATATCTGACCTCGGTCGTCTCGATGGCGTCTGGCTACGAGCAACGCAACGCGAACTGGTCGGCAGCGCGGCTTAAATGGAATGTAGCGTCAGGACTGAAACACCAGACCCAGCTTAACACGCTGATTGCCTTCTTTCGCGCACGTAAGGGTAAGGCCTATGGCTTCCGATTCAAGGATTGGACGGATTACAAGGCAACAACCCAAGCCATCGGAACAGGCGATGGAGCGACAAAGACCTTTCAGCTTGTCAAAAGTTATATTTCCGGCGCGGGCAGCGAAATACGCACGATCACAAAGCCTGTTCTAAGCACGGTCGTGCCATACCTCGGCGGCAGCAAACAAACATCTGGTTGGTCGATCAATACGGCGACGGGCGTTTTGACCTTTACGGTTGCTCCGGCGCAAGGCGTGGCGGTCACGGCGGATTTCGAGTTTGACGTGCCCGTGCGTTTCGACACCGACAGTATGGCCGTCAGCATTGAGCAATTCGACCTCCATCAATGGTCGGATATTCCCGTTATCGAGATTCGCGTTTAGCTCATGAAAACAGCCACATCACAACTTGCCGCGCACATCGCGGGCGAGACCACCACGCTTGCGACCTGTTGGAAGGTCACGCGCAAGGACGGTGACGTATTCGGCTTCACCGATTTCGACCGCGACCTGACCATAGACGGTATCGTTTATGAAGCCCGGACGGGTTACACGCGCTCTGCCATCCATACGATTTCTGATTTGTCGGTCGATAACCTCGACATCGAAAGCGCGCTGGACAGCGAAGCCTTAGCTGCGCCTGACCTGCGAGCTGGCATTTGGGATAATGCCGAAGTGCTGATCTTTCTGGTCAATTGGAACGCCTTGTCGCAAGGCAAGATCATCATGAAGCGCGGCACAATCGGACAGGTCGAGCTAAAGGACTCGATTTTTAAGGCAGAACTGCGCGGCCTGACGCAGGCGCTTTCGCAGCAAATCGGCGAGCTTTACACGCCCAACTGCCGCGCTGATCTTGGCGATACGCGTTGCAAGATCGATTTAGCTGCCTTGACGGTGGCCAGCGCGGTCACGGCTGCAGAAGATCGCTATGGATTCACCGACACCGCTCGAACCGAGGTTGACGATTACTGGACGGGCGGGCTTATCACATGGACAAGCGGTGCGAACGCGGGGCGCAAAATGGAAGTCCGCTCCTTCGCTGCGGGCGCGTTTGAATTGTTCCTGCCCATGCCGTCTGAAATCGCTGTGGGCGATACCTATGCCGTTCAACCCGGATGCGACAAGTCGTTCTCGACCTGCTGCACAAAATACAATAACGCCGCAAACTTTCGCGGAGAACCGCATGTCCCAGGCACGGACGCCGTTTTGAGTTATCCCGATGGAAAATAGCCCCTCTCGCATGGACGCGGTTGCCGAAGCCCGCGCATGGCTCGACACGCCGTTTCATCACCAAGCCTCGGTCAAAGGGGCTGGCTGCGACTGCATCGGGCTGATCAAGGGCGTTGGGATGGCGTTGAATCTGGTCGATTACGATCCGGCCTCGCCACAAGCGCAGGCCTTCGCCAATTATTCCATGCTGCCCAACAGCCGCCGCATGCGCGAGGGTTTGGCCACATGGCTGGTCGAAATCCCCGTGGACGAAGCGACGCTGGCAGACATCTATTTCATGGCGTGGGGGCGTGAGCCGCAGCATGTGGCGATCATCACCGATAAAGGCATCATCCATAGCTATTCCGGCGTTGGCAAAGTCGTCGAGCATGCACTGGACGAAAGCTGGCGACGTCGGATTGTGGCCGCATACCGTTACCCTGTTTTCTCCGAAGGCGAATAAATGGCCGTTCTTGCTCTTGGTCTTGTTGGCGCAGGTCTGACTTCCGCCATCGGGATTGGCGCGTCCATCGGCTGGATGGGCGGGGTCGTTCTCGGCAACCTGTTGTTCGGCGGCAGCAAAGGATCGAACACCGAAGGTTCGCGCCTAAGCGATTTATCGGTTCAATCTTCCACCTATGGCGGCACGATCCAGCTGGTTTACGGAACCATGCGCGTGTCCGGCAACGTGATCTGGTCGACGCCACTCAAAGAAACCCGCCATGTCCAGACCCAACGCGGCGGCAAAGGCGGTGGTGGTGGAAGTTCAACGCAGACGACCTATAGCTATTCGGTGTCGTTCGCCGTAGGTCTGTGCGCTGGGCCTGTTTCGACAGTTCGGCGCGTGTGGGCGGACACGAAGCTCATTTACGACGCGACAGCCAGCAACACGCAGGCGACCGAGAAATATCCCGGTGTAATCCGCATTCACACTGGTGCGGAAGACCAACAACCCGACAGTACGATGGAAATGCATCTCGGTTCCGGCAATGTGCCGGGGTATCGCGGACTTTGCTTTCTGACCTTTACGGATTTGCAGCTGGCCGACTTCGCCAACCGCATCCCGAATATCAGTGCGGAAGTTGTGGCCTCCGGCGCGATGGATTGCGACGCGGTTATTTTGCCGAGACTATCCAGCATGTACCGCGAGGGTGGCGTGATCGATCCCTCGCGCGGCGTTTTGCTGTGCGTCAATTCGACGCGCGCCTTCAAATACGATCTCGTCAACAACACGCTGGCGCTCAATGTGCCTCTTGTCGATGACGTGTATGGTGATCTTCGAGGCATCGATAGCGAAGGCTACCTTTATCATGCGACCGATGCCTATGGCGTTGGGATGCATCTATGCAAACGCAATCCCGACACGATGGCCGTGGTCGCCAAGACGACGAAGCGCGTGGACTTCAGCGTCAGCGGGTTCGTACTGGGCCACAAGATTTTCGTGCATCGCTCGCGCAAGGTCTATGACCTTGACTTCGGGCTGGTCGCCGATCTGTCCGAGTTCTTCCCTTACGCCAATGAAGCCCCCATGTGCGCGGATGGCAGCGGTCGTTATTGGCAAGCCGCCGCCGACAAAATCCGCCGCGTGGAAGTCGATATTCTGGGCAACGGCGACGTGGCCGAATGGGATGTCTCGGCTTGGACGGGTGGGCTGCGCCCCAACATTATCTTCTGGGACGACACGACGGGGCATTTGTTCTTCAAGATCAATCAGTTGCACCGGATCGTCAAATGGCATCCCGACAACGGGTTCGCGGCCTATGTGGATGGGGTCTCGCTGGCAGTCGGCTACACGATGCAGGACGATTATGCGTTTCCGCAAAAGGGACGCCTTTGGGCGACGAATGACCTGACGGCGACACTGGTCGATCTCGTAAGCATGCGGGTCGAAAAGACCATCAATCTTATGCCCTATATGCCGACGTCGGCCACGCACTTTTGTGGCTGCTACGAGAAGTTCACCCACAGCGCCATCATCATGACCAATGAGGGCGAGGTCAAATATCCGTTGGAGCGTTACGGCTCTGATAACGTGGCTTTATCGTCCATCCTTACGGACTTGTGCGAAAGGGCGGGCCTAAAACAAACCGACATCCTGACGAACGAAGTCAGCCAATTGGTGCATGGTTATGTGATGAGCCGCCGTGCATCGGCGCGTGACGCCATCGAGCCTTTGCTCGGCGCGTACTTTATCGATGCTGCTGAAACAGACGGCGTGCTGCGCTTTATCCCGCGCGGGCAGGATTTGGCGGCCACGATCCCTTACGACGATCTTGGCGCGGTGGAGGGAACATCGAATGATAATCCGCTCCGCGTGACCGAAACCCGCACGCAGGAGCTTGAGCTTCCACAACGCATCGACCTGACCCATTACGACCCCGAACGCGACTATCAAAGCAACACCCAAAACGCTGCCCGCGCCAGCAACGCCGTCACGACCAAGGATCAACAAACGGTAGAGCTGTCCATCGCCTTGTCGGCGGACGAAGCGGCGCAGATCGCGGACAAGACGCTGACCAGCGCGTGGATCGGGCGGAACCAGTTCGAGTTTAACCTGCCGCCCAAATGGCTGCGGCTTGATCCCACGGACGTGATCGACGTTCTATTGCCGGATGCCACGCTGGCTTTGCGCCTGACGCAAGTGGACTTCGGTGGCAACAACATCGTGGCCTGCAAAGCGGTGGCCGAGGACGAGATCGCCTATACGTCCAACGCCAAGGGCGCTGGCGTGCCGATTGCATCTAACCCGATCCCCATTTCCACGCCGATCTCGGCCTTGGTCATGGATATGCCCATGCTGCGGGCCGAGGATGATGGGCTGGGGCTTTATTACGCCTTGGCGCTTAAAAACAACGGGACGGCCAGCCTTTACAAATCGCCTGACGCGCTGACATGGAACATCATTGGAACGGGGGAAGCAGCTCCGGCCTATGGTTGGGCTTCGAGCGTTCTGGCCGCTCCTCTCAGCCCATGGTCGTGGGATGAGACGAATACGGTACAGATCGCGCTTTCCCACGGCACGCTGGATAGCAAGACGGCGCTGGAAGTCCTCAATTGGAACAATGTCGGCATTCTGGGCGACGAGCTGATCCAATGGAAAAACGCCACTCTGTTGGCCGAAAACCTTTACCAGCTTTCCGGTCTTTTGCGCGGGCGGCGCGGCACGGAATGGGCCACAGGCATGCACAAGATCGGCGACCGCTTCGTGGTTCTAGCCACGGACGGCTTTTATCGCATGGCGATGGCCGCGACCGAGATCGGGCAACTTTCTTATTATAAGGCCATCCCGTCCGGCGGGGATTGGGACGATGCAGCACAAACCAGCCTCAAATACAATGCGGCCAGCCTGCGGTGTTTTTCGCCAGTCCACGTTAAAGGAACCCGCGATGGTTCCGGCAACCTGACCCTGTCATGGATCATGCGCGCGCGGTGGAATGGCGAATGGCTCGACAGCATCGACATCTCGAACTACGAGGCCACGGAAGCCTATGAGATCGACATTTTGAACGGCGACACGGTGGTGCACACGCTTTCCGCCACCACGACCAGCGCGACATACAGCGCCGCGGATCAGACAATCGATTTCGGCGCGGCGCAGAGCGTCCTGTCCATCGCCATTTATCAGATCAACAGCACCATCGGGCGGGGCACGCCCGGAAAGGCCACGGTTTAAGCCATGACGACAACCCCAAACCTTCTCATCAACCACATCGCGGCCAGCCAAGCCCAAAAGGAAGTGACGGCCAACTCGGCTTTCGACGCCTTGGACAAGGCGCTGTGCCAGTTTACAAGCCTAGTGGTGGCCGATGCCAATCTGGCGCTGACGGACGCGCAGATGCTCGGCAACATGGCGGTAAAGTTTACAGGAGCCTTGACGGCGGTGCGGACGATCACGGTTCCCGCACATCCGAAACTGCTCTGCGTCGAGAACGGCACGACGGGCGGTTACGCGATTTCTGTTAAAACGCCATCCGGCACAGCCGTTTCCGTCGGTAGCGGCGAACGTAGGCTGCTTTATTGCAACGGAACAGATTTTTCTGTCATGGCTGAGGCTGGCGTGGCGACGCCCTATGATGTTGGCGGCAGCTATGCAGGCAAGCCAGCAGGAAGCGCCGTCATCATGCGCTTTCCCATGCCTCGCGCCGTTCGCTTTCTTTCCGGCATGCCTCAGAGCAAAGGCGTGGCCGCAACGGCGGCTACAGCGGCGGTGGCCTTTTCGATCCGCAAGAACGGGGCTGAGTTTGCCTCCATGATCTTCGCGGCCTCTGCTACCAGCGCCACATTCACATGCCTAAACACCACCGACTTCGCGGCTGGCGACATCTTGTCGCTCGTTGCGTCGTCTTCGCCCGACGACACGCTTTCCGATATAGGCTTCGCGTTGGCGGGCATTCGCCTTTAAGGAGGATTTATGGCTCTTCGTTTTATCGACGGTTTTACCCATTACACAACCCGCGACCAGTTTCTTTACAAATACGCGGAAGTGGGATCGAGCAGCTACGTCTCCATCGACGTCGGGCGACGGTCGGGCAGCAAGTGTGTGCGGCTTTACTCAACCTCCGGCTACATCACCAAGACGCTGGACGAACAGGCAACGTGGGTTGTCGGGGCCGCCATAAAGATTGAGGCGTTGCCTTCCGGCAATGCCGCGCTCTTCCAGTTCCGCGACAACACAGGCAACGCGCAGGCCACGCTTTGTATCACAACCACAGGGGCGCTCATGCTGGCGCGTGGCTCGACCAGCGGTACGGTACTGGCGACTTCCGGCAGCGCGTTGCCGGTTGGCGCGTGGAATTATGTCGAAGCCAAGTTGACCATCGCCGACAGCGGCGGTTACTTTGAAGTCCGCGTCAACGGACAGAGCTGGGCCAGCTACACGGGTGACACGAAATACTCGTCCTCGCTTGCCACGGCCAACTCGATCAAGATGTTTGGCCTGACGCCTGCCGTGGTGGCCTATTACGGCGATCTTTACATCTGCGACGGCACGGGAAGCGTGAACAAGGATTTTCTTGGCGATGTGCGCGTGGACACGATCTTCCCCTCTGGCGCGGGCGCAGCGGCACAGTTTACGCCGACGGGCAGCGCGAATAATTGGGAGAATGTGGACGACGCTTCGCCGGACGAAGATGCGGGCTACAATGTCAGCGATACGGCGGGGGCTACGGACAGTTTCGTCTTTGCGGACGTCACGGCCTTAAATGCCTCGGTGTTCGGCGTTCAAGCGAACATTCTGGCCCGCAAGGACGATGCGGGAACGCGAACCCTGCGCGGCATTGCGCGTGTTGCTGGAGCCAACTACGAAGGCGGCGATCGGTCGCTTTCGGACTCTTACGTCGATCAGCGGCAAATCTGGGATCTTAATCCGGCAACCTCTGCGGCATGGACGGAAAGCCAGATCAACGCCGCCGAATTCGGCTACAAGGTGCAAGCCTAATGTTGCGCGTAACGCAAAATGCCGTTGAGGTCGTCCGCAAACCGACAACCGCCAACATGCGCGTGACGGCCTGCGCAACGGAGGTTTTGCTCCGTCCGGCCACGCGCTTTGCACATGCAAGCCAGATCGCTATCGAAATCCTGCGCGCGAACGCCGCGCCGCCAACGGAAGATGAAATCCGGCAACCCCTTGTCATCATCGTCGCAGGATAAGCCCATGCCCCAAACACAAACGGAAAGCCTGCCCAATAGGCGGGATCAGGAGAGCTTTGCCATGAGTCCCAACGAACAGATCGAATATTTCCGCAGCATTGGACGCCTTGAAGCGCAAGTCGCCGCGCTGGTCAGCGCCGTCACCGAGATCAAGGCCAAGATGGATTGCATCGACTCGCGCCTTGATCAGCTTGACCGTCTCGCCAATCGCTGGAAAGGCGGCTTTGCCGTGATCCTGACGTTGGGAGCCATCGCCGGATTCGTGCTCGACAACGTCCTGCGCTGGTGGACGAGCAAAGGGTCTTAAGCGCCGCCACATTTCCACCCCAGCCGCCGTTCCCAAGAACTGGCGGTTTTATTGTGCCTTAACGAAAGGACTGAAAAGATGACAAACAAGACGCTTCCACGAGGAATTCGCAACAACAACCCCGGCAACCTGAAAAAGACGGAAACGAAATGGCAGGGACTGGCTGAAACCCAAACGGACGAGAAGTTCTTCGTGTTCAGTACGCCGATCTACGGGATCCGCGCGCTGGCCCGGACACTGATCTCTTATCAGGTCAAACACGGCTTGCGCACCATCCGACAAATCATTGGACGTTGGGCTCCTACTTCCGAAAACGATACGGTCGCTTACATCAAGGCTGTTTGCGAAGGCTCTAGGTTCGGTGCAGATGTTGAGCTAGATATGCACAAACATGAGCATTTGAAGGCCCTGGCTGTGGCTATCATTGGTTTTGAGAACGGCCAGCAGCCGTACACGGCTGCGCAGCTTGACAAGGCACTGACGTTGGCAGGCGTGGAGCCTCCCGCTAGGAACCTGCAACAGTCCCGCACCGTAAAGGGCGGAAAGGCCGCTACTGCGGCAACGGTGGGTCTTGGTGCCGTCAACGCCTTGCAGGACAGCCTTGCGCCTGCGCGCGACACACTTCAAACGCTCGTTCCATATCTCGACGCGGCCAAGTGGTTGCTTTTGGCAATCACACTCATCGGCATCGGCGTGATGG